>NZ_JAOWDM010000084.1:73689-84753 GCF_030334645.1 Citrobacter sp. Cc139
GTATTGATATTTCGTAGGCCCGGTAAGCGCAGCGCCACCGGGCAACCCGGCTAAATGACGCGTGAGAACTGCTGCATCCGCGCTTTCTGGCGCAGATAGGCATCAAAGCACATGCAAATATTCCGAATCAGCAGGCGGCCCTTAGGCGTAACCTGAATCCCCTTCTCATTCACATCCACCAGCCCATCCTTCGCCAGCGGCGCCAGCAGTTTCAGGTCTTCGGCAAAATAGTCAGCAAAATTCAGATCCCATTGCTGTTCCACGGCGGCATAGTCGAGGCGGAAGTTGCAGATCAGCAGCTTAATCACATCCCGACGAATACAGTCATCGCGGGTCAGCGCAATTCCACGCCATAACGCGTTCCCCTGCTCGTCTACCTGCTGATAATAGCGCTTCAGCTCTTTTTGGTTCTGCGCGTAGTTGTCGCCAATCATACTGATGGCCGATACGCCCATCCCCAAAAGATCGGTATCCCCTTGGGTGGTATACCCCTGGAAATTACGATGCAGCACACCTTTGCGTTGAGCAATCGCCAGTTCGTCATCCGGGCGAGCAAAGTGATCCATGCCAATGAACTGATAACCGGTTTCGGTCAGTGACGAGATGGTCTCCTGCAGGATATCCAGCTTCTGTTGCGCGCTGGGCAGATCGGCATCTTTGATTTTGCGCTGAGCAGCAAACAGCGTTGGCAAATGCGCGTAGTTAAAAACGCTCAATCGGTCTGGATTCAGCTCAGCCACACGTTTCAGGGTAAAGGCAAAGCTCTCCGGCGTCTGTTTTGGCAGGCCATAAATCAGATCGATGTTCGTCGAGGTAAAGCCAATCTCCCGCGCATGATTCAGCAGCGCAAAGATAAATTCTTCATCCTGCTCACGGTTAACCAGACGCTGAACTTCTTTATTGAAATCCTGTACGCCCATGCTCAGGCGATTAAAACCTTCAGCACGTAAGTGATCGAGTACATCCAGCTCAATTTCACGTGGATCAACTTCGATCGAGATTTCCGCGTCCGCATTAAAGTTGAAGTTGCCACGCAGCAACGACATCAAACGGCTGATTTGCGCTTTATTCAGGTACGTTGGCGTGCCGCCGCCCCAGTGCAGTTGGCTGACATGGCGTCCGGCAAACAGCGGTGCGCGATGAATGATCTCTTGTTCTAACACATCGAGGTATTGATCGGCTTTATGCTGCTGACGCGTCACAACCTTGTTGCAGCCGCAGAAGTAACACAGTTTATGGCAGAACGGGATGTGAACGTACAACGAGAGCGGACGCTCAGGGTAACGCGCCACAGCGTTTAAAAACGCCTCGGCGCCGTAGTCTTCAGAAAACTCCAGCGCGGTTGGGTACGAGGTATATCGTGGCCCGGAATAGTTATATTTCTGGATCAGGGCCAGGTCCCAGTCTATTAGCTGCTCTGACATGCTCACTCCTTCCGATGGCGTCTCTGGCGGGTACGGCGTACCGGCTTAACCCCTGTGCGAGTAATAAGCCGGTTGCGCAGCCACTTCTGTCGCCGCGACAACCGCTGTAGTTTAACGAATAACCACACCAGATAACATATAACCGGAAGGGTTATAAGCAGGACGGGAAGACCCACGGTGTAAAACCGTTAGTTGCCGCCTTTCAGCAGGCGCATCATGTCTTCCTGTTTTTCTTCTTCTTCCTCGTCTTCCTCGTCATCGTAAGAGAGACCCAGCTTTTGCATCAGCTCATCAATGCGATCCAGCTTGGCATCAACCCAGGTCTGATCCTCCGCACTCAGGGTTTCTCCTGCTTCAAGACGTTCCAACAGCGCATCCAGGCGCTCATCCGTTTCCAGTAAATCCAACTCAGCCTGTGGTGAAAGCATAGGTTTCTCACTCTTCGGTTTGTGCTGTTTGGTGACTTTTTCGGTCACGCCCAATGGAATGGGGGTTTTACTGCCAATACGAGGATCTTGTTGCTTATTTTGCTTTCCGCCACCAGATGCGCCATCGCTTCCGGACGCACGGCTACCCGCCGCATGGCCACGGTGTTTTTTCTGGCGCTTACGGTCGCGAGCTTCCTGGTTAATTTCTTCGCGTGTTTTACGACGCGCTTTTGCAGGACCTTTACCGCGTGGTGTAGAAGTTGGTTTCATCATGATTCGTCTTTGGCTGTTTTTATTCAGTATATATTTGCGCCGGAATCTAGCAGAAATAAAGAAAAAAGGCGACAGAGTAATCTGTCGCCTTTTTTCCTGACTCTCAACCCTTACGGGCTCTACTATCCCTGTTGGCTATCAACACACCCTGTTTTTCCCTTAGCCTGAAACATTCCGTGTTGTTTCCATTTCCTTTTACTAACGTCTCCGGACGTTTGTCTTCCTGACAATCCTGTGTCTTCGCCTCCTGGCGCTCCTGACCCTCATCCTGAGTCGTCTATCCTGTCAGCTTCCTCGCTATGGGCACTACTTTACCGTTTTGGCTTAAACGTACAAGTAACCAAGGTAACAATTTCGGATTTTAAGAATACTGCCTAACCGTAACCATATGATTTATTTAGGCTATGTCATTTTTTACCCTGTCATCTCGTATAGATACTATCGGCAATGTCTCACAAAGTGAGTGGTTTTTGCTTACACTGGCTACGCGTCGAAAAACCAGCCTTTTGCTGGTGTTCAGGTATAATCGCTGCAAAGCCTTGATTGATGGAGAGGACCGCTTTGACTAACTTGAATTATCAACAGACGCATTTTGTGATGAGTGCGCCTGATATTCGCCACTTACCTTCCGATACCGGAATCGAAGTGGCTTTTGCTGGCCGTTCCAACGCAGGCAAATCCAGTGCGCTAAATACCCTGACTAATCAAAAGAGTCTGGCGCGTACATCTAAAACACCGGGCCGTACTCAGCTCATCAACCTGTTTGAAGTCGTTGACGGCAAACGTCTGGTTGACCTGCCGGGGTATGGTTACGCCGAAGTGCCGGAAGAGATGAAGCGCAAATGGCAGCGCGCACTGGCGGAATATCTGGAAAAGCGTCAGAGCCTGCAAGGCCTGGTCGTGTTAATGGATATTCGTCACCCGCTTAAAGATCTGGACCAGCAGATGATCCTATGGGCGGTAGAGAGCAACGTTCAGGTTCTGGTGCTGCTGACCAAAGCAGACAAGCTGGCCAGCGGCGCGCGCAAAGCTCAACTGAATATGGTACGTGAAGCCGTGCTGGCATTTAATGGCGATGTGCAGGTAGAAGCCTTTTCATCACTGAAAAAAATGGGCGTAGACAAACTGCGGCAGAAGCTGGATAGCTGGTTTAGTGAACTGGCACCGGTTGAAGAGATTCAGGACGGGGAATAATCTCCCGCTATGCCGGATGGCGTCGCTGCGCGTCTTATCCGGCCTACGGCGTGAGCGAAACTTTTCTTGCGCACAATAAAAAACGCCCCAGTCATTACTGACTGGGGCGGCTAAAATATTCAGCCAAATCCGATTACGTGAAGTAAAAGGTCTGAAAGATAGAACATCTTACCTCTGTACCCTACGAGAATAACTTTACTCTTTTTTGAGCAGCTCAGAAAGCACTTTTTGTAATTTTTTTTCATTCCTTACATAGGGAATTCTAATGGACATCACAAAAAGTTCTATCTTATGTTGCTTAGTTACGAAAAAAGGCCGTTATTCAGTCACCCCTTAGTGCGCCTGATCCCAGTTTTCACCAGTACCGACTTCCACTAATAGCGGCACGTCAATCTGGGTCTCGTTTTCCATCAGTTGATGGATCTTTTTCGACACACTTTCCAGGTCATCTTTGTGCACTTCAAACACCAGTTCATCGTGAACTTGCATGATCATGCGCACGCGCGGTTGCTCGGTTTGCAGCCATCCGTCTACGGCTATCATGGCTCGCTTAATAATGTCTGCGGCAGTACCTTGCATCGGGGCGTTGATTGCGGCACGTTCAGCACCCGCGCGACGAGCGCCATTACTGGATTTAATATCCGGCAAATAGAGGCGACGACCTTCCAGCGTTTCAACGTAACCCTGCTCTTTTGCCTGTGCACGCGTGCGTTCCATATATTCCAGCACGCCAGGATAGCGTTCGAAGTAGAGATCCATGTACTTCTGTGCTTCCTTGCGCGGAATATTTAACTGGCGAGCAAGACCAAAGGCGCTCATCCCGTAGATCAGACCAAAGTTGATAGCTTTCGCGCTGCGGCGTTGTTCGTTAGTTACTGAATCCAGCGGTAAGCCAAAGACTTCAGCGGCCGTTGCGCGGTGAATATCTTTCCCTTCGGCAAATGCGGTAAGCAAGCCTTTATCACGCGAGAGGTGCGCCATGATACGTAGTTCAATCTGCGAGTAGTCCGCGGAAACAATCACGTAGTCTTCCGGTGCAATAAACGCCTGGCGAATACGACGACCTTCATCATTACGTACCGGGATGTTTTGCAGGTTCGGATCCGTTGAAGACAAGCGCCCGGTCGCGGTAACAGCCTGATGATAGGAGGTATGTACGCGCCCGGTTTTCTTGTTAATCATCAACGGAAGCTTGTCCGTATAGGTCGACTTCAGTTTTGCTAACCCGCGATATTCCAGGATCACTTTCGGCAATGGGTAATCCAACGCAAGCTCTTCCAGTACCTCTTCCGACGTTGATGGCGCGCCGCCAGGCGTTTTCTTCAGCGGCTTAATGCCCTGCTTTTCAAACAGGATGGTTTGCAGTTGCTTGGTGGAAGAGAGGTTAAACGCTTCGCCGGCAATCTCGTGCGCTTTTTGCTCCAGCTCGTTCAAACGCAGCGTCAGCTCTTCTGAATGCTTGTGCAGAACAGCCGGATCGATTTTCACACCGTTGCGCTCAACGCGAGACAAAACCGGCACCAGCGGCATATCAATATTTTCAAAGACGTTCAGCGGCCCTTTATGCTGCTGCAATTCTGGCCACATCTTCAGATGCAGCTGTAGCGTAACGTCGGCGTCTTCCGCAGCGTAACGACCGGCCTCTTCCAGCGCTATCTGGTTAAAGGTCAGCTGGTTTTTGCCTTTTCCGGCAATCTCTTCAAAGGTAATGGTTTTATGTTTCAGCCAGCGGTCCGACAGGCTGTCCATATCGTGTCGTCCAGCGACGCTGTTAAGAATGTAGGATTCGAGCATGGTGTCAAAGGTGATGCCGCGCAGCTCGATGCCATAATTCGCCAGGATGCCGCGATCGTACTTCAGGTTTTGCCCGACTTTGTGCGCGTTCTCATCTTCCAATAGCGGCTTTAGCAGCGCCAGCGCACGGTCGCGCGCGATCTGATCGGGGGCGTCCAGGTAGTCATGGGCAACAGGAACATACGCCGCCACGCCCGGTTCAATGGCAAAAGACAGTCCAACCAGATTCGCGGAGATATTGTCCAGGCTATCAGTTTCTGTATCAAAGGCTAAGACGGGCGCTTTTTTCAGCTTCGCGATCCACTCTTCCAGCGTCGCTTCATCCAGAATCGTCACGTAATTATCGTAGGAAAGAGCCGTCGCAGGTTCTTCCGGCGTAGCCTCGACGACGATTGTTTCCTGCGGTTTAGCCGCTGGCTTCGTTCCTTTCGCCTGTAGCCATTTACCGGATTCTACGTCTGCAACCCAACGCTTAAATTCGTACTGTTTAAACAGACCAAGCAGTTCATCTGTTGCGGGCTGCTTCACTTCCAGTTGCTCGCAGGTTAACTCCAGTTCCACATCCGTTTTAATGGTCGCTAATTGATAAGAGAGGTACGCCACCTCTTTATTCTGCTCAAGTTTGCCCGCCATGGTTTTTGCGCCACGGAAAGTCAGCCCCGCGATCTTGTCTGATTCTGCATAGAGGGTATCCAGCCCACCCAGCCCCTGAAGCAGAGCCTGAGCCGTTTTCTCACCCACGCCAGGAACGCCTGGAATGTTATCGGAGGAGTCGCCCATCAGCGCCAGGAAATCAATGATCAGCTCAGGCGGCACACCATACTTATTCACCACTTCATCCGGGCCGAGGATCGTATTAGTCATGGTGTTGATCAGGGTGATGTTTGGAGTCACCAACTGAGCCATGTCTTTATCACCGGTACTGATCAATACCGGACGACCAACCTTTTCCGCTTCACGCGCCAGCGTACCGATAACATCATCGGCTTCCACGCCTGAAACAGCCAGTAATGGCAGCCCCATCGCTTTTACCATCGCATGCAGAGGTTCAATCTGCGCGCGCAGATCGTCAGGCATTGGCGGACGATGTGACTTGTAATGCTCGAATAATTCATCACGGAAGGTTTTACCCTTAGCGTCGAATACCACAGCAGCATGGGTCGGCTGATATTGTAGAATCAAGCTACGCAACATGTTGAGAACACCGTACATCGCACCAGTAGGTTCTCCTGCGCTGTTAGTCAGCGGCGGAAACGCGTGATATGCGCGATAAAGGTAAGATGAGCCATCTACAAGGATAAGTGGGTTTTCTGGGATCTGAACCATAATGTCCGTGCCTGTTTATCAGATTATGGGTAAAGGATGCCACAGACGGGATGAAAACATGAGTTTTTCGCCGTTTTTGTCGAAAAACTTTTGCAGTTCTTCTGCTTTGATCGCAAATCAAACTGTGGATAACTTTGTGAATAAATAATTTTCAGCGCTTTAAATATAGCAAGTTAATTATTGAACAATTACATTTTTTCATATATTTCAGTTAATTAAAGAAACTTATAGCATTTTATCCCATTTTTATCGCTTGTCTCCTGATGTGGATAGATATTCCTTTTTTTTCTATTCAGGGAAGATCCATCATTTGGTTCGTTTTCTGATAAAATTAGCCCCTTGCGCCTCTTTAGCGCACTGTCTATGGCTAACCTTTTGAATAATTTAATTATGACAAGAATACTCGCTGCGATAACGCTGTTGCTGAGTATCGTATTGACCATATTGGTCACGATTTTTTGTTCTGTGCCGATCATCCTTGCCGGGGTTGTAAAACTCCTTTTGCCTGTTCCTGTCGTCTGGCGCAAGGTTTCCATCTTCTGTAATTTCATGATGTATTGCTGGTGTGAAGGTCTGGCGCTACTTCTGCACCTCAATCCACGATTGAAGTGGGACGTCGAAGGGCTGGAAGGTCTTAGCAAAAAAAACTGGTATCTGCTCATTTGTAATCATTACAGCTGGGCCGATATCGTTGTGCTTTGCGTTCTGTTCCGTAAGCACATCCCGATGAATAAATATTTTCTCAAACAACAGCTGGCCTGGGTGCCGTTTATTGGTCTGGCCTGCTGGGCGCTGGATATGCCGTTTATGAAACGTTATTCACGCGGCTATCTGCTCCGTCACCCGGAACGGCGCGGTAAAGATGTGGAAACAACGCGTCGTTCCTGCGAGAAGTTTCGCGTACACCCGACAACTATCGTAAATTTTGTCGAAGGTTCACGCTTTACTAACGAGAAACGTGAGCAAACCCGCTCCCCCTATCAAAACCTGCTCCCACCTAAGGCGGCCGGTATCGCTATGGCATTGAATGTGCTGGGGTCGCAGTTTGATAAGTTGCTGAACGTCACGTTGTGCTACCCGGAAAATAGCAACCGCCCTTTCTACGATATGCTGAGCGGTAAATTAACGCGTATTGTCGTGCGGGTGAACCTGGAGCAAATTCAAGAAGAGTTGCACGGTGATTACGTGAACGATAAAGGTTTCAAGCGTCGGTTTCAGCTATGGTTGAATACGCTCTGGAGCGAGAAAGACGCGCAAATAGATGCGATTAAAGCCACAAACAAAAAAGCCGGTCAATGACCGGCTTTCGCTTTTACTTCTGACTAACCAGGAATTTCACGGTATCCGCATACTGCTGTACAAAGATATCCATGCTGCTGGTATCCATGCCTTGCGGGTTTACCTGGTATTGACCATTCACGAACATCGCCGGAACGCCCTGCAGCTGTAAATCAGCCGCCGCTTTTTCCTGCTGCGCCACAAGTGATTTCACCACAAAGCTGTTCCATGCCGCATCGTAGTCTTCACCTTTAATACCCGCGTCGACAAACACTTTACGGATATCTGCAACAGACTGAACGGTCTGGGTTTTCTGCACAGCTTCAAACAGCGGAACAGTGACCTTATCTTCAACGCCAAGTGCCATAGCAACAGCCCAGGCCTGCGTCAGATCTTTACCCAAAGGCCCAAGAAACTCGACGTGGTATTTGGTCATCTTGGTGCCTTCCGGCAGTTTTTTCTTCACGTTATCAGACACATGAAGCACTTCTTCAAACTGGTAGCAATGCGGGCAGTAGAAGGAGAAGAACTCCAACACTTGCGGTTCACCCGCAACAGGCTTTTCCAGAGTGATGTATTGTTTGCCATCCTGGAACTGCGCCGCAGATGCGCTAAAAGCTAAAACCATACCAGCCAGCGCCAGCCATATTTTTTTCATGTTCAAGTTTCTCCGATTAATACATTGGCGTTAATTGTAAGGGGGGCTCTTGCAGAATTTTTGCCTGCTCAATAAAAGTTGCGGTCTGACGATACCAGTAATCTTCCCCGGTTAACCACGGGAAGTTTTTTGGAAACGCAGGGTCACCCCAACGTCGAATCAGCCATGCAAGATAATAAACTAAACGCATAGCACGTAAAGGTTCGATCAGTCCGATTTCTGTCGTGTCGAACTCACTAAACTCTTCATAAGCCTCGATAATGGTTTCAAGCTGCATGCGTTGTTCAGCTTTATCACCATTGAGGAGCATCCATAAATCCTGAACAGCCGGACCATTGCGGGCATCATCTAAATCGACAAACATTGGGCCGTCACGCCACAGAATATTGCCGGCATGACAATCACCGTGCAGGCGTAACGTGGCAAAACGCGTATGCCAGCATTCGGAAACTACTGTAATAAGTGAATCCGTTGCTTTCAGGAAGGCTGCTTTTTGCCCTGAAGGAATAAGTTGGGCCTGTTCAAACAGTTTACGCGGTTCGGTCAGATACTCTTCAAGGCCAATCGTGGGACGGAAAGCGAAATTACGCTTGCCGCCAGTCTGGTGCATACGCCCCAGATAGCGCCCAACCGCCTCCATCTGATCGATGTTATCTGCCTCAAACTGGCGCCCGCCGACGCTTGGGAAGATCGCATAATGAAAACCCTGATGGCTTAACAGTGTTTGGCCGTTCAGTACCAGCGGTGCAGCAACCGGCACTTCATCGCTCACCAGTTCCAGCGCAAACTGGTGCTCTTCCTGGATCTGATCGACGGACCAACGCTCAGGGCGATAAAACTTAACGACAAAGCGTCTGCGGTCTTCGTCCTGAAACTGATAGACACGGTTTTCATAGCTGTTAAGCGGGGTAAGCCCGGAGTCCACCCGGATCCCCTGCTCAAACAGCGCATCCATGATGGTATCCGGGTGTAGCGTCTGGAAAGTAAAAGCGTTGTCGTTCATCCCATCATCCGGAAAATACTACGAATGATTCAGGATATCATTTCGCAGCGCTTTCGGTGGCGGCGATTACAAGCTTTTACTCTTTAATTACGCCACGTGCGCGGAGAAGGGCTGTTTTAAAATCTTCTTCATAATCTTTCTGAATACCTGGGATGACGGCGTCTTTCGCCGAGTCACGCATTTTCAGGTGATAGATCAGAATGTCATCAGTTAAATCCGCCAGTTCACCGTCAAAACCTGACTCTTGCGCCAGTTTCTGTAAAAATTGCATCAGGTTAAGATCGGGTTCTTTCTGCCAGGCTGGCTGGAGGAGTTCAATAACTTCATTCAGGCGTTTACATTTCATGGTTGTGCTCCTTAGGCTCAATACGGATACGTTAGCAGGGTCAATCCCACATTAAAAGAGGCGATATCAGTGATTCTGGATAGTGCAATAACAGGGGTTGTGCTGGCGGGCGGTAAGGCCAGACGGATGGGCGGAACGGATAAAGGTTTGCTTGAGCTGGACGGTAAACCGCTTTGGCGGCATGTAGCCGATACCCTCGCTTTGCAGGTCGAAACCGTAGTCGTTAATGCCAATCGCCACCGGGATATCTACCAACAAAGCGGCCTGAAAGTGATTCCCGATGCCCTGGCCGATTTCCCTGGCCCACTGGCCGGGATGCTGTCGGTATTCCTGCAGCAAGCGGGAGACTGGTTTTTGTTCTGCCCGTGCGATATGCCCTATATTCCTCACGATCTGGTCTCTCGTTTAAAAGAGCAGCGCAAAGCTGCACCAATCGTCTGGGTGCATGATGGGGAAAGAGATCACCCGACCATTGCCCTGATGCACCGTTCCTTGCAGCCCTTGCTACAGGATTATCTTCAGTCAGGTGAACGACGCGTCATGGCTTTTATGCGTCAGGCTGGCGGTCATGCCGTCGATTTCAGCCATCATAAAGATGCATTCGTAAACGTGAACACACCTGAAGAACTCGCAAAATGGCAGGAAAAATCATGATCCCATTACTTGCCATTGCGGCATGGAGCGGTACGGGAAAAACCACGCTGCTAAGGAAACTGATCCCTGAGCTGCGCGCCAGAGGTATTAGACCCGGATTGATTAAGCATACTCACCATAATATGGATATCGACAAGCCCGGCAAAGATAGCTATGAGCTGCGCAAGGCAGGGGCGGCACAAACACTGGTCGCCAGTCAGCAACGTTGGGCGTTAATGGTAGAAACACCGGAAGAACCCGAACTGGATTTAGTGTATCTGGTAAGCAGGATGGATGCTTCGACGTTGGATATGGTACTGGTTGAGGGATTTAAGCATGAACCTGTTGCGAAGATCCTGCTTTTTCGCGAGGGCTGCGGGCATAGTTCTGAAGAGTTGGCGATGGATGAGTTTGTTATCGCGGTTGCCAGTGATGTTCCGTTACCTGTGGATGTTCCATCATTAGATATTAATGATATACAGCAAATTGCTGATTTTGTTATGCAATGGGTAAGAAGATAACCACGGAGCCGCAATGTGCCTGATGCGCTGCGCTTATCAGGCCTACAAAATACGTTCATTTCACACAGACGCAAAAAAGCCCATCCGGCAGGATGGGCTTCTTCACTTTATTTGATGCCTGGCAGTTCCCTACTCTCGCATGGGGAGACCCCACACTACCATCGGCGCTACGGCGTTTCACTTCTG
>NZ_JAOWDM010000085.1:0-17286 GCF_030334645.1 Citrobacter sp. Cc139
AAAACTGACCTGTTTTAAAGCGTATGACATCCGCGGCCGACTGGGCGAAGAGTTAAATGAAGAGATTGCGTGGCGTATTGGCCGCGCTTACGGCGAGTTTTTGCAGCCTAAAACCATCGTCCTCGGCGGCGATGTCCGCCTGACCAGCGAGGCGCTAAAGCTGGCGCTGGCGAAAGGCCTGCAGGATGCAGGGGTGGATGTGCTGGATATTGGCATGTCGGGCACCGAAGAGATTTATTTCGCCACTTTCCATCTTGGCGTTGATGGCGGCATTGAAGTGACCGCCAGCCATAATCCGCTGGATTACAACGGCATGAAGCTGGTGCGGGAAGGGGCACGGCCCATCAGCGGTGATACCGGTCTGCGCGACGTGCAGCGTCTGGCGGAAGCGAATGACTTCCCGGCGGTTGATGAGAGCAAACGTGGCCGCTACCAGCGGATCAATCCTCGCGATGCCTACATCGACCACCTGCTGGGTTACATCAATCCCGGCAACCTGAAACCGATGAAGCTGGTGCTCAATGCCGGTAACGGCGCGGCAGGCCCGGTGGTGGATGCCATTGAAGCCCGTTTTAAGGCGCTGGGCGTGCCGGTCGAGTTCATCAAAATTCACAACACGCCGGATGGCAATTTCCCCAACGGTATTCCCAATCCTCTGCTGCCGGAGTGCCGGGCAGACACGCGTAACGCGGTGATTGCACACGGTGCGGATATGGGGATTGCCTTTGACGGGGATTTTGACCGCTGCTTCCTGTTTGATGAAAAAGGCCAGTTTATAGAAGGGTACTACATTGTCGGTCTGCTGGCGGAAGCGTTTCTGGAGAAGAATCCGGGGGCGAAAATTATCCACGACCCGCGCCTGTCCTGGAACACCGTGGATGTGGTGACGGCGGCAGGCGGTAAACCGGTGATGTCAAAAACCGGACACGCGTTTATCAAAGAGCGGATGCGCCATGAAGATGCCATTTACGGCGGCGAGATGAGCGCGCATCACTATTTCCGCGACTTTGCGTACTGCGACAGTGGGATGATCCCGTGGCTGCTGGTGGCGGAGCTGCTGTGTCTGAAAGGACAGTCGCTGGGCGAACTGGTCCGTGACCGGATGGCGGCATACCCGGCGAGTGGCGAAATAAACAGCACGCTGGCGGATCCGACGGCAGCGATAGCGCGGGTGGAGCAGCACTTTTCCCGGGAAGCGCTGACGGTGGACAGAACGGATGGCATCAGCATGTCGTTTGTCGACTGGCGCTTCAATTTACGCTCTTCCAATACCGAACCGGTGGTGCGCCTGAACGTGGAATCGCGCGGAGATATTCCGTTGATGGAAGCGCGAACGCGCACTCTTCTGGCGTTGCTGAATCAGTAATGCCGGTGCTTCCTTTGCCCGGTTATGGGCCAAAGGCGACTAACAGGAACCACGATGACACATCTAAAGAAGCGCGAACGCGCCAAAACCAATGCGTCGTTAATTTCGATGGTGCAACGTTTTTCGGATATCACCATCATGTTTGGCGGGCTATGGGTAATCTGCGAATTAAGCGGTTTGCCTTTCCTGTACATGCACTTGCTGGTGGCGTTGATCACGCTGGTGGTTTTTCAGATGCTCGGCGGGATAACGGATTTTTATCGCTCATGGCGCGGCGTCAAAATATCCACTGAGCTGGTGCTGTTGCTGCAAAACTGGACGCTGAGCCTGATTTTTAGCGCAGGTTTAATTGCCTTTAATAACGATTTCGATAACCGTCTTGCGGTCTGGCTGGCGTGGTATCTGCTGTCAAGCGTGGGTCTGGTGTTGAGCCGTTCGTTTATTCGCTACGGTGCGGGATGGCTGCGTAATCGCGGTTACAACACCCGCCGGGTAGCGGTGGCAGGCAACCTGCCCGCCGGGCAAATGCTACTGGACAGCTTTCGCCATGAACCGTGGCTGGGGTTTGAAGTAGCCGGTGTCTATCACGATCCTGTTCCAGGGAAAAACTCCCGCGACTGGGCCGGGAATCTGCAACAACTGGTGGATGACGCTAAAGCTTCACGCATTCATAACGTCTATATCGCTATGTCGATGAACGATGGCGCCAGTGTGAAAAAACTGGTGCGCGATCTGGCCGACACGACCTGCTCAGTGATCCTCATCCCCGATGTCTTTACCTTCAACATCCTGCATTCACGGATTGAAGAGATGAACGGTGTTCCGGTGGTGCCGCTGTATGACACGCCGCTCTCGGGCATTAACCGTCTGTTGAAGCGTGCGGAAGATATCGTGCTGGCCTCGCTGATCCTGCTGCTGATTTCCCCGGTGCTGTGTGGCATTGCGTTACTGGTGAAACTGACCTCAAAAGGACCGGTAATTTTCCGCCAGACCCGTTACGGCATGGATGGGAAGCCGATCAAAGTCTGGAAGTTTCGTTCAATGAAAGTGATGGAAAACGACGCGGTGGTGACGCAGGCGACGCAAAACGACCCACGCGTGACGCCGGTGGGGAATTTTCTGCGCCGGACGTCGCTGGATGAGTTACCGCAGTTTATTAACGTGCTGACGGGAGGGATGTCTATCGTCGGGCCACGTCCGCACGCGGTGGCGCATAACGAACAGTACCGCCAACTGATTGAGGGTTACATGTTACGTCATAAGGTGAAGCCGGGCATTACCGGTTGGGCACAAATCAACGGCTGGCGGGGGGAAACCGATACGCTGGAAAAAATGGAAAAACGTGTGGAATTTGACCTCGAATATATTCGCGAGTGGAGCTTATGGTTCGATATCAAAATTGTTTTTCTGACGATATTTAAAGGCTTTGTGAACAAAGCGGCGTATTAACATGAGCTTACGAGAAAAAACGCTGAATGGCGCGAAGTGGTCGGCAATTGCCACGGTGATCATTATTGGCCTCGGACTTATCCAGATGACCGTCCTGGCGCGGATTATTGATAATCACCAGTTCGGGTTGTTGACTGTGGCGCTGGTGATCATTGCGCTGGCCGACACGTTGTCTGACTTTGGCATTGCCAACTCCATTATTCAGCGCAAAGAGATTGGCTACCTTGAACTGACCACCTTGTACTGGCTCAATGTCGGACTCGGTATTGTGGTATGCGTGACGATGTTTCTGCTTAGCGAGACAATTGCCAACGTACTCAATAACCCCGAACTGGCTCCGCTCATCAAAACGTTATCACTGGCGTTTGTGGTGATACCGCACGGCCAGCAGTTTCGCGCGCTGATGCAAAAAGAACTGGCCTTTAACAAAATCGGCATGATTGAGACCAGTTCGGTGCTGGCCGGCTTTACCTTTACCGTGGTGAGCGCCCATTTCTGGCCGCTCGCGCTGACGGCTATTCTTGGGTATCTGGTGAACAGTACGCTACGTACGCTGCTGTTCGGCTATTTTGGTCGCCAGATTTACCGCCCGGGGCTGCATTTCTCGCTGGCTTCCGTTTCGTCAAACCTACGTTTCGGCGCATGGCTGACGGCGGATAGCATTATTAATTATATCAATACCAATCTTTCTACGCTGGTGCTGGCCAGAACGTTGGGGGCAAGCGTCGCGGGGGGATTCAATCTTGCCTGGAACGTGGCGGTTGTACCGCCAATCAAACTGAACCCGATCATTACCCGCGTTCTGTTTCCGGCGTTTGCCAAAATTCAGGACGACAGCGAAAAATTGCGGGTGAATTTTTACAAACTACTGTCGGTGGTCGGGATCATCAATTTTCCGGCGCTGCTGGGATTAATGGTGGTATCGAACAATCTGGTGCCGCTGGTATTTGGCGAGAAGTGGAACGGTATTGTCCCCGTCCTGCAATTGTTGTGCATTGTCGGGCTACTGCGCTCTGTCGGGAATCCGATCGGTTCACTGCTGATGGCGAAGGCGCGGGTTGATATCAGCTTCAAATTCAATGTGTTCAAAACCTTTCTGTTTATTCCGGCCATTTTCATTGGTGGACATCTGGCGGGGGCGACAGGCGTGACGCTGGGCTTTTTGCTGGTTCAGGTGATTAACACCATCCTCAGTTATTTCGTGATGATCAAACCTGTTCTGGGTTCCAGCTACCGTCAGTACATGCTCAGTCTGTGGCTACCGTTGTATCTCTCCTTGCCAACCGTTGTTGTGAGCTATGCGCTGGGTTTTACCCTGCGCAACCAACTGCCGTTAAGCGCGGTGCTGGGGTTGCAAATCGCGGCGGGAACGCTGGCGTTTACGGTGATGATTGTGCTGTCGCGCCACCCGCTGATGGTGGAAATAAAACGCCAGCTCTGTCGCAGTGAAAAAATGAAAACCTTGCTCCGTGCAGGATAAGAACAACGCTTTAAGAGGTCATAATGAAACTATTAATTTTGGGCAACCATACCTGCGGGAACCGAGGGGATAGCGCTATTCTGCGCGGTTTGCTGGATGCCATTAACGCGCAGCGTCCCGAGACTGAAGTCGATGTTATGAGCCGCTACCCGGTAAGCTCCTCATGGTTACTCAATCGTCCGGTGATGGGCGATCCGTTATATTCGCAGATGAAGCAACACAACAACGCCGCGGGTGTCATGGGACGGGTGAAGAAGGTCTTGCGCCGTCGCTATCAGCACCAGGTGCTGCTCTCGCGCGTCACCGACTCCGGTAATCTGCGCAACATCGCTATCGCCCAGGGATTTACCGATTTTGTCCGTCTGTTGTCGCGCTATGACGCCATTATCCAGGTCGGCGGATCGTTTTTTGTTGATTTGTATGGCGTGCCGCAGTTCGAACATGCCCTGTGTTCATTTATGGCGAAAAAACCGCTGTACATGATTGGGCACAGCGTGGGGCCATTCCAGGATGAGCAGTTTAATCAACTGGCAAACTACGTTTTTGGCCACTGTAACGCGCTGATTTTGCGCGAATCAGTTAGTCTGGAACTGATGAAACGCAGCGCAATAACCACGGAAAAGGTAGAGGCAGGCGTGGATACCGCCTGGCTGGTCGACAATCATCATGAGGATTTTGAGCCAGGCTATGCCGTACAGCACTGGTTGCAAATGGTGGCAAAGCAGAAGACTGTGGCCATTACTTTGCGTGAGCTGGCGCCCTTTGATAAGCGTCTGGGGACGACGCAACAGGCTTATGAACAAGCCTTTGCCGGGGTAGTGAACCGCATTCTCGATGAAGGGTACCAGGTGATAGCGTTGTCAACCTGTACCGGTATCGATAGTTACAACAAAGATGACCGTATGGTGGCGTTGAACCTGCGTCAGCATGTTAACGACCCGGCCCGTTATCATGTGGTAATGGATGAACTCAACGACCTTGAGATGGGAAAAATTCTCGGGGCATGCGACCTGACGGTGGGCACTCGCCTGCACTCAGCCATCATCTCGATGAATTTTATGACGCCCGCCATCGCCATTAACTATGAGCATAAATCGGCAGGGATCATGCAGCAACTGGGGCTACCGGAGATGGCCGTCGATATTCGCCATTTGCTGGATGGCAGCCTTGAGGGCAAAGTCGCCGATATTCTCGGACAGCTTCCTGACCTGAACATACGGGTAGGGGACGCGGTTATGCGTGAACGCGAACGTGGGGTGCGTATGGTGCAGTCGGTATTAACGCGCATTGAGGGGGAAAAATGAAGATTGGTTTTTTCCTGCTTAAATTTCCACTCTCCTCAGAGACCTTCGTATTAAATCAGATCACTGCGTTCATCGATATGGGCTATGAGGTGGAGATTGTCGCGATGCATAAGGGCGATCTTGAAAATACGCATGCCTCATTTAATACCTACCAATTGGGCGACAAAACGCGTTGGTTGCTGAATGAACCGGACGGCAAACTGGCAAAGCTGAAATTCAGGGCGGCGGCTGCATTGCAGGGCATCACCCGCGCAGCCACCTGGAAAGCATTGAATATCTCTCGCTATGGCGACGAGGCGCGCAATCTGATTTTGGCGGCTATTTGCGGTGGGAATCCGCAGGCATTTCAGGCGGATGTCTTTATTGCGCACTTTGGACCTGCAGGCGTGACGGCTGCCAAACTGCGTGAGCTGGGAATGATCCGCGGGAAAATAGCCACGGTATTTCATGGCGTTGATGTTTCGCACCGGGATGTATTGGCCCGCTATACCCCCGAATATCAGCAGCTGTTTCAGCGCGGTGACTTGATGCTGCCCATCAGCAATCTCTGGGCCGGACGTTTAAAAAACATGGGATGTCCGCCGCAGAAAATTGCCGTCTCGCGTATGGGAATCGATATGACGCGTTTTACCCCGCGCCAACTGAAATCGCCAGCCGCGCCGTTGGAGATTATTTCTGTCGCGCGCTTAACCGAGAAAAAAGGGCTGCACGTCGCCATCGAAGCCTGTCGGCAGTTGAAAGAGCAGGGCGTCTTATTTCGCTATCGCATTCTTGGCATTGGTCCCTGGGAACGTCGTCTGCGGACGCTGATCGAACAATACCAACTCGATGATGTGATTGAGATGCCTGGCTTTAAACCCAGTCATCAGGTGAAGGAGATGCTTGAGCAGGCAGATGTATTTCTGCTGCCTTCGATTACCGGCAGGGATGGCGATATGGAGGGGATCCCGGTAGCGCTGATGGAGGCGATGGCGGTGGGGATCCCGGTCATTTCGACGGTTCACAGCGGGATCCCTGAGCTGGTGGAGTCGGGTAAATCTGGCTGGCTGGCACCGGAAAACGATGCCCAGGCGTTGGCTGAACGGTTAGCTGCATTCAGCCTGCTCGACAGCGAACAGGTGCAGCCGATTGTGCAATGCGCGCGAGAAAAAATTGAAGCTGAATTTAATCAGTTAGCGATCAATAAACAGTTAGCCAGCCTGCTGCAAACGATGTAAATCGAGGTTGTATGTCAGAGAAAAAACTCTCACGTCGTAGTTTTCTGGCGGCAGGCTCTGCGCTTGTCGTGCTGCACTCTCCCATTAGCCGGGCGCTTGAATCATCTGGCAGCGTCAATATTCAGGATTACAACCCAAAGGATTGGGTCGCATCTTTCAGGCAGGCATTCACGGAAGGGCAAACGGTAGTCGTACCCGAAGGGCTGGAATGTAAGAATATCAATACCGCGATTGTTATTCCGCCAGGCAAAACGCTATCGGTGCAAGGCCGCATAAGCGGCAAGGGGCGTGGGCGCTTTGTTCTGCAGGATGGATGCAAGGTCATGGGCGAGCAGGGCGGTAGCCTGAGGAACGTTACTCTCGATGTGCGGGGTTCGGACTGCGTGATAAAAGGGATTGCCATGAGTGGTTTTGCTCCGGTGACGCAAATCTACATTGGCGGCAAAACCTCAAGGCTGATGCGCAATCTGACGATCGATGATATTACCGTTACGCGCGCTAACTATGGGATCCTGCGTCAGGGCTTTCATAACCGCATGGATGGCGTAAAGATCACGAACAGCCGTTTCAGCGATTTGCAGGGTGACGCTATCGAGTGGAATGTGGCGATAAATGACAGCAATATCCTCATTTCTGATCATGTTATCGAACGTATCAACTGTACTAACGGCAATGTGAACTGGGGTATCGGTATCGGGCTGGCGGGGAGTACTTATGACAATAGCTATCCCGAGGAACTGGCGGTAAAAAACTTTGTGGTGGCGAACATCACCGGTTCCGACTGCCGACAGTTAGTCCATGTGGAGAACGGTAAACATTTTGTCATTCGTAATATTACCGCGCGAAATATCACTCCGGATTTCAGTAAGAAAGCGGGCATTGATAATGCAACGGTCGCGATTTATGGGTGTGATAATTTCGTTATTGATAATATCAATATGGAGAATAGCGCCGGTATGCTCATTGGCTATGGCGTCATCAAAGGACGATATTTATCCATTCCGCAAAACTTTAAATTAAATAATATTCATCTGGATAACTCAAAACTTGAATACAAATTACGCGGCATTCAGATATCCTCGGGCAATGCCACGTCATTTGTGGCCATCACTAATGTGGCGATGAAGCGCGCCACGCTGGAGTTGCACAACCAACCGCAACACCTTTTCTTACGTAACATCAAGGTTATGCAGCAATCCACGACGGGACCCGCGCTAAAGATGCATTTTGATCTTCGCCAGGATGTACGCGGAAAATTTATGGCTAAACAGGATACCTTGCTATCGCTGGCGAATATCCATGCGGTAAACGAAACCGGGCAAAGTTCAGTTGACATTGACCGTATAAACCATCAGGTGGTTAATGTTGAAGCGGTGAATTTCCGACTACCGGGACAGGGGAGGTAACCCCACCATAATCTTACTGGATATCATTGGCTAAAAGATTATAATCTCTCGATTACTGTTAAAGCTGGGGCTGGGCGGCGTTGACTACTCAGGGAAGATGCTCATCTTTATCATATGATTCTTGTATTTTGAACAGACAAAGTGATTTATGAACGATAAAGTTTTGCTCATTGGTGCCTCCGGATTCGTGGGGACCAGACTCCTTGAAACGACTGTTGCTGATTTTGATATCAAGAATCTGGATAAACAGCAGAGTCATTTCTATCCGCAGATCACCCAAATTGGCGATGTTCGCGATCAACAAATACTGGATCAGGCGCTTTCTGGCTATGACACAGTCGTTTTGTTAGCGGCTGAACACCGTGATGATGTCAGTCCAACTTCACTCTACTATGATGTGAATGTTCAGGGGACGCGCAATGTATTGGCTGCTATGGAGAAAAATGATGTAAAGAATATCATTTTCACCAGTTCTGTCGCGATCTATGGCCTGAATAAAACTAATCCTGATGAAAATCATCCGCACGACCCTTTCAACCACTATGGTAAAAGTAAGTGGCAAGCGGAAGAGGTCCTCCGTGAATGGCATGCTAAAGCGCCTGACGAGCGTTCGCTGACTATTATTCGTCCAACCGTTATCTTTGGTGAGCGCAACCGCGGCAACGTTTATAACCTGCTCAAGCAGATTGCAGGCGGTAAGTTTATGATGGTTGGGGCTGGTACGAATTATAAATCAATGGCTTATGTGGGTAATATTGTTGAGTTTATCAAATATAAACTGAAGAATGTTGCAGCTGGTTACGAGGTTTATAATTATGTTGATAAGCCCGATCTCAATATGAATCAATTGGTTACCGAAGTCGAACAGAGCTTAAGTAAAAAAATCCCCTCAGCACACTTACCTTATGCCTTAGGCATGTTAGGCGGTTATTGCTTTGATATTTTGGGCAAAGTGACCGGTAAAAAATATGCAGTCAGCTCTGTGCGCGTGAAGAAATTCTGTGCCACAACGCAGTTTGATGCAACGAAAGTCCACTCATCAGGTTTTGTGGCGCCGTACACGCTATCTCAGGGGTTGGACCGCACTTTAAAATACGAATTTTTGCATGATAAGAAAGATGACATTACGTTCGTCTCTGAGTGATTATTTTTGCGGTTAACATCCGGGACGTAGTTAGCAACGATTTTTCGGAAACGGTATAATAAATGGTGATTTCAGCACGTTTCCGAAGAATCCGAGTTCACCTCTGTGCTGGTGAAGTGTAGTGTTTGCATTCGGTTTACCTTAACCAGTCAGTTTGGCGTTAAGGATGGAGCCAGCAATACTGGCTAACATACGGCTAAAGTCTATACTTTATCAGCCGTTAAGAGGTAGGAGATAGAATGACTAACTTGAAAGCAGTTATCCCGGTAGCGGGCCTGGGGATGCACATGTTGCCTGCCACGAAGGCAATCCCTAAAGAGATGCTGCCGATCGTAGACAAGCCGATGATTCAATACATTGTCGACGAGATTGTAGCTGCTGGCATTAAAGAAATCGTTCTGGTAACGCATGCGTCAAAGAATGCAGTAGAAAACCACTTCGATACATCTTATGAACTCGAATCGTTGCTTGAGCAGCGCGTCAAGCGCCAGTTGCTGGCTGAAGTGCAGTCCATCTGTCCTCCCGGCGTGACTATCATGAACGTTCGCCAGGCGCAATTACTCGGTCTTGGTCATTCAATTCTTTGTGCTCGCCCAATTATCGGGGACAACCCGTTCGTCGTCGTATTACCGGACGTCGTTCTCGATACCGCAAGTGCGGACCCTCTGCGCTACAATCTGGCAGCCATGGTTGCTCGTTTTAATGAAACCGGGCGCAGTCAGGTGCTGGCTAAGCGTATGGATGGCGATCTGTCCGAGTACTCGGTTATTCAGACCAAAGAGACTTTGGACAACGAAGGTAAAGTCAGCCGTATCATTGAATTCATTGAGAAACCAGATCAGCCGCAAACGCTGGATTCCGATCTGATGGCGGTAGGGCGCTATGTGCTTTCGGCTGATATTTGGTCTGAATTAGAGCATACACAACCTGGCGCGTGGGGACGTATTCAGTTAACAGATGCGATTGCAGAACTGGCGAAAAAACAGTCTGTCGATGCCATGTTAATGACGGGCGACAGTTACGACTGCGGTAAAAAAATGGGCTATATGCAGGCGTTCGTTAAGTATGGTTTGCGTAATCTGAAGGAAGGGGCGACGTTTCGTAAGAGTATTGAGAAACTATTAGGCGAATAGATTTTTAGATCTTCGGAAATGGTATCTTAAAAAACGGCAGTGAACATCCCAGCATCTATGCACCATGCAATGGAATGTTACTGTCGTTTTTTATAAAAAATAACCAACACCAACGAATTGCCTTACCAAGTTTAATCCCGGTTTGTCAGGTTTTTCCTTGTTTCTGGCTGCATTTGGTAAGACAATTAGCGTTTAAGTTTCTTGACACTGAATTTGTTGGGGAAACAACATCTTCGAAGTCAGTTCAGTGCGCTGGTAGCTGTAAAGCCAGGGGCGGTAGCGTTTCTAAGATTAGCTCTGTGCTCTGTGAAAAGCTAATGTTGGTACACTTTATGATAGCACAATGCGGTAAGTATCAGTTAAATATTGTCAACATTAAAATTAGAAAAGTCTATAAAATATATTTTTAAAGGTGGACGATTTGAAAAATATTGCATTTATTATTACTAAGTCTGAGATTGGTGGTGCTCAAACTTGGGTGAATGAAATTGCAAATCTCATGAAAGATGACTGCAATGTTTATTTGATAACATCGGATGATGGGTGGCTGACACAAAGCAATAATTTTCATGGTGTTTATATTATTCCAGGTGTCAAAAAATATTTTAGCGTTTCCGCTTATTTTAAACTAATAAAATTTTTGCGAGATAACAAAATAACTTCATTAGTTGCAAGTTCCGCAAATGCTGGGATTTATGCTCGACTGGCAAAGTTGGCATGCAGATTCAACTGTGTGTATGTCTCTCATGGTTGGTCATGTTTATATAATGGGGGACGACTTAAAAATATTTTTTGTAAGATAGAAAGATATTTATCATTTCTTACTGATACTATTTGGTGTATATCAGAAAGTGATAAAGAAAAAGCAATCAAACTAATAGGAATAAGTGATAAAAAGGTTGTCATGGTCACTAACTCAGTACCCGCTATGCCTGCTTACTATGACAAGCCTGTGACTAATAAAATTTTATTCGTTGGCCGACTCACACATCCTAAACGTCCAGAACTGCTCGCGAGGGTAATTGCCAGAAAACAGCAATACACTTTGGATATTATTGGTGGCGGTGAACGTTTAGAGGCCTTAAAGGTTGAATTCCAACAATTTAAAAATATACACTTTTTAGGTGAGGTTAAAAACTTTACAGACTACAATCAATATGACTTATTTTCGCTGATTTCTGATAGCGAAGGATTGCCAATGTCAGGCTTAGAAGCACACACTGCAGGTATACCTCTTTTATTAAGTGATGTAGGTGGGTGTTTTGAGCTTATTGATGGGAATGGATTGCTGGTTAATAACTCTGAACAAGAGATTGAAGAAAAATTAGATTTTATCTTCGCTAATTACGCTACGTTTCGAGAGAAGGCTGCAGTTTCGGCTGATAAATTTGTTATAAATAATTACTCTAATCTGTACAAGCAGATTATATTTACTGAGAATGCGCAATAGGAAATACCTTATGACTAAAGTCGCCCTTATTACCGGTGTGACCGGACAGGATGGTTCATACCTGGCAGAACTTTTGCTGGAAAAAGGTTATGAAGTTCACGGCATTAAGCGTCGTGCATCTTCGTTTAATACTGAACGCGTGGATCACATCTATCAAGACCCACACTCCAGCAACCCGAAATTTCATCTGCACTATGGCGATCTGACCGACTCTTCTAATCTGACCCGTATTCTGAAGGAAGTTCAGCCGGATGAAGTCTATAACCTCGGTGCAATGAGCCACGTAGCAGTTTCCTTTGAGTCTCCGGAATACACTGCTGATGTTGATGCTATGGGAACATTGCGTCTATTGGAAGCCATTCGTTTTCTTGGCCTGGAAAAGAAAACCCGCTTTTATCAGGCATCCACTTCTGAACTTTATGGGCTGGTTCAGGAAATTCCGCAGAAAGAGACCACCCCGTTCTATCCGCGCTCTCCGTATGCTGTTGCTAAACTGTACGCCTACTGGATTACAGTGAATTACCGTGAATCATATGGTATCTATGCCTGTAACGGTATTTTATTCAACCACGAGTCGCCACGTCGCGGGGAAACCTTTGTGACCCGCAAAATTACCCGCGCTATTGCTAACATCGCACAAGGGTTAGAGTCATGCTTGTATCTTGGCAACATGGATTCTCTGCGCGACTGGGGACATGCGAAGGACTACGTAAAGATGCAGTGGATGATGCTGCAACAGGATGAACCGGAAGACTTTGTTATTGCTACTGGTGTGCAGTACTCCGTACGTCAGTTTGTTCAAATGGCCGCTGCCCAGGTGGGAATCGAACTGCGTTTTGAAGGTAAAGGTGTCGAAGAGAAGGGGATTGTGGTTTCAGTTACCGGCGATGATTCTCCTGGCGTGAAGGTGGGAGATGTAATTATTGCTGTAGATCCGCGTTATTTCCGTCCTGCTGAAGTAGAAACTCTGCTGGGTGATCCGAGCAAAGCGCATGAAAAACTAGGTTGGAAACCGGAGATCACACTTTCGGAGATGGTATCTGAAATGGTTGCGAAAGATCTGGAGGCAGCGAAAAAGCACTCTTTATTGAAGTCTCACGGATTTAATGTCAGTTTATCCCAGGAATAATCAATGATCAGACAACGTATTTTTATTGCTGGTCATCGCGGAATGGTGGGTTCCGCGATTGTTCGCCAGTTAGAACTACGCGGTGATGTGGATCTGGTGCTGCGTAGCCGAGATGAACTGAACTTGCTCGACAGTAATGCTGTTTTAGACTTCTTTGCTGCCGAGCGTATAGACCAGGTCTATTTGGCTGCGGCTAAGGTGGGAGGCATTGTTGCCAACAACACTTACCCAGCCGATTTTATTTTCGAAAATATGATGATTGAGAGCAACATTGTTCATGCAGCGCATCTGCACAACGTGAACAAATTGTTATTTCTCGGCTCTTCCTGTATTTACCCTAAAATGGCGAAACAGCCAATGGCGGAGAGCGAACTGCTACAGGGCTCGCTCGAGCCAACTAACGAACCATATGCTATTGCTAAGATAGCCGGAATAAAGCTGTGTGAGTCTTATAACCGCCAATACGACCGTGATTATCGCTCGGTGATGCCGACAAACCTATACGGACCGCACGACAACTTCCACCCGAGTAATTCGCATGTTATCCCGGCGCTGTTGCGTCGTTTTCATGAAGCAACGGTGCAAAATACATCGGAGGTGATTGTGTGGGGAAGCGGCACGCCAATGCGTGAGTTTTTGCATGTTGATGATATGGCGGCAGCCAGTATTCACGTTATGGAGTTGGATCGCGAAGTTTGGCAGAAAAACACCCAGCCAATGCTGTCTCACATTAACGTTGGTACAGGTGTGGACTGTACCATCCGTGAGCTAGCCCAAACTATCGCAAGAGTGGTGGGCTACAGAGGACAGGTGGTATTTGATGCGAGTAAACCGGACGGCACTCCGCGCAAATTACTTGACGTCTCGAGACTAAAAACATTGGGCTGGCAGTTCGGAATTTCACTCGAGGATGGCCTGGCCAGCACATATCATTGGTTCCTTGAGAATCAGCACCGATTCCGGGGGTGAGTATGTTTTTGTCTCAGGACGATTTTGTCACAGTCGTGCGTTCTGCTCCGCTTGTCTCCATCGATTTGATTGTGGAAAACACGCAGGGCGAATTTCTTTTAGGTAAACGGCTGAATCGTCCCGCGCAAGGCTATTGGTTTGTGCCTGGTGGCCGGGTACAGAAGGATGAGCCATTGAGTGCGGCCTTTGAACGGCTAACTGAAGGTGAATTGGGGCTGCGATTACCGTTGTCCTCTGGTAATTTTTATGGCGTCTGGCAACACTTCTACGAAGACAATTTTTCCAATGAGGAGTTCTCGACCCATTACGTGGTGCTCGGTTTTCGTCTGCGAGTACAGGAAAAAGATCTCTGTTTGCCTGACGTGCAGCACGAAGCATACCGCTGGCTGGCGCCTGCAGCATTGTTGGGTTGCGAGAATGTTCATGAAAACAGTCGTGCCTATTTTCAAAATGATGCCAATCATGTAATTGGCTTAGAAACGAAGGATGTCAAATATGTCTGATGTACCGTTAATCGCTGTCGTAATGGCTGGTGGTACGGGGAGTCGTCTTTGGCCTCTATCTCGGGAGCTTTATCCGAAACAATTTTTACAGCTTTCGGGGGAAAACTCCCTGTTACAGACAACCTTACTTCGGCTGTTGAGTCTTTCATGCGAGACGCCATTAGTTATCACGAATGAACAACATCGCTTCATTGTTGCAGAGCAGCTAAGACAGATAAATCAATTACGCGATAATATTATTCTGGAACCGTGTGGACGCAATACTGCACCAGCAATTGCGCTTTCAGCTTTTTCTGCGTTGAAGCGTAATGAGCAAGAGGATCCATTGCTATTGGTACTGGCTGCTGATCACATTATCAGTAAAGAAAAAATCTTTTGTGATGCAATTCAGAAAGCAATACCAATTGCAGAAAATGGAAGTATCGTTACCTTCGGTATTATACCGGAATATGCTGAAACTGGTTATGGCTACATAGAAAGAGATAGTGATGTACTATCTCTTCCCGATGTTGCTGAAAACAGCTTTTATCGAGTTAAGAATTTTGTTGAAAAACCTGACCGCCTTACCGCTGAGAAATATATTTCATCTGGGAATTATTTTTGGAATAGCGGTATGTTTATGTTTAGAGTAACGGTTTATTTAGAAGAGTTAAAGAAATATAGACCAGATATATACAGTATCTGTGAGCAGGTAGTCTCTTCCTCTTATCGCGATCTTGATTTTATACGTTTACCAGAAGAAATCTTCAAAGATTGCCCTGCCGAATCTATTGATTTTGCTGTCATGGAAAAAACGGATCGTTGTGTTGTTTGTCCTGTTGATATTGGTTGGAGTGATGTTGGCTCTTGGCAATCATTGTGGGATATTAGTGAAAAAACACATACTGGCGATGTTTGCAAAGGGGATGTCCTGACATATAACACCAGGAATAATTATATTTATTCAGAGTCTGCACTTGTTGCAGCTGTTGGTGTTGAGGATGTCGTTATAGTTCAGACGAAAGATGCAATACTTGTATCTAAGAAATCTGACGTTCAGGATGTTAAAAAGATTGTTGAAATGCTCAAGGCACAAGAAAGGTCAGAGTACATCGCACATCGTGAAGTATTTCGTCCTTGGGGTAAATTTGATGCAATCGATCAAGGCGAGCGGTATAAGGTTAAGAAAATCATAGTAAAACCGGGTGAAGGGCTTTCCTTGCGTATGCATCATCATCGTTCTGAACACTGGATTGTGCTTTCTGGTACTGCGAAAGTTACTCTCAATGATAAAACGATGTTGATAACTGCAAATGAATCGATATATATCCCCCTTGGGGCTACGTATAGTCTTGAAAACCCAGGTATTATCCCCCTCAATCTTATTGAAGTGAGTTCAGGTGATTATTTGGGTGAGGATGACATCGTTCGGCAAAAAGAACGTTACAGAAAAGATGACTAGGGTATGAAAAAACTGACCTGTTTTAAAGCGTATGACATCCGCGGCCGACTGGGCGAAGAGTTAAATGAAGAGATTGCGTGGCGTATTGGCCGCGCTTACGGCGAGTTTTTGCAGCCTAAAACCATCGTCCTCGGCGGCGATGTCCGCCTGACCAGCGAGGCGCTAAAGCTGGCGCTGGCGAAAGGCCTGCAGGATGCAGGGGTGGATGTGCTGGATATTGGCATGTCGGGCACCGAAGAGATTTATTTCGCCACTTTCCATCTTGGCGTTGATGGCGGCATTGAAGTGACCGCCAGCCATAATCCGCTGGATTACAACGGCATGAAGCTGGTGCGGGAAGGGGCACGGCCCATCAGCGGTGATACCGGTCTGCGCGACGTGCAGCGTCTGGCGGAAGCGAATGACTTCCCGGCGGTTGATGAGAGCAAACGTGGCCGCTACCAGCGGATCAATCCTCGCGATGCCTACATCGACCACCTGCTGGGTTACATCAATCCCGGCAACCTGAAACCGATGAAGCTGGTGCTCAATGCCGGTAACGGCGCGGCAGGCCCGGTGGTGGATGCCATTGAAGCCCGTTTTAAGGCGCTGGGCGTGCCGGTCGAGTTCATCAAAATTCACAACACGCCGGATGGCAATTTCCCCAACGGTATTCCCAATCCTCTGCTGCCGGAGTGCCGGGCAGACACGCGTAACGCGGTGATTGCACACGGTGCGGATATGGGGATTGCCTTTGACGGGGATTTTGACCGCTGCTTCCTGTTTGATGAAAAAGGCCAGTTTATAGAAGGGTACTACATTGTCGGTCTGCTGGCGGAAGCGTTTCTGGAGAAGAATCCGGGGGCGAAAATTATCCACGACCCGCGCCTGTCCTGGAACACCGTGGATGTGGTGACGGCGGCAGGCGGTAAACCGGTGATGTCAAAAACCGGACACGCGTTTATCAAAGAGCGGATGCGCCATGAAGATGCCATTTACGGCGGCGAGATGAGCGCGCATCACTATTTCCGCGACTTTGCGTACTGCGACAGTGGGATGATCCCGTGGCTGCTGGTGGCGGAGCTGCTGTGTCTGAAAGGACAGTCGCTGGGCGAACTGGTCCGTGACCGGATGGCGGCATACCCGGCGAGTGGCGAAATAAACAGCACGCTGGCGGATCCGACGGCAGCGATAGCGCGGGTGGAGCAGCACTTTTCCCGGGAAGCGCTGACGGTGGACAGAACGGATGGCATCAGCATGTCGTTTGTCGACTGGCGCTTCAATTTACGCTCTTCCAATACCGAACCGGTGGTGCG
>NZ_JAOWDM010000086.1:0-4840 GCF_030334645.1 Citrobacter sp. Cc139
CGATGGCCATTTCAGGCGCAGACGAACGGCTGAAAGCTGGGAATTGGTAAAGGTACGTGTCCATGCTGTTGCACTTGAAACCTCAGAGCCAACATTGATCTCATTTTCAGTACCGGGGATACCCTGAATGTAATTCTGTGCCTGCGTTCCTGAACGGAACTCCCACACTACGCCACTGAAATTCTGCGAGCCATCCGCATTCTCAAGCGCAGTACCATCCAGATAAATATTTTTACCCGTCAACTGCCCTGCAAACTCCCCTTCCCCAAGAGCAACGAGGATTTTGGCCTTCGCTACAGATTGCAAATCATCAGGCTGTTCGGTTGGGGTTCGGGAACTGGAGCCGCCGCCCTTGCGGCCTTTAATCGTAGTTGCTGAAGCCATATCGCGCCCATAAAAAAAGCCACCCTGAGGTAGCCTGAGAAAAGGATTTTTTCTTACTGCTGATCTTCGACGTAGATTCCAGCAGAAATAATCGCCCCACCAATTCGACGCTTACCATACCCTAGGGGGACGGGATATCCCTGCGCCGCTGTATTGGTTACCCCGCCGAAAGCATACGAAGCGCGGTTATCTGCACTTTGCTTACTGGCAAGACCTGATGGTTGAGGTGAGAGCATTTGAACAACACCACCAAGCATCATTGCAGCGCCTAGTTTTGCAGCGCCATAGCCTACTGCTGATAAAGTTCCGCCCGATAAATATCCGACTGCAACACCAACGACAACAAGGACAGCCCCTAAAACTGTTTGAAGTAGGCCAGCCTTTTTACTGCCAATTACAACAGGGATAATTCTTATCACCTCTCCTGTAACTGGAAAACATAAATCATCTTTTCCAATATTTCTTTTACCTTTAAATACAGCATACGTTAGACCACGATTTTTACTAGTATTTAAATATTGTTCAAATCCACAAATTGTTTTTGATAATGCATTGATAGCCTCTGCTGTTGTACGTATTAATCTGTCATGGGTTCTACCAAATGTTTTACCTAACGCGCCACCTAGTTCAATCCTAGTCATTATTTCTTGCATATTTACCCCATAAAAAAGGCCACTCGCAAGTGGCCTTTTTAATTAATTAAAATCACATACAGGATTTTGCTGCATTTGCCCAGTGGTCATTCCATCCTCTAGCAACAGCGTAAACTTTAACATCACTGCCACTATTTGAAGACTTATCAATATTAACAATAGATAAAGCGCCAAAGATATCATCTGATGCAGTTATTTTATACCCTGATGCAGTCGGTATACTTGTACTAGATGCACGTAATTCAAGCCATTTTGGAGCAATACATCTGTTAACCGTATCAATGTCTTTATCGGTGTGCATTTCAAATATTGGTTTCTGCGCTTCGAGAGACCCGGTACTACAGGCGGTTAGAAGAGTGCAAAAAATTAAAGAAAGTAGCTTTTTCAAAATTAACCTCATGCATTACAGATTATCACTTTTTTTAGCCTGTTCTGATTCTGGTCTATACGTAACAGTAACAAAATTAGATATGCCGTCAATAATAGTATGGCTAAGATTTACGTTCATACCAGAAACATTCCAAACTATCTCTTTATATGGCTCTTTATAAACAGGGGTGCCATATTTTTGTGTCAAAAGTGAATCAACAGATTGAAATAACCCTTTATTGATATTTACAAATTTATTATCGATAGACTGCACTATAACCTGTACAAGCTTACTTTCCTTAAATTGATATACAACTTTGAAATTCCCACCACCGATTTCAACCTTATCAACTCCAACAAGTCCTAATGTTTCATAGTATTCCAATGGGGGAGTGATTTTATGAACCTTACCATTTTCAGCACCAATTACCTCTTCTGGGCTCATCCCCCAAGAAGTGTTTCCATACCCTTTGACGCTATCATATGCCATTGATAATGACGAAAAAAATAATAAAGCCAGTGCAAGTAGATGGTTTTTCATGTCTTTCCCTTGTTAACATGCTACAAGGTAATTAAACCATCTTGAATGAATAGAAGACAACATCAAACATTCATAAATCAATGCGCTATACAGCTTTTTAACTTGCGAAATCACGATACCTTAGAATCTTCATTGTTCTTTCTTGCCAGTAGCCGCCGTATGGCACACGCTGGCTCAGATGCCCGTAAAGGTGATGTAGTAGCATGTTACCTTCCAGCAGGATCCCGGCATGGTTCCACTTATTTGCCTGGACCTGCATGATAACCATATCACCTGGCTGCGGTGCGCCGCTGAATTCACGGAATCCGCATTCATACCAGCAATCGTGGTAGAAGTTTTCGGGATAACTATCCTCCCACCAGGGATAATCCACGCGGTAATCCGTCAGCTCAATGCCATGCGTTTGCCGGAAATAACTCATCACCAGCCCCCAGCAATCAAAATGGCCGAGCACGAACGGACGTTCCAGCAGCGGTAACTCGCCGCGCGGCTGAATGGTGCGTAAATCCCCTTCCGGCCAGCTGACTATATGCCAGGGAAGTAACGTAGCGTCACACTGTGCCTTATCCAGTTCGCTCGCCTGCGTCGTGGCATCCGGGTGGCTGTGGACAATGGCAATCACTGTTCCCCAGTCTTCGGCAGCGGCATAATCTTCCGGCGACAGGTGGAAATGCTCTGTCGGATCGGTTGCCAGATTACGGCAGGGAATGTACCGCTGCACCCTGCTTTTTTGCACCACTACGCCGCAGCATTCACGCGGATATTCAGCAGCAGCATGCGCCATAATGGCGTCGATAATTTTCTGACGCATATCAGCTCCTGATCAGGGATGTGCCAGGGAAGCCACCGAACGGCAACTCGTTCCCCTCGCCATGCCTCAACTTGCACGCAGTGAGCGTACCGGGACATTCATCGAGTGACGGATCGTTAACCGGGTTGTTGTGCTTGTCGAAATAACGCGTTCCGGCATAGTCACATCCATCACCTGAGCGATATTTGTTACGGATACACCAGGTACAAAGCGAATGTAGCTGGCGCGTCGGGATCATCAACCCCTGCAGGTCCATTGGACTGGACAACGTAAACGCCACCACTTCGTTGGTTTCAGTGCTCTTGGCATCAATGTAAAACACCTTCAGCTTTTCCTGCTGCGGATCCGCCGACGGGTTGCCCTCCGGATAGTTTTTCGCATCCAGATACTGCGCCAGCGTGTCATGAATCGTGACCTTTGCCTGCAGCAGGTCATCATAAGCAAGACACAGCGCCGTAATGGAACTATCCAGGTTAGCGACCGACAGCGTCGGCTGCGCGCTGGTCCCGTTGGTCGCCGTCTCAATACCCTCTATCTGGCAGGGCCAGGCTTTATATTCCTGCCCCTGCCACCAGATCGATTTCGCCGGTAGCTTATTTTCATCTCCACCAGCAGCGGCAATTTCATCGGGAGTGTGGGCAATGTTGTGGGCGTGGAAGCGGAGAACGTCGGAAACACCAAATGCGGTGCCATCGACATCAAAAAGCCGGACAACATTGCCCGGCTCAAGTTTCTGATAATCATTGTTTAAGCTCATGGTGCAAACGCCTGTTCAAAGGTGGCTGATACGGTTTCCACCGTTTTACTTTTGGTAACGCGCTGCAGGCTGTCTGCCTCAACGCGCCACAGCGCAAGATCACCGCCTGGCGGGGTAAACGAAAATGATTTCGTCTTATGGCGCCGCAGGAAAGCATAGATATCCTTGACGGTTCCCGGTTCGCCGGTAAATGAAAACTCATAGCTGAGCGTTTCATCATTCATCCCGGCACCTGATACTTGCTTATAGCCATCACCAAACTGTGCCGTGCGGACGGTATCCTTACTTTTCAGGGTCGGCTGGCTGGATGCTTTAATCCGCCACGCAAAATGCTCGATCGCCATTGCTTACCTCTGTTTTGTTGCATTCCAGATAATGCCTCCGGGCCGGACCTCTCTGGTGATACCTTCCCTGATGGAACTGTTGATCACCTGCTGATAGGCTTTCCCCAGCGCATCACCGTTTCCTTTCTGCTGACCGGAATCCCCCTGGCCTGTTGTAACCGAAACCGGTGCATACACGCTGACACCAAAAGGAGAAGCAACGCCAGCGCCACTCCCCCCGACCAGACCACCAGTCGCATAACCGCGCATCATGCGATAAAGGTTGCCGACACCGATTCGGTTAGTGGCTTCCTGCGTAAAGACAAACTCTCCACGGTGCACCACACCTGCTGGCTCATACTTGCCGCCGGATCCTGTATAACCACCGCCAGCAAAACCCAGCGCTGACGTGGCAGAACTGACCAGGCCAGCCATGGCCTGCTTCATCAGGATCTGCGTCAGCATCGACAACGTGGAACGGGTGAAATCTGCCCAGTTTGCTTTCCCTGTCGTCAGCATATCGGCCATATTCTGGCTGATACCATCGAATGTGGCTGAAGCAGCGGACTTCATCGAGCCATAGGCATCAACTGCTGAATCGGCATAGTCAGCCCACGCTGATTTCGCCCCGGCCTGCCAGTTGCCGCGGAGCTCGTCCTGTGCGGCATAATATTTCTTCAGTGCATCCAGTTCGTTCTGATAACCCTGATCGGTGTCCGTACCGCCGGCATTCATCCAGCCCTGCCGCAGCTGTGCCTCTTCGTTTTGCCGCTGCGCGCCGCGACTGCTCATGCTGCCCCCGGCCACAAGCGCTCGGGTTTTCTCACCAATCTGGGTAACGTACTTCTGCGAGCTGTCCTGCAGGCGGTTTAACCGTTCCTGGGCAACAATCTGATCGCCCAGCCGGGCATTCACTTCGGCCCGCGCCAGTACCTCGTCTTTGTTCGCCAGCACCGATTTTTCATCGGCGGTCAGCGCGCGCTTTTTGGCGGCCTCTTCCAG
>NZ_JAOWDM010000087.1:0-4252 GCF_030334645.1 Citrobacter sp. Cc139
CGATGGCCATTTCAGGCGCAGACGAACGGCTGAAAGCTGGGAATTGGTAAAGGTACGTGTCCATGCTGTTGCACTTGAAACCTCAGAGCCAACATTGATCTCATTTTCAGTACCGGGGATACCCTGAATGTAATTCTGTGCCTGCGTTCCTGAACGGAACTCCCACACTACGCCACTGAAATTCTGCGAGCCATCCGCATTCTCAAGCGCAGTACCATCCAGATAAATATTTTTACCCGTCAACTGCCCTGCAAACTCCCCTTCCCCAAGAGCAACGAGGATTTTGGCCTTCGCTACAGATTGCAAATCATCAGGCTGTTCGGTTGGGGTTCGGGAACTGGAGCCGCCGCCCTTGCGGCCTTTAATCGTAGTTGCTGAAGCCATATCGCGCCCATAAAAAAAGCCACCCTGAGGTAGCCTGAGAAAAGGATTTTTTCTTACTGCTGATCTTCGACGTAGATTCCAGCAGAAATAATCGCCCCACCAATTCGACGCTTACCATACCCTAGGGGGACGGGATATCCCTGCGCCGCTGTATTGGTTACCCCGCCGAAAGCATACGAAGCGCGGTTATCTGCACTTTGCTTACTGGCAAGACCTGATGGTTGAGGTGAGAGCATTTGAACAACGCCACCAAGCGCTAATGCAGCACCAATTTTCATTGTGGCTGGCCCCCATGCGGCACCACCCCATGCCTGGCCTATTGTTGCCCCCAGCGCACCAATTACTACCAGTACCCCCCCTAATATTGTTTGAAATAAACCTGCTTTTTTACTCCCAATCACAACAGGAACGATTCTTATCACTTCACCTGTAACGGGAAAACCTAAATCATCTTTCCCTATATTTTTTTTACCTTTAAATACTGCATACGTGAGCCCACGCATTTTGCTGGTATTTAAATACTGTTCAAATCCATTTATTGTTTTTGATAAGGCCTGAATAGCTTCAGCCGTTGTTCTTATTAATCTGTTATGAGAGCGACCAAATGATTTACCTAAAACTCCACCAAGTTCAATTCTAGTCATTACTTCTTGCATGTTAACTCCAATAAAAAAGCCACATAAAGTGGCTTTGAAAATTAGAATCGACTTAAATACAGGATCGCGCAGCTTTACCCCATGGGTCACCAATGCCTTTGCTTGCGGCATAGACTTTCACATCAGTCCCCCCCTTTGGGTTTCCCTCTATTATAGCCATCGATAAAACACCAAATAAATCATCAGATGCTGATATTCTATAACCAGCGTCGGTTTCTATACTTGTTGCCTGCGGATGTAGATCCTGCCATTTAGGCGATAAGCACTTATTAATTTGTGAAGCACTCTTTGATGAATGTCCTGAGTAAATTGGAGATTCTTCCTGCAAGGAAGATGCACTACAACCAAATAAACCTAATAAAGATATAAATAATATGGCTCTTTTCATGTCCCTATCCCCTTTTTGATAATGCGAAAGGTTAGCACAGAGCCTCATGCCGTAGAACCTTCATCGTCCGTTCCTGCCAGTAACCGCCATATGGCACACGCTGACTCAAATGGCCATAAAGATGGTGGAGTAACATATTACCTTCGAGCAGGATCCCGGCATGGTTCCACTTATTAGCTTGGACCTGCATGATGACCATGTCACCTGGCTGCGGCGCACCGCTGAATTCACGGAATCCGCATTCATACCAGCAATCGTGGTAGAAATTTTCGGGGTAACTGTTCTCCCACCAGGGATAATCCACGCGGTAATCCGTCAGCTCAATGCTATGCGTTTGCCGGAAGTAACTCATTACCAGTCCCCAGCAGTCAAAATGACCAAGAACAAACGGGCGCTCCAGCAGCGGCAACTCGCCCCGCGGCTGAATGGTGCGTAAATCCCCTTCTGGCCAACTGACGATATGCCACGGAAGCAGTGTAGCGTCGCACTGTGCCTTATCCAGTTCACTTGGCTGAGTCGTGGCATCCGGGTGGCTGTGGACAATGGCAATCACTGTTCCCCAGTCTTCGGCAGCGGCATAATCTTCCGGCGACAGGTGGAAATGCTCTGTCGGATCGGTTGCCAGATTACGGCAGGGAATGTACCGCTGCACCCTGCTTTTTTGCACCACTACGCCGCAGCATTCACGCGGATATTCAGCAGCAGCATGCGCCATAATGGCGTCGATAATTTTCTGACGCATATCAGCTCCTGATCAGGGATGTGCCAGGGAAGCCACCGAACGGCAACTCGTTCCCCTCGCCATGCCTCAACTTGCACGCAGTGAGCGTACCGGGACATTCATCGAGTGACGGATCGTTAACCGGGTTGTTGTGCTTGTCGAAATAACGCGTTCCGGCATAGTCACATCCATCACCTGAGCGATATTTGTTACGGATACACCAGGTACAAAGCGAATGTAGCTGGCGCGTCGGGATCATCAACCCCTGCAGGTCCATTGGACTGGACAACGTAAACGCCACCACTTCGTTGGTTTCAGTGCTCTTGGCATCAATGTAAAACACCTTCAGCTTTTCCTGCTGCGGATCCGCCGACGGGTTGCCCTCCGGATAGTTTTTCGCATCCAGATACTGCGCCAGCGTGTCATGAATCGTGACCTTTGCCTGCAGCAGGTCATCATAAGCAAGACACAGCGCCGTAATGGAACTATCCAGGTTAGCGACCGACAGCGTCGGCTGCGCGCTGGTCCCGTTGGTCGCCGTCTCAATACCCTCTATCTGGCAGGGCCAGGCTTTATATTCCTGCCCCTGCCACCAGATCGATTTCGCCGGTAGCTTATTTTCATCTCCACCAGCAGCGGCAATTTCATCGGGAGTGTGGGCAATGTTGTGGGCGTGGAAGCGGAGAACGTCGGAAACACCAAATGCGGTGCCATCGACATCAAAAAGCCGGACAACATTGCCCGGCTCAAGTTTCTGATAATCATTGTTTAAGCTCATGGTGCAAACGCCTGTTCAAAGGTGGCTGATACGGTTTCCACCGTTTTACTTTTGGTAACGCGCTGCAGGCTGTCTGCCTCAACGCGCCACAGCGCAAGATCACCGCCTGGCGGGGTAAACGAAAATGATTTCGTCTTATGGCGCCGCAGGAAAGCATAGATATCCTTGACGGTTCCCGGTTCGCCGGTAAATGAAAACTCATAGCTGAGCGTTTCATCATTCATCCCGGCACCTGATACTTGCTTATAGCCATCACCAAACTGTGCCGTGCGGACGGTATCCTTACTTTTCAGGGTCGGCTGGCTGGATGCTTTAATCCGCCACGCAAAATGCTCGATCGCCATTGCTTACCTCTGTTTTGTTGCATTCCAGATAATGCCTCCGGGCCGGACCTCTCTGGTGATACCTTCCCTGATGGAACTGTTGATCACCTGCTGATAGGCTTTCCCCAGCGCATCACCGTTTCCTTTCTGCTGACCGGAATCCCCCTGGCCTGTTGTAACCGAAACCGGTGCATACACGCTGACACCAAAAGGAGAAGCAACGCCAGCGCCACTCCCCCCGACCAGACCACCAGTCGCATAACCGCGCATCATGCGATAAAGGTTGCCGACACCGATTCGGTTAGTGGCTTCCTGCGTAAAGACAAACTCTCCACGGTGCACCACACCTGCTGGCTCATACTTGCCGCCGGATCCTGTATAACCACCGCCAGCAAAACCCAGCGCTGACGTGGCAGAACTGACCAGGCCAGCCATGGCCTGCTTCATCAGGATCTGCGTCAGCATCGACAACGTGGAACGGGTGAAATCTGCCCAGTTTGCTTTCCCTGTCGTCAGCATATCGGCCATATTCTGGCTGATACCATCGAATGTGGCTGAAGCAGCGGACTTCATCGAGCCATAGGCATCAACTGCTGAATCGGCATAGTCAGCCCACGCTGATTTCGCCCCGGCCTGCCAGTTGCCGCGGAGCTCGTCCTGTGCGGCATAATATTTCTTCAGTGCATCCAGTTCGTTCTGATAACCCTGATCGGTGTCCGTACCGCCGGCATTCATCCAGCCCTGCCGCAGCTGTGCCTCTTCGTTTTGCCGCTGCGCGCCGCGACTGCTCATGCTGCCCCCGGCCACAAGCGCTCGGGTTTTCTCACCAATCTGGGTAACGTACTTCTGCGAGCTGTCCTGCAGGCGGTTTAACCGTTCCTGGGCAACAATCTGATCGCCCAGCCGGGCATTCACTTCGGCCCGCGCCAGTACCTCGTCTTTGTTCGCCAGCACCGATTTTTCATCGGCGGTCAGCGCGCGCTTTTTGGCGGCCTCTTCCAG
>NZ_JAOWDM010000088.1:0-92756 GCF_030334645.1 Citrobacter sp. Cc139
TGACCAAAATCGCACTACACCGCACCCGCCTGCGGTTTTCATATCACTAAAATTTTTCAGTTGTGATTTTTTACAAACGATACCACCAGCCCGCGCCCGTTCTGGGGATGCTCTGCGAGACAGGAACTGAAAAGAATGAAAAGAAATTCAGCTTTTTTCAGTTTTACTGTCCGTCGCATTTGTGGCCTGAATACATAACACTATGATATTAAATGGATAATTTATTTTAGGTGTGTAATTTTATGGAGGTTCGTGAAACACGAAAAATATAACAATATGAAAAATAATAATTTTATGTCCGCATAAACTGAAATCCTGTGTTCAGGTTCCGGGAACGGATCGGCCATTCCCGACGCATACTTTACCCATTCTTTTGCGCAGCCAGCAGCAACTTTAAAGCCTTTTCCCGCTCCTCGGGTGGAATGGCATCAATTAGCTCTTTAACCCTCCCCTGCCCATTCAGCGCGCTTGGACTAACGGAATGGGAGAAAGCAACATTCATCACAAACGAGTGACCGCACTCCACATTAGAGCAATAGCAATACACATCGTACAGCTGTGGGTGTTTCCTGTTTGTTTTACCTAGCGGCTTCAACCTTGCGGGCATTCAGCATCATTGGGGGCACATTTCCTAGACCGAACAGAACATGCCCCCAATTGTATGTTGATTTCAAGAGATAGGGGTTGACGTCAAATGACGAAGAATCGCGTAATATCTATGTTTTTAAAGGGTTTTGTTGATTTGAGATGACTTGAAAATACTAAGGGATGGTGCCGATAAGAGGAGTCGAACCTCCGACCTTCGCATTACGAATGCGCTGCTCTACCAACTGAGCTATATCGGCCCTGAAAAGGACATGCCCACGAATGTGAACACGGGGTAGAAGGTTAAAACTAACCGGGCGATGCGTCAATGGCCTTGTGAATCAAACGCCTATTTTTGCATCACCAAGATTCAATTACGCACGAATCGTGTCATCACCAGCTACGGCGGAACGCGCTCAGCGCTTTCCGTGTTCGCGATAGCGCGTTATTGCATCAGACATTTCTATAACCAACGACGAACCCGTTGCTCATAGCGTTCCCATTCCTGCCCAAAATGTTTTCGCAGCTGTTCTTCTTCAAAATCGATATGCAATCTGGCTATCACCAGCATAAATAATGGTACAGCCAGTATCCCGGCGAGGCTGCCGACGTAGAAAGCGAAGGCCAACTGGATTCCGCTCATTCCAAGGTAAATAGGGTTGCGGCTCCAGGCGTAACAACCTTCGGTAACAAGCGTGGTCGTTCTTTCCGTATGAAGCGGGTTCAGCGTCGTGCGTTTCATCCTCATCTGCCACACAGTATGCAGTGCTACCGCCAGACTAACACAGGCCAGCAATAGGCTTACGACGATATTCACAGCGCCGAACGTAAAACGCGGGGTCGCCGTCAACGCATCCATGACAAGAAATAATACTAAGATGAGCGGTGGCGGAAACCATACTCTTACTTTTGTCAGAAATGTACGCATGGCGAAGGGCTAACCTCAAAACTTTTGTATTGAACATTAATACAGTTATGAATAACCCTTTTAGGATAAACAAACAAACGATGCATCGCTCAGAACAGCAAACCGTCTTGAGATCTAGGTTGAGAAAGTTGAACCAGATACAGGTTCATACAAACTAACAGAGTGCTCGTAATACCGGATAAAATCACTAAATGTCACTGGCGGTAGAAATTGATAGCCTTGCAGGTAATCAACTCTCTGTTTTTCCAGCCATTGCTGTTGAAAGTCATGTTCAACGCCCTCCGCCACTACGCGTAGCCCTAAAAGCCCGGAAAGATGAATAATTGACTCAAGCATAGGAATATGTTGCTCAACCTCTTTAATAGCCTTAATGAATGTTTTATCAATCTTGATTACATCCAGGTCTAACTCATTGAGATAACAGAGGTTAGCGTAACCGGTCCCAAAATCATCTAAAGCAAACAGAACGCCTCTGTTTCGTAATGAACGAATAAGCTCTTTGATTGCTGGAGTGATTGTAAGCGTCTGATTTTCAGTTATTTCTATCATCAGTTTTATGGGTAATTTTTGCGTCATTTCCATAAAGTTAAGGCATTCCCAATAAAAGACAGGGTTACTTAAACCTGATGGGCTGACATTAAATGAGACAAATAAAGTGTTGTTGATCCCTAAACCTCCGCCGACGAAATCACGCGCAACGATGGTCATTAAATAGCTGGTCAACTCATTAATCAACCCACTTTTTTCTGCCAATGGAATAAACTCACGCTGAGAAATAGCGTAGTTATGCCCCTGTGGCCAACGAGCCAAAACCTCAACGCCGCAAACATCACCACTGGTATTTACTATGGGTTGAAAATAAGGAATGATTTCTTCATTCCTTATTGCCATGCTCAGTCGGCTAGTATCTGAAACATCATACACCTCATCGTAAATCATATTCTCCGCTGTATTTCTTAGCGGTGAACTGTCTTCACGCAAGAAATTATTCCTGGTTAAAAAAATGATTGTTTCATTGAAATGAGAAAATCCGAGCCGAGTGGTAATTTTTTCCCGATATCGATATACTGACTTAATTGTCAGCGAGTTAGCAATACAAAAATCGCGCAATCTTTCTTTAGTGAAAGAAGCATACAACATTTCTTCCTCAAACTCGGTTAAATAAAAAGTAAATAGTGGTGAACCTCTGTTAATTTCGGCTATCTCACCAGGTGCCAATAAATAATCTTTTAACTGAGAGATCACCTTCTCTGATAATTCCCATCCATTAATAAAAACAAACTCTTCATACCCCCGATTAACCGACTGGTTTTCACTCATCCGAAGAACAATACAGCTCATATTGATGAACTGTGCACTATTTCTCTGGAGCCACTTTCTGACCAGGAATAATGGCAGTCGATTATCAATAACCAACACACAGGATGGATATTGTGGTATGACGGGTTGCGCTCCAGAAATATATGTGCGCGCATCAACCAGTACTAAATTTGGCAAAGACGCTTTTAACCCTGAGAAAAGGAAAATATCATAACTGAGAAGAAAAGCCTTTTTCACATTCATAGTTATCACCAACTTTAATTTATGGCATAGCAGGTCCCTCGTTTTATGCACGAGAGCATATACAACACCTTCGACCTCCAATAATTATAAGGCGGTGCGTGAGTTAACTTTTTCCATAAGTCATCTCATGCAGGTTAGGAATTTATAATCATAACTGTCCATATGAGTATCCCCGTCAAATAGCAAGGTCATTTTAAATATTAAAAAAGGAATATTCCAAATTCCTAAGCAGTACAAACAAACCCACTCACCGTCGCAGCGAGTTAAAATATAAAAGCATAAAATCTAAAAACGACAACATATGTAACTAAAAAAAACATTCTGCCAGAAAAACCATGAGCACATGTTATAATTTTCTTATCCCATAACCATTTCCAGCGATATGGATCACATTTCATTAGAAAAAAAACTGGCCTAACATGAGCTACTCAGTAATATCATCAGGAACATTATCATTTCTTTTTTTGACGATAGCCGCACGACGAATCTTTGATATCACGCTGTTTCAGGCTTTTCCTGGTGGAATCGTACTCAACCTGATCATTAATTATACTTTTCATACAACCTGACTCTTAAATACCGTAATATTGAGTTCGGATGGCCAAAATTTCATCTACTCTGAGCTTATGACTGTATTTTATAAAGATACATACAGTATAGATTCAATATCTCATCATGACATATCCGATCAGATTCAATACTTACTCACGATTGAGTTTGAAGCACCCCTGCCCCACGGGTAGGTATTTCTGCAAGGCAACTATAAATTTTCTGTTTTGTGTTTTTAGTTGGCTACTACGCCAGGTTTCCCCCGGCAACACATAACGCATGGTGGCTTCATCATCGGTTGAGTTGCACCCCTGGTGTACGATGATTTTAAAAAAAGTATTCCCGGTGTTTTTCAGCGTTCCGTTAGCCTCATCAATGGTGTAGGTCAGATTTATTTTTCTCGGGCGAACAACCAGTATAGTGTCCATAGCGATCACCGGGAGAGCCAGTCCGCCTTTTCCTTGATTACGCTCGGTAAACAGCGTGATCGGCATTTCGCGAAACAGAATTCTATAATAACGCTCCTTATCATCCTGCGGTCCACGGTAGAAAATCTTAAAAAACTCACTCGCCTGCGGTGACAGTGAGAAATTCAGCGGTGTAAACAGAAGTTCGCCTTCAGCAATGGCGCTTCTGTTTTCACCTCCCGGCCCCGGCTTATCAATTTTTACGGCGCTAATACTGTACAAATTCTGTTTGTGGCTATCGTTATAGATTCGCTTACTGATAAATGATTTATCCGATGGCATCTCATAGATGGTCGACTCCAGGTAGACAGCCTGTGCAGAGCATGCAGTCAGCCCACAAAAAATGACAAATGCCCATCTAAGTGCGAAATGGTAGCGATTCATGGCGTGACGCCCACCCAATTCGCCGTCACTTTTATCTCTCCGCTGGCGCTGACGACACCTTCCCAGTCTGCTCCGGAAACGGTTAACAGCGAACGTGAATCATTCATGGGGAAAAGCAACTTCAAATCAGTCGTATAATAGCTTCCATCGTCATTGTTATTTGCATCCCAGGGCGTCTGTTGCCACTGCGCATCGCTCATGCTGATTGGTGCTTCACTGCAGCTATTTCGTTTCTGCATTACGCCCCCCGACTGGCTGTTGTACTGCAGAAAGGCGGGGATTGGGACGGATAGCCCGCCTTGCGTAGAGGTAAACAGGCAATAAGGCACACTATTGATCGTTGTACTATCCCCGATAACCTGGGCGGTAATGCTATCGGCCTGACGAGGGCCTGAGACGGTTACGGTGTAATCCATTTCTATAGGAGCGGCATCGCCAATCGTACCACTGCCGCTCGCAGAAGCTGTGTTGTCCGAAGAGACAATACTGATTCCATACTCCTTCGGCACAATATTGAGCTGTAACGAAGGGGTAAACTGGTAGTGCCCTGACTCTGGTGTTAAGCCATTATAAAAACCGAAAGTAAACGGCTGACTGTTAGTAATACTGATCCCTGAATCGACGAGATTTTTCAGAAATACTTTCGACAGAAAAATATAAATATACTCCCCGGACGTGGTGAAAACGTTGTAATACGCTGTTGAAGAACCATAGTTATACCAGTTTGAGCCATTTCCGGAGTATCTCACGGTGGCCGCTCCGGGCGTAAAACCAAGCATCGCTGTGTCAACATAAGCGCGAAACGTCAGAGAGGCGGTCAGATTAGCCGTTTGTTGCAGGTTATAACTCACCATCTTGCAAATCACACCGTCTGTGCCGCCCACCACGCCAAGCTCACAATAACCAGAGTCTTTGGTGATGCTCGGCGTTCCGTCGCTGGCAACCCAAAGTTCCTGAAACGCATTAGTCGATTCAAGCGACAGATGCCCGCGTTTGGTCAACGTATAATTAACGTAATTCCATGATCCGGTCGACTGGTCTTTGCAACGCTGTCCGGAAGAATAATCATAATTTACAGACGTATAACAGCGGTTGAATACGTAGGTTTCGCTGCTACCGGTAGACACATTGCGAAAATACTCATAGGCAGTATCCGTCAGAGAGGCGAATCCGTAGGCTCCGCCAACAACGCCTGCGACAGATCCCACCTGTGCATGATAAAACCCGTTATTGTCAGTTCCTTGCCCGGCAATAAACCCGGTCGATGGACACTGGGTTCCACTATAACAACGTATTCCCCGGAAAGGCCCATTAATCGGGGAATTATCAATCCACATATCCTGATAATAATTTCCGGGTGCAGTCCAGCCCACAAAACCTAAATATCCGAGACTGACCTGCGAGGTGCCGTATTTTATCCACGTATTTGACCCGCTGAAGCGCGGATCAAGTGCCGATGGGGTAATAAAATATTCACCATCTATAGCATTTTCAATAAACAAATAATTATTGCTGACTGAGCCGGACGAGGAGGCCTTCAAAGCTAAAACAGGCAAAGGCGTAAAGCTTCCGACAGCACAGATTAAAATAGCCAACTTATTTAATACTTTCATTTTATTACCTCTGTGCCATAGTGGTTTGCGTTGCGCATTTCACCTCACCCACCCACGCTGCGCCGCGTGCTTTTTCCAGATCGAGATCGGCTTCACAAACGCTGCCATTGGCTGAAATTAGCGTGATGACCGGATATTTTTTATCAATATCGATAGCAAACTCACCCTTTTCATCGGTACGTGTTTTCCCGATGTGGTTATGAATATCGGTATTTGCAGCTAACTGCCCATCAGGGTAACGAATACGCCCAAACACGGTGACCATGCTTTTCACTTCAGGGTTAATAACACCAACGTTACCCGGATATAGCGTCAGTTCCTGCTTGCGTCCTGAAACAATATCGAAGCTGTCCTCAGAGTTTTTATCATTGAGGATTTCCAGCTTGTACTGGGCATAGGGCGGCAGTGCAATGAAATTTGATTTACCGCTGAGAAGATAATTACGATTGTTAATCTTCGCCGCCAGTTTCCCCTCACCGGTCAAATCTGTTTTCACGATGACACCTGACCGTTGCCTCTCTTTACTCAGACCGAAGTCTTTGCCAGCCCACGCCAGAGAGCCTTGAGAAGAGAAGTTCATATTGGTGGAGTTATCCGCGGAACGCGTTACCGATACGGTACCGGCGTTATATTTCGTGTCATAACTCAAATTGCCGTTTATCGAATAGTTGTTGTCGTAATATTGTTCACCACTCAGACGGGTTGACGCCGCCAGGCCGACTGATTTAATGGGGCCTTCAGTATACTGCTTACGCGCGCTGAGATTCCCCTGGGTGCTGCCATAGCGATCCCGGGAGACCCCCATGCTCAACCAGGAAGCCAACGGCAACGATAAATCCAGGCTGATATAACGTTCCTGTCGCCCATCGTCATTTCGGTTGTTGTAGTAATAACGCTGGATCCCGGCACGCAGTCCAACCGAGGCATATCTGCCTGAATAAAGGGTCGTGCTGTAGTCCAGGTTACGGTATTTATTGCCTGAATAGCGATTCTCCGTCTGGCTAACGGTGAGCGAACCGCCATGAGGAATAAACTTTCCGATATTCAGCGTGCCGCCAATGGAATAATTGTCACGTTCCTGCACGGGCAAACGATCGCCAATTTTACTGTCTTCACGAGATGCCCAGAGAGAGCCATACCCCTCAGGCATATTGAGATTAATGTTACTGATGTTTCGCCATGACGAATCGTTCGCCACCAGCGTCTGAGTGCCAATGCTTACGTATTCATTCACATTGAGTGTGACATCCGTTTCATTAACCGCATTGTTGTCAAAACCGTAGAGCGTGGATTTCAGGCCCAGTCCCGACAATACCGCCAGCGTTACCGATGCGGCCCCGCCAGCAATCCATGTCTGCTCGCTGCCCAAATCCTGATAATGATTTCGCTTATAGCTCACACGATCATAATCCAGTGAGCCGCCAAAAAATTGCCACGAGAGCTGATCAATTCCGGCTGCTTGTTGGCGGGCAAAGATTTTATTTACCCTGCTGATACGACTATTAATTGTCCGGCCATTGACCACGATATCTACCGTGACGTCATAAACTCCATATGGGAAACGACTGGTATCAATTTCATAGCTGCCCATATTAAAGTTCTGTACGCTGAGCAATCGCCCGTCACGAAAGACATGAACCTCGCCAGCGGCTGGCAAAAATACGGTAATCGGCGTGAGCGAAAGCGCGGTGTTTTCAACAACCGTACTTCCTTTATTTCCATAGCTCACACCGTAAATTTTACCGCCGTTCAGCGCATTCAGGCTGGCAATAGACTGGACATTCCAGGTGTCAAGCATCCCGAGCGCCAGTCGATACCCGTTATAATCGCGCTCATACATCGCCCGATAGAGTTTGCTGGTGCCATTGCTGTCGCCTATACCGTAAAACGAACCGTTAATGTTGATATGGTGCTCACGCAGCGATGTTGTATTGTCTACCGTCAGATAGCTGCGAGTACTGCTGCCGTTGTGATAATCGTTGTAGTAGGTACCAAAGTTATAATTCAGGACATTGGAGAGCGTCTCCACACTGGAAGGCCCAAGCAGACTGCTGCGTGCGACAATCGCTTCAGTTAGCGCATCTTTACTAACAATCATCTCCAGATGAAATGAAGAGACGTTAAGCTGCAGGCGTGCATTAGCCGATAGCTCGATATTGGTATTATCGTGAAACTTCACATCACGAATTTTTTCCACCAATGCGCGGGTTTTTCCAGATAACACGGCATTATTAGGCAATTCAGTAAGCGTCAGGGATTTAACGGTAATATTGCCATCAACAAGCGAAATTACCGCATCGGCAATTTTTTGCTGACTTTTCTCGTCAGTCTCGTTGTAGCGAATATATACCGGTACCGTCATTCCCTGCTCCAGTGAACGGGCGAAAGCGCTGGGAATAACGTAATTACCCACTTTTACTGGGGCTGCATGTGAAAATCCTGGTGTCAGCGCAAGAAAAAGGCAAAAGCTACCGCCGACAATGTTTTTTGTTGTCATATGCATCCTTACATTCCGGTATTTTATTTATCCCGTACAGATGGCTGCAATCGACCATCACTTCACTGTAATAAACTGCTTACCGTGCCAGATACCGATCCGTGAACGGCTATTATTAATATCGGTAAACTGTAATTTTATTTTCGTACCTGGCATAATGTAATAACGTTCGCGACAGCCTCGTCCTCGATCGCGGGCCTTCTCTTTACACGTGCCATAGGCGATCACTCGAAACGAAACATTGCCAGTATTGGTAATAACATCGCCATTCCGGCTATATTCAAAACGCTCCTTTCGCGGCGCAACCACCAAAATAGTTCCAATTTCAGCCGACGCTGTTGCAACCGCCATTTTATTGGCCCGGGTTTCCGCGCTCTCGGTAACCGGTTCATCAATCCATTGCAGACGATAATAACGCTCAACATCATCTGCTGGTCCTTTATAGAAAAAGCGAAATACATCCTTCGCCTGACCAGGAAGAATAAGGTTGGCAGGTGTAGAAAGTAACTCTCCGGAATTAACAGGCTTTATTTCGACTCCGCCAGCTAAAGGTGATGACAATTGTTTTACCGAAACACTGACATAACGCGCCGCATCAGTCGTATTGGTAATTTCTTTCGATAATGAACTCTCAGCAGAAGTCATTATCGATGTAATTTCACCAACATTAATTGCCCATCCGGGAAAAGATACTACTAACCCTACCAACATCGCTGTCGGTAAATATTTTTTCATGACACCATTCCTGATAAATTCGGGAGATAAAATTCTCCCGAATTTTTTATTACTTAGGTAGACGGAGTCGTCCAGGTTGCATTGAACTGTACTTTTACATCACCAGTCCAATAGCCGTCTGGCAGGGCAGAGTAATCCGTTACTGCCTGGGTACCATCAGAAGTCGCTGACGCGATGGTGAATTTGAAGTTGGATTGATCGCTGACACGAGCAGCACCGTTATAAGCGCCATCAGCCATCAGGCTTTCAAGACCAGAAGTTGAGCTGGAGTTGACCAGGACAGTATCTGAAGAATTAGTCAGCGCGGTGCCATTCCATGCCACTCCTACGTTCAGGGTAGATGCATCACCACTGGCGTTGGTCAGAGTGTTGCTAATGATCTGCGCAGTCAGCTCAAAATCAGTTGCCGTCTCCTGGCCCTGAATAGTCACATCAAAAGCACCGTCCTGAGAGTTGAAGGCATTCAGTCCTTCAGCATACTGGAAAGTCAAAGAGTTTAGCGGGGTGACAACCAACATGCTGGTGGTATCTTTTGTTGCCGTCGCATCCCACGAGGCAGTTGCAGAAGCAGTAACATCTGCCATTGCATTTGCCGCAACAAATACAGAAGCCAGAGAGGTTACTAATAATAGTTTTTTCATTTTTATCTTCTCCTAAGAACAAACTCACCACCGAGTCTTATTATTAAGTCACTCCAGCGGTTCCATTAATTGCGAGCCAGAATTGCCGCGCAAAAAAATTATCATTTGAATTAAGTAACTTCTCAACAAACCCTGAAACGCAGAAATTACAAAAGACTAAGAATTTTCTTACACAAATAGTCTTCCAGGAACTTTCCCAAGATATATTTACTCAAAATAAGCCGCATTTCAGAATTATTAACCACACAAATAAGTCGAACCAAACAATTCATCTTTTTTATGTTTTTGATAAATATCAAAAAGATCATACAAATAAAACCCTAATAAAATCCTTACAAAACATAAAGATAATTAAAATATTTATATCTTTTCTAAAATGCTGACTATTTGTTACAACTTTGATAAATTTTCATCTTCACAAGAAAATTCTCATGAAACTTTCGTTTGAAGGGGAATATTCTTATAAACAAAGCAAAAATCTGGAGGATTAATACTCGAATTGATAATTATTTCACACAAATAAAACCAGGAATTTTCCATATAAAAAGAATATTCCTGGTATTGCAAGAAAAAAATCATATTAATAAAAGCGAGAATTAGATGAAGCTTTTCAAACCGAGATAACTATTAAGTGTTACCGTACGTACACGATGTAAGGTAATCAAATCTTGTTGTTCGAGTGATTTTAATGAACGGCTGACGGTTTCAATTTTAAGATCGAGATAACTGGCAATTTCTTCCCGGGAAAAAGGCAATCGAAGCGTCGTTTCCGGTCTGCCAATACGCAAATGCATCTCGTAAAACTCCACCAGGAAAGCGGCGATTCTGGCCTCCGCGTGTTTATTCGCATAACGCCGCAATTTCTCAACAATGAACCCATTATCTCTGCACAGAAACTTGATGACTGCTGCGGCAACTGAAGGATCCTTCTCTGCGACCTTGAACAACCGCGCGATGTCGATATGGCAAACTTCCGCAGTCGTTGCAGCCCTGATGGTGGTCAGATACGTTCTCCCTTCGACAGCATCCAGCGCCATGATATCCCCTGGAACATAAAAGCGGCTGATAAAAACGTTATCGCCACATTCCACGCTGGACTTGCAATACCCCTCATGAATCACAAAAAGCATCTCTGCGGCTTCATCCTGCCGAGCGAGAATCTCACCTGCTTTAAACTTCCTTCTTTTGTCTATTAACTTGTACTCATTATCACGATCAATAGCCGTTCCCTTTGGACACAGCGAACAATGGCGGGGTGGGAACGGATTGCCGAGCGGCACAACAGGAATACTAAGTTTGTGAATATCCGATTTCACGCAACAACTCCTCATAAAAATGAGACTGATTCTAATAGAACAAGCGTTGGGAACAATACGTGAACCGCAGACCAGGAAAATTCATTCCAGACAGGGAAAATTCTGTGCTGGCTTACTTTTCTGGCACAAACGAGAATATGAATAAATATAGTCTGCTGCGGATGATTAAAAACGCAGAGCTCAAACGAACGCGGGTATGGCGAAGAAGGTTAAAACAAACCGGGCGATGCATTACTGGCCTTGCGAATCAAACGCCTGTTTTGCATCACCCGGTTTCAATTACGCGCGAATGGTATCATCTCCGAAGCCAATCCACTTGTATGTGGTCAGTGCTTCCAGTCCCATTGGGCCACGCGCGTGCAGTTTTTGCGTACTCACCGCCACTTCAGCCCCCAGTCCAAACTGGGCGCCATCGGTAAAACGGGTGGAAGCATTCACGTATACGGCAGAAGAATCAACTTCATTCACGAAACGGTTGGCGTTGCTGAGCGTGCGCGTCAGGATAGCGTCGGAGTGCTGGGTGCCATGTTCGCGAATGTGCGCGATAGCGCCATCCATATTTTCGACCACCACAACATTCAGATCCAAAGACAGAAACTCGTTATCGAGCTCTTCCGGTTTCAGCGGCACCAGTTTGGCCGGGCCATGCAGTACCTGCATCACGATTTCGTCGCCGTGCAGCGTAACACCGCTTTCCGCCATCTTGTCGCTTAACGCAGGCAGGAAACGCTCAGCGATATCCTGATGCACCAGCAAGGTCTCCACGGTATTGCAGGTGCTCGGACGCTGGGTTTTGGCATTGACGATAATCTTCAGCGCTGGAGCGATTTCAGCAGAATCATCCACATAAATATGACACACGCCAATGCCGCCGGTGATGACCGGGATAGTCGACTGCTCACGACACAGCTTGTGCAGGCCCGCGCCACCGCGCGGGATCAGCATATCGATGTACTTATCCATACGCAGCATTTCAGCGACCAGCGCGCGATCCGGATTGTCGATTGACTGCACCGCTGCTGCGGGTAAACCGCAGGCTTCCAGCGCCTTTTGGATCACCGCCACGGTCGCAGCGTTAGTCCGGTAAGTCTCTTTCCCGCCGCGCAGGATCGCCGCATTACCGGTTTTCAGGCACAGGGAGGCAACATCAACGGTAACGTTAGGACGCGCTTCATAAATCACGCCAATCACGCCCAACGGGACGCGACGACGCTCAAGACGCAGTCCGCTATCCAGCAGGCCCCCGTCAATCACCTGCCCGACAGGGTCAGCAAGATTACACACCTGACGCACGTCGTCAGCAATCGCTTTCAGGCGCGCAGGGGTCAATGCCAGGCGGTCGAGCATTGCTTCGCTCAGACCATTTTCACGCGCCTGTTCTACATCCTGCTTGTTAGCGCTAAGGATACTTTCCATTTGCGCTTCCAGCTCATCGGCTATTTTTTCCAGCACGCGATTTTTTTCACGGCTGGAGAGCAGCGCCAGCTTGTATGACGCAGCTTTGGCAGCAATGCCCATTTGTTCCAGCATATGCCTGTTCCTTAACGGGTAATCATGTCGTCGCGATGGACAGCAACCGGGCCGTATTCATAGCCGAGGATGGTGTCAATCTGCTGTGAGTGGTGTCCGGCAATACGGCGGAGCGCGTCGCTGTTATAGCGGGTCACGCCGTGGGCGATATCGCGCCCTTCGAGATTGCAGATACGAATCACTTCACCACGAGAAAAGTTGCCTGTCACGCTTTTAATGCCTTTTGGCAGTAATGAACTGCCACGTTCCAGAATCGCTGCGGTCGCGCCCTCATCGACGGTAATTTCCCCGGCAGGCGGCGCGCCGAAAATCCAGCGTTTACGGTTTTCCAGTGGAGAGGCCTGAGCATGAAAACGCGTTCCAACGGAAACGCCTTCCATCACATCGCCAATCACGCCCGGTTTGCTGCCTGCGGCAATGATGGTGTCAATCCCAGCGCGGCACGCGACATCAGCGGCCTGCAATTTCGTGCCCATACCTCCCGTTCCCAGGCCAGAAACGCTGTCGCCGGCAATGGCGCGCAACGCATCGTCAATACCGTGAACGTCTTTGATCAGCTCCGCCTGCGGATTGGTGCGCGGATCGGCGGTGAAAAGTCCCTGCTGATCGGTCAGCAACAGTAGCTTATCGGCTCCGGCCAGAATTGCCGCCAGCGCCGAGAGATTGTCATTATCGCCGACTTTAATTTCGGCGGTCGCCACCGCGTCATTCTCATTGATGACAGGAACGATGTTGTTGTCCAGCAGCGCGCGTAACGTATCGCGGGCATTAAGGAAGCGCTCACGGTCTTCCATATCCGCACGCGTCAGCAGCATCTGCCCGATATGGATACCGTAAATAGAGAACAGCTGTTCCCACAGTTGAATCAATCGGCTCTGCCCTACCGCCGCCAACAGCTGTTTCGAGGCTATCGTCGCCGGAAGCTCAGGGTAACCAAGATGCTCACGCCCGGCGGCGATCGCGCCTGAGGTAACGATAACAATACGATGCCCTGCGGCATGGAGCTGCGCGCACTGGCGAACCAGTTCTACGATATGGGCGCGGTTCAGGCGGCGCGATCCGCCCGTTAACACACTGGTGCCAAGTTTTACCACCAGCGTCTGGCTGTCACTCATGATTCTCTGCCATTCAAAATTGGGGAAAATGATATCAAACGAACGTTTTAGCAGGACTGGCCCCGGTTGCCAACAGCCAGCGCACAAAGCATGAAATTTTATTGCGCAGGATCAGCAAGCGTAGCGGCAGATTTTGACGCATTTATTACAGAAACATAAAAACACGCTTTTTTAAAAATATTCTTACTTTGTCATAAAACGTTCATTGCCAGACGTTAAAAACCTTCCTGTCTTTTAACGGGGATCACACCCAGTGAATATTAGCGCGTACTTTTAATCAGGAATGAAAATGAAAAAGAGCACTCTGGCATTAGTGGTGATGGGGATTGTGGCGTCGGCATCCGTACAGGCAGCTGAAGTGTATAACAAGAACGGTAATAAACTGGATCTGTATGGCAAAGTTAAAGCCATGCATTACATGACGGATTATGACAGCAAGGACGGCGACCAAAGCTATATCCGTTTAGGCTTTAAGGGCGAAACGCAAATTAATGATGAACTGACGGGTTATGGTCGCTGGGAAGCAGAGTTCGCAGGCAATAAAGCTGAAAGTGATTCCAACCAGCAAAAAACACGTCTGGCCTTTGCCGGTCTGAAATTAAAAAATCTTGGCTCGTTTGATTATGGTCGTAACCTGGGCGCGCTGTACGATGTAGAAGCGTGGACTGATATGTTCCCGGAGTTTGGCGGCGATTCTTCTGCACAGACCGATAACTTTATGACCAAACGCGCCAGCGGCCTGGCAACTTACCGTAACACCGATTTCTTCGGCGTCGTGGATGGCCTGGATCTCACCCTGCAATATCAGGGTAAAAACCAGGACCGTGATGTGAAAAAACAGAACGGCGATGGTTTTGGTACATCCGTTACCTATGACTTTGGCGGTAGCGATTTCGCCGTAAGCGGCGCTTATACCAACTCCGATCGTACCAATCAGCAGAATCTGCAAACTCGCGGTACAGGCGATAAAGCAGAAGCCTGGGCAACGGGTTTAAAATATGATGCTAACGATATCTATATTGCGACGTTCTATTCTGAAACGCGCAATATGACGCCGATTTCCGGCGGCTTCGCCAATAAAACGCAGAACTTCGAAGCGGTTGTTCAATACCAATTTGACTTTGGTCTGCGTCCGTCACTGGGTTATGTGCTGTCAAAAGGTAAAGATATTGAAGGCGTCGGCAATGAGGATCTGGTGAATTATATCGACGTTGGCGCCACGTATTATTTCAACAAAAATATGTCCGCGTTTGTCGATTATAAAATCAACCAGCTGGATAGCGACAATAAACTGGGCATCAACGACGATGATATCGTTGCTGTCGGTATGGTTTATCAGTTCTGATTTAGGATAAAAAATGCCGGATGGGGTTGCGCCGCCATCCGGCATTTTACTGTTCATTATGCGGTTAATTTAACCGGCTCATCTTTAAAATCGTCAGCAGGCTCCAGCGCCAAATCCAGCGACGTTAACAACCCACGTAATTTTTCATGAAACTCACGTAAGGTGTATTCCAGTCGCTCTACCACTTCAGTCTCTTTCACCGGCACCGCCGTCCAGTTGCCATCTTTATCAAACAAACCAAACTGATAGCTGTAGGTAAAGCGTTTTTCCTGCGCCTCAAGCTCCATCCACCAGCCCCAGAACTCGCGTTTCTCAGGGGCGGGTTTCACGTTGACGCAAACAGCCAAACAATCGAAAAAAAAGCGATTATCTTCGCACTGTCCTTCCCGGATGTACGGGCCAAGCGCGGTGAATTTCTTGATCAATCTACTTTTCGGATGCCCACTCGGTAACGTCATTACGATCTCCTTAGGTGAAGCCCCTGTTTTACCAAATCGATAAAATTTAGCAAACTTTTAACACAATCTCTGATTGATCCACTTGGTTATTTCTTGCAGTCCTTTGTCAAAATTGCGATACACCGGGTTGAATGGAATCTCCAGCAGCTTACCGTCAGAAGATGACGAGGTGATTAAACGCGACTCCTCTTCGGGGCTAAATGGGTCGTTTTTCCAGAAGCCCGACAGCATTGGCGTCGGGCAGCGTCGACCGAGCAGTCCCTGCACTTTTAATGAATAGCGATTAAGCTCTACGCGCAGCGCTTCATCGGAAGCGTCGTGCATCCCCAGGCGGCTGGCCAGAACGTCAAGATACATTTCCGGGACGCTTGCCTGACGCTGCGGGTCACTCAGCAGCGCATGCACAACCGGTCCCAGGCAGGCCACCGCCTTCAGCCGTGACGACTCCAGATACGCCAGGCGTACCGCTACGTTAGCGCCAAAACGGAAACCGAAGGCCGCCACGCGGGTGTGATCCACCCACGGGACATTAGGCAGCGCCTTTAATACATGCTGATGCAGCAGGCTGGAATCCTGAGTCAGTTTCCATTTTGATGAGAATCCGACCGACGGCATATCCAGCGTCAACATGGCAATACCGTGCGGAGCAAAGTAGCGCTCATACAGCGTGTAGTAGTCCGTTTGCATGGAATCGAGACCGCCGCACATCAGTACCGTCGGGAACGGACCATCGCCTTTTGGCATATGCAGGAAGCCGGTTACCGGCGCGCCGCCAGCGACCGCAAATTCCATCTCACGCAGCGTGCCCGGCAGCCGTTGAGCGGCTTCTTCATAGGCGCGATTGGCCAGAGCCTGCGCCTGCTCTGCCAGCTCATCGCCTTTCAGATGCGGATAAGCGGCAATGTTGTACAGCGTAGAGGCATGCAGCCAGTGGCGACCGCTCAACTGCGGATCCTCCTCCATAGACGCTTTCTGTTGCCATTCCATCGCCTGCTTTGCCCACTCATAGATCCAGTTCCCGCCACGATAGCCAATGACCGTATCGTAGAGCTCTTTATCCGTACGTTCGGCTTCGCTCATCACGATACGCGCCTGTACTTCGAGGATTTCACGCGGATCGATGCCGCGCCAGATCCACATCAGACGATTCACCATGCGATACCAGTGCGGGATTGTTTTGCCATCCAGGGCAGATTGTACGGACGGCTGCGCGCCGTGATTAAAACGACGAACCAGCGTAGACGTTTCAGGGTGTTTGAAGCGGGGTTTGAACAGGACTTCGCTGAGGTTAGCTTGTGACATTCTTGCAGCCTCCATGAATACTCATTAAGGCATAGTGTAACCTGATGGGGATTAATAAAGAACAACGCCCGGCATAGCCAGGCGTTGAAAGCGCTGTTGATTAGCGACCAGAGATCGGCGGGACAAACACTACGCCCATATCCCACGGCTGTTCAATCCAGGTATCCTGAGGGATATCAACAATATAATCATTTACCAGCGGACGACCTGCCGGCTTAGCGAAAATAGTGACGAAATGCGCTTTAGGATACATTTCGCGGATCGCAACCGCGGTGCCGCCGGTGTCAACCAGGTCGTCGATGACGATAAAACCTTCACCGTCGCCTTCAGCACGCTTAAGCACTTTCAGCTCGCGCTGGTTGTCGTGATCGTAGCTGGAGATGCATACGGTATCGACATGACGAATACCCAATTCACGCGCCAGCAATGCGCCCGGCACCAGACCACCACGGCTAACGGCAATAATGCCTTTCCATTGTTCAGAAGGCATCAAGCGGCTTGCCAGTTTACGTGCATGGATCTGCAACATGTCCCAGGTGACGACGTATTTTTCGCTCATGTGAAGTGTCCCAGCCTGTGTATCTACGGCTAATTAATAATTGAGGGTGAATCAGGTTGCGCGAGATTATAGAGATCTGACGCACTAAAAACCAGTGTTTCGCGGAATCCGCGCCTCTTTTTGCATGCTTTATGCTAGCCGTCGGCGGAGAAAGTGGTATTCTCAATCGCATCGCGCAAGCCTGACTTGTGGTGTTTTTAATTCAGCTAACCCCGTGGACTGCAAGCAAGTTTTGTAGGACACCGCCAAGGAGACTCAACGTGTCTGAACTGTCTCAGTTATCCCCGCAACCGCTGTGGGATATTTTTGCCAAAATCTGTTCTATTCCTCACCCGTCCTACCATGAAGAGCAGCTCGCTGAACACATTCTGAGCTGGGCCCAGGAGAAAGGTTTTCACGTCGAGCGCGACCAGGTCGGTAATATCCTGATTCGCAAACCTGCCACTGCAGGCATGGAAAACCGCAAACCGGTCGTTCTGCAGGCGCACCTGGATATGGTTCCGCAGAAAAACAACGACACCGTGCACGACTTCACCAAAGATCCTATCCAGCCTTATATTGATGGCGAATGGGTGAAAGCCCGTGGCACCACGCTGGGCGCGGATAACGGTATCGGTATGGCGTCCGCGCTGGCCGTACTGGCGGATGACAATGTGGTACACGGTCCGCTGGAAGTGTTGCTGACCATGACCGAAGAAGCGGGTATGGATGGCGCGTTCGGTTTGCAGGCAAACTGGCTGCAGGCAGATATCCTGATCAACACCGACTCTGAAGAAGAAGGTGAGATCTACATGGGTTGCGCAGGGGGTATCGACTTTACCTCAAACCTGCCGCTGTCCCGTGAGGCGGTTCCGGCTGGTTTCCAGAGCTTTAAGCTGACCTTAAAAGGTCTGAAAGGTGGTCACTCCGGCGGCGAAATCCACGTCGGCCTCGGTAACGCGAATAAGCTGTTGGTACGCTTCCTGGCGGGCCACGCTGAAGAGCTGGATCTGCGTCTGGTTGATTTCAACGGCGGCACGCTGCGTAACGCGATCCCGCGTGAAGCCTTTGCGACCCTCGCCGTGGCCGCAGATAAAGTTGATGCGTTAAAAGCACTGGTTAACACTTACCAGGACATCCTGAAAAACGAACTGGAAGCCAAAGAGAAGAATCTTGCTCTGCTTCTGGATGCTGTCACCAACGATAAAGCCGCCCTGACCACGCAGTCTCGCGATAGCTTTGTTCGTCTGCTGAACGCCACCCCGAACGGCGTGATCCGCAATTCCGACGTGGCGAAAGGCGTGGTGGAAACCTCCCTGAACGTCGGTGTCGTGACCATGACTGACGATAATGTACAGATCCACTGCCTGGTTCGCTCGCTGATCGACAGCGGTAAAGACTACGTGGTAAGCATGCTGGATTCACTGGGCAAGCTCGCCGGTGCCAAAACCGAAGCCAAAGGCGCATATCCTGGCTGGCAGCCGGATGCTAACTCTCCGGTTATGCACCTGGTTCGCGAAACCTATCAGCGTCTGTTCAACAAAACGCCGAACATCCAGATTATCCACGCCGGTCTGGAATGTGGACTGTTCAAGAAACCGTATCCGGATATGGACATGGTTTCCATCGGGCCAACTATCACCGGTCCGCACTCCCCGGATGAGCAGGTTCATATTGAAAGCGTCGGCCACTACTGGACGCTGCTAACCGAGCTGCTGAAGTCGATTCCAGCGAAATAAGTCTCTGTAATAAAGCCGGATAAGGCGGTTACGCCGCCATCCGGCAATACATCAGAGTCAAATTCCCAGCAACAGTTGCCTTTCCAGCTGTGGATCAAGCAGCGTGACGTGTAATCCCACCAGCCTTACGCCCCGCCCGCCCCGACGTTCATCCCAGGTTTTGCGCGCTGTCGCAATTAAGTCATCTTTGCTTAAGCGCGGCCAGACGTGCTCCTGCGTGGTTTGCTGAAAATCATTAAACTTGAGTTTAATTCCCTGCCGGGCGATCAACAGATCCGGTTTTACCTTTGCCAGACGTCGTTCCAGTTCGGGATATAGCCGCTCAATAATCTCCTCACATTCAGCCCATTCATGAATATCTTCTGCCAGCGTACGCTCAACGCCGACAGATTTGCGCAGTCTGTCGTTGTTGACATCCCGCTCATCAATGCCCTGGCTGCGTTCCCACAACACGCGACCAAACTTACCAAAACGTTTGAGCAACATGGCCAGGTCGTATTTTTGAACATCCTCGCAAGTACGCAATCCCATCGCTTCCAGCTTAGCGGCAGAAACTTTGCCTACGCCGGGTATTTTCCCTAGCGGCAACGTTCTGAGAAATTCGGGAACATCAGCGGGGGTAATGACATATTGCCCGTTGGGCTTATTGAGATCGGAGGCTATTTTTGCCAGAAACTTAACCGGCGCAATCCCGGCGGAGGCGGTTAACTGTAACTCGTTGAAAATCGTCTGGCGGATCTCCTGCGCTATCAGCGTGGCGGAACCGTGACAGTGAGCACTGTCGGTCACATCCAGATAGGCTTCGTCCAGCGAAAGAGGTTCGATCAGCGAGGTATAACGGGAGAAGATCGCCTGAATCTGGCGGGAGGCTTCTTTATAAGCCTCGTATCGACCAGGCAATAACGTGAGATGTGGGCACAGTTTTAACGCCATTCCGGTCGGCATTGCGCTACGTACGCCAAATTTACGCGCCGGGTAATTAGCAGTGCTGATAACGCCCCGGCGTTCACGACTGCCGCCGATAGCAATGGGAATGTCGCGCAGGGCTGGATTATCACGCATTTCCACCGCCGCGAAAAAACAGTCCATATCAACATGTATGATTTTGCGCATGACTCGCCTCCCACAACACTGTTTAAGTATACAGTATTTTTATGGTGTGAGAAGTCTGATTATGCCTTACGCTGGACCATTCATGACAAAGCGCGCATCGCACAGGTAACGTACGATGTCCGTGGTTTTATGTTCTGCGGGATTACCCGCCGTACTGACAAAAAGCTTTTTCACTTTGCGAATCTTTGCCCGCAGCAATTTTTCGATCGTCATCAGGCGAAATGCATCATTTTCAACGCAGAAAAGCTCATAATCACCCAGACGCTCTCCACAAATTTCACAATGATTCATCCAGTAACGTAGCCCGGTGGTTTTACTTTTATCCAGATAGTAATTGCTGGCCTTAATGTTCTTTTTTATCTCTTCAGGCAGAGAATTAATATGAAACAGAAAGGTATTCCGTCGAATAGATTGCCAGCCTTGGCCATCATGATCCTTTCTAATAAACCGGGTAAACATCACTCCGTGAATATGGGTAAGCTGGTGGCAGTTCCAGCAGCGCATCTTCGAGGTAATTACCAGATAGTACGGCGCGACGATGTTAAAACTGTCGGTGTTGTAGACATAGTCACGAAGCGCCTCGTTTAGCTCATGAGGTTCGGTGTACCAGATCCCTGAAATCTGGTCGAAATGCGCGCCCTGACAGGCCACATCCGTGACGTTATCAGTATGAATATCCAATGGAATAATATGGGTTACATCTATCACATTGCCTTCCTGCGGGATAATTTGCCCCCCACGTTGCGTGGAGGACCGGGAATCAAATTAATGCGTGACGGGAGCAGAATGTTGACGTAAAGAAGTCACCTGCTTTTGTTTGTCCAGCTTATCAATCAGCGGTTGTACGACCTTCTCGCCGTGTTGGCCAAAATATTGATACAGCGTATCAGAAGCGCTTTGCGTTAATACCATGATCTCAATGCGACGGTTGCCGGCGCTTTCCGGATTTTTCGCATCCAGCAGCATTTGGTCGGCCATTGCGCTGACCTGCATAACTTTATTCTGCGGCATTCCGGCATCTTCCAGTACGCGTCGAGCAGACAATGCGCGGTCGCCTGACAGGTTCCAGTTGTTGTAAATGTTACTCTTATAGCTCATCGCGTCCGTATGCCCGGTGATGATGATCTTATTGTCCAGCGAGTCAAACACGGGGGCCAGCTCAACCAGCAGCGATTTAAAGAACGGCATAATTTTGGCGCTACCGCGTTCGAACATATTACGGTTCTGATCATCTTTAATCAGTACGCGCAACCCCTGAGGAACAATCTCCATCTCAAGGTTGGTCTCCATATGCGCCTTGCGGGCAATGACGTTAATGTCGGTCGCCAGCTCGCCTAACTCCTGGGCTGATTTTTGTTTCAGTAACGCCGTTTTCTCATTCACATCCAGCGCCTTTTTAGCGTTCTCTTCCGTGATCCTCGCCGTCTCCTGTGGATTCACGGTTTTATCAAGCTTGTTGCGTGTGACGTTTTTCTTCTGCGCGCCTGGCGCTATCGGCAGTTTGCCCAGCTTGTTTAACGGCGCCATACCGCCACCGTTAAAGATTGACTGGCCATGCAGCGCCGCCACGATATTTTCGCGGTCAGCCTTGCTGACGCTGTTCACAATCCACAGCGTCATAAACAGCGCCATCATCGCCAGCGTAAAGTCAGCAAAGGCGACCTTCCACGCCCCGCCATGATGGCCTGCATGGTTCTTTTTAATTTGTCGGCGGATAATGGTGGTTTTCGCGCCGCGATCGCGACGATTTGGCCCCTTCCTCATGCTTATTCCTGCTCCAGCATCGCATTAACCCACGCATCCAGATTGGCGAAAGTGGGTTTAGAGGCCAGATGGAGAAGTTTACGGCCAGCATCGACCGCCAGTAGCGTCGGTTTACCGCCCGCTTGCGCCACCAGTACGGTACGAACGCATTCGAGCAGCGAATGCTCTGCCCGCGCCTGCTGTTCCATGGCGTTTGCCAGCGGGTCCATCAGGCAATAACAGATGAATACCCCTAAGAATGTCCCCACCAACGCCGCCGCCACTTTCAAACCGATAAGCGCAATGGAACCATCGATAGACTGCATGGTGATGATAATGCCCAGTACCGCAGCACAAATACCGAATCCAGGCATCGCCTCGGCGGTACGCTGCAAGGAGCGCGAAGGGGTTAACAAAGATTCTTCAGCGGTATCCAGTTCCTGATCGAGGATCCCTTCCAGTTCATGGGCATCGATTTTACCCATCGCCATCAGACGGAAGTTATCGGCGATAAATGTCACCAGTCGCTTCTGAGTCAGCACCAGCGGGTATTTTTGGAAAATGGTACTTTCTTCCGGCTGTTCGATATGCTGATCCAACATACGCAGACCACCGTTCTGCACCATTTCCAGCAGCTCATACAGGCACATCAGTAGCTGACGCTGAAATTCCGGTCCCATTTTCTTTTTACTGATCACCCCTTTGATCTGATGGGCGATCTCTTTCAGCACATGTACCGGGTTCCCAATAATCATCGCCCCCAGGCCGGCACCAACGATAATAATAATTTCTGCGGGCTGCCAAATAGCAATTAACTGCCCACCAGCCTCAAAGTAGCCGCCAAATACGCAGCCCAAAACCACTAATAAGCCAAAAATCTTTTGCATTACGTCCTCCGCATGTTGATTCGGAATTGTTAGTCTGGATATAAACAATCACGAATCTTGTGCGTGATTTTTTTATTCATTTGACAGATTCGGGCTTCGGTCAGCCCTAATACCAGCGCGATCTCTTTTAAATTCATATCGTGTTGGTAATACATTGAGAGCACGAGGCCCTCTTTTTCGCTGAGTTGGCTCAGAGCGTAACTCAACATTTCCTGCGTGACGAATTGCTCTTCCAGCCCACGCCCTTCGAGCGGTGCTATCGGCATATCGCCATTCAGTAATTCATCCAGGCTGGCCAGCGTTTCCGCACCTTCCAGCTGTTGGTATTCCTGATAATCCTCAGACGATAATCCTCGTCGGGACAACTCCTCCCATGAGGGTTCATGCCCAAGCTGTGTACGCGAATCACGAATCAAATCTTTAATCTGATGGTATTTTTGGCGTAGCTGGCGAGGCCGCCAGTCGAGGCTGCGCAGCTCATCCAGAATTGCGCCGCGTATGCGGTGAACGGCATAACCGGCAAAACCTTCGTCTGGTTGACCGTAGCGTCGAATCGCATTCAGCAATCCCATCAACGCCGTTTGTTCCATATCCTGCCTATCCATAACGCAGGTACATTGCGGCGCAAGTTGACGCACCACTTTGCGCACCAACGGCAGATAAGCCTGTAAATAATGGCTCTCTTGCTTTGGCGTAAGCATGGGCGTCGCATTAAAGTCTTCTGACTCGTAAGCATCCTGTATCATGTTATTTCCTGGCTTGTCGCTTATTGGAAAACGACTTTTTTCACCAATATCTCCTTATAAGGTGTCGCCATTTTGCGTTTCGCTAATTCAACTTTCAGATTTTCAAATATTTTCTTTCTGATTTCGGAGATCTTCAGCGCCCGAATATCTTCATATTTCATATTCGAAAGCTCATCTACGGTAATACTTTGATAGAGCGGTTCGTCCTGCTTAATTTTTTCAGCGTCTTTCTCTGAATCAACAACCATCACCAGCTCAGCGACCATATAGCGATCGCCGCCTTCATCATCATGCAGCGTAACCACCGTTTCTGGCAGGGAGACAAAAATATTGTTGGACTCATCCTGGCTATCTTCCGCTTCGTGAGCGGGAGTCGCTGCCGCAGCCGTGGTTCCCTTATTCATAGCATGATAAATGCCCCATCCGGCCCCCCCCGCAATACCCAAAGCGACGACGGAACTGATCACACACGCGATAACGATTTTCTTCATTTTGCTTTTACACTTTGATCAGAACGGATTCATTCCGTTGAAATTGAGGTTCATCATTGAGCACTAATGCTGACGCCACCTCATCCTGTTGATGACCTGACTGCTGTTTTTGCTGCTGCGATTGCCCCTCGGAAGAGACCTGAACATTGACTTCCATGAAGTTCTGCGCCGTCAGGTGCTGACGTAGGTTTTCGCTAAACTGCTGCAATGAGCGGCAGACATCGCTCTGATTTGCGCCGATGTGTACCATCAGCTTCCCAGCATCCAGTTGCACAGCAATTTCAAGTTTGCCCAGCGACGGAGGATCAAGACGAATGGTCGAAATTTGCTGTTGCTGACCTATCTGGAACTGAATTCTGTCTTTAAGCAACGCAGTGAGTTTCTCCCCGAGTTCCTCCGTTGACATCGTCACTGGTGCGGAAACTGGCGTCGACACGATGTTATGCTCGGTCAGTGGATTCACTGGCTGATTTCCCTGCGCCGCGGTATTGAGCAAATTCTGCGTAGAGAGCGCAGGGTTGACCGTCACGCCAGCGGTTTTTCTCTCCACCACCGGGCGAGGACTGGGGTTCTGGGTTGATTTCACCCGAGCAGAAATTTGTTGGGAGGTCGAGAGTGACGCAGGCTCCGGCGCAATCGCTCGCAGATCCTGGGCGGAAAACGTCGCCAGCTTAGCCTGTTGATCCGGGGTTGCTGGCGGCAAATCCTCGCTGAGTGACGCCAGTAACGTTTGCAGCTTAGGCGGCAGTGACGATAAGTCGGTTGTGTGCTGATCAGCCGATGGCGCGGATGTTTTTTCCGGCTGGGCCATGGCGCTCGCCAGTTGGCGCAGCAATGATGACCCCGAATGGGTGGTTTGCACCTGCGCCAGCATTCTCAACATGTCGCCATCAGGCTGCTTTTGTACATCGGCCGGGGCTGCCTGAGTCGGTTGCGCCAATAGCATAGCCAGCAATGCCTGCATGGCTGCCGGATTCGCGTCGTCTTGTTTATGCGCAGCCGCCGATGTCTGCTGATGACTCAGTTTTGCGCCAATCAACCGCTCAGCCGCGGCGTTCAGTCCCGACTGGGATAAAGAAAATGCGCTGCCGCCCTCAGGGGTTGACGGCGCCGAAATCGTCGCCTTTTCCGGTGTGGCCTCTGCCGACGCACTGACCGAGGCCAGTAATACAGGATTCATGCCTTCTCCGAAATTAAATTAACCATTGAATACGCCAACATTCCTTCCTGGTTTTGCTGATGTTTCTCCATCCGCGTTTTGAGTTCTTCCGCACGCTGCGTTCGCCGCGCAATTAATGTCTCAAACGCGACCAGCAGTCTGCTTTTCACTTCCCGTAGCGCCTCGGCGTCAGTTTCCCAGGCAGCATAGGCATGAAAGTCACGCATCACCTGCTGATGCAGACCTGGTAATCGACGCCACCGTTTTTGATCCAGGGCATCGTTCATCGCCGTCACCAGGGCATAAAGCTGCTGTTGCTGACGTTCTTTTTCCATCGCCTTATCCAAGTTTTGCCGACAGACCTTCCCAGCCTGTGCGCAGATTCGTCAGGATGAGGATCACTTCATCAATTTTTTCTAACGACAATTCGCCGCTGGCTTCATACAGGCGGTAGACGCAGTGGTCATACAGCCGGGAGAGATTCACCACCAGCTCACCGCCGGTTTCAAACTCCAGCGAGCTGGTTAAGGCGTTGAGAATATCGATGCATTTATTGATGCTTTGCGCTTTACGCTCGTAGCGTTTGTTCTCAATGTGGCTTTTCGCGCGTTCCAGTTCGTCCATCAGTCCCGAAAACAGCACCAGCACCAGCTCTAACGGCGATGCTGCTGCCGTACGCGCAGCAAGATCCATCTCTTTGTATTGCGAATAACCATCCTGCGTGTCGTACATATTGGTTCTTAATCCTTCTCTTAAATCGGCCGGTTACATAAACGCGGCCATACTCACTTTCATGGTGTACACCTCAACCAGCGTATTGGTGTACTCTTCCACATAGCGCTCGTAGTTGGTGTTATAGGTTTCGGTCAGTTGATCGCTTTCGTCTTGGATTTTGCTCTGCTGGTCGTCAATGTTTTCCTGGCGCATGGCAATGATGCCGTTACTGGAATCCAGATAGCTGTCCATCAGGTCGTCCATTTGCGCGACCATGCTGTCTTCCCCAACAAAAATAGAGGTCAAACCGTCCGGATTTTCTTCCATTTCTTCGCTGAACTGGGTGGAGTCGATTTGTAAGTGACCGTCGGAATCCAGCGTGATGCCATAGTCGACAATCGATACGCCGCCGTATGAAGCGTGAGCGATATCATCCATCTGATTTGCCAGCGAATTCATCCCGGCATCACCGGCAAAAACCCCGGCTGCCGTGTCGTCATCGCCATAGCTGGTGAGAGAATCTATGGTGTCGATTAGCGTGTTATAAGCATCAACAAAAGTCTGCACCTTTTCCTGCGAACCGCTGGAGTCTTCTGCGACGGTAAAGGTAGTCACATCATTAGGATCATCAGGATCGCTGGCCTCTGTGAAGGTCATGGTTACGCCGGGGATCACATCGTCAAAAGTGTTGCTACTGCTGGTGATTGCAGGACCGGTTTGACTTCCCAGATGAATTTCTGCGTCCTGCGCATCCGTGACGTTATTTTTGCTGGCTGTAATCTGATCGGAGAAAGAGGTGTTTCCCGTTACGTTTACTGAGAATGCGCTTTGCGCTCCCGTAGTATCGGAAGTCAGCATGATGGTGGTTGTCCCATCGGTTTTGACCAGCGCCGCTGACACGCCAGGGTTGTCATCCGAGTCATTAATTGCATTAACCAGTTCGCTGGCATCAATAAAGCTGTCGCCATCCTCATCAGCAGCCGCGAGATCGATATCCATGGTCGTGCCGTCATCCATCGTTAGCTCAAACGTGCCGGAAGCGCTAAACGTGTCGTCGCTCATATTGAAGGTTGTCTGCTGCGCCTGCGCCAGTTTAGTGACATAGAATGAATAGGTTCCCGCCTGCGCCTGCGAGTTTGCTGACACCGTATTCGCCTCATTACTCGAGGTGGCAGAAAACGTCAGCGGGCCGTCGGTGTCACTGTTAAGCGCATCAATTGCTGACTGAAAGTCGGTGAGCGCCGAACTTAACGAGTCCAGGCCGTTGCTCTCTGCATTCAATTCGTTCTGCTGGTTCTGCAGATTTGCTGCCTGGGTGGCGATGTCTGCGTAGGCAAATTCTTGTGCTAATTTTTGGATCGGACTCGTAAAACTCATAATCAGTGACTCCGTGCAACGTTAGTTATGTAATAGCAAAACGCATGCCAATATTTTTTATTATTGATATTCAGTAAGTTAAATTAGTAGCGGAAATGAATTTTCCCTTCCTCAGGAAGGTTTCCAGGCAAAGGCCCGGTTGCGGAAAGCACAACACCGCCGGGTGGCGGTGTTGTGAATGACATTACGTCAGGAATTACTGCAGCAGGCTGGAAACCATGCTGGACATGCTGTTGGACTGCTTCAGCATGGTGATACCCGTTTGCATCAGTACCTGTTGCTGGGTCATGTTGGACGCTTCCGTCGCATAGTCGGTATCCATAATGTTACCGATCGCCACTTCAGTGTTGTCCTGCATGCTGGTCAGGTTAGCCGCGGTGTCGTTCAGGCGGTTGATGGATGCACCCAGTTTGGACTGGATCTTAGACACGTCGTCCATTGCAGTCTGGATAGTGGTGATCATCGCGTTTGCAGAGCCAGAAGTGGTCAGCTCAGAACCACCGGAAACACCGGCATTACCGGTAGCATCAGCCTGATCGCCTCTGAAAGAGGCGCTAACTTGACCCAGTGCTCCAACCAGAGCGTCCAGTTGGCTGGAGATATCAACGGTCATGGTGTCAGAAGATTCAGCGCCAACCTGGAAGGTTACGCCGCTCTGGAACAGACCGTCTTTACCGGTGTTGCTGGTACCGGAAACACCGAACAGGTTAGTGCCGCCGTAAGTGGTGTTCTGCAGCATATCGGACATCTGCTGGCCCAGTTCATCGTATTCGTCCTGCATTGCCTGCAAATCTTCATCGCTGTACGTTCCGTTCGCCGCCTGAGTAGACAGGTCTTTCATACGGCCCAGTACGTCGGTCATTTCATCAAACATGCTGTCGGCAGTCTGCAGCATGGCAGTGGCATCGTTGATGTTGCTCAATGCAACGCCCATGCCGCTGGACTGCGCGGTCAGACGGCTGGCAATCTGTTTGCCCGCGGCGTCATCTGCAGAGGAGTTAATACGGTTACCTGTCGCCAGACGTTCCATAGAAGTAGACAGTGATGCGCTGCTTTTGTTGATAGCATTTACAGCAGACATTGATGCGGTATTAGTATTAATCGATAACATGGTACTGCTCCTTGGGAATAATCGTTTTCGTTTCGATACTCTGTAAAAACGACCACCCGTTTGGAAAACTTAAAGCGCTGCAGAAAATTTTTTTGACGCGTTACACAACATCATTAGCGAGAGAAAAAACGCTTCCACCTCTATTTTAGCTTTGCGTGCTACCTCCCCAAAAAACCACCTTCTAAGGAAGATCTCAATCAAGATTTAATTAAAAGATTATTAGAAATATCTAATAACGGCTTGGTTGCTTACGCGCCATACGGGTTAACTTTTTGATAAGAATAAGATTATCCCTAGATAAAATCACTTTAAAAAGCCTGGTTATAGCCATGTTTTACATTTAGTTGCAAATACCCTGTACTTTTATATTGTGAGTCTCGGGCACTTTCGCTACATTTCAAATCCTTTTTTGGATAGCATAAAAAACACTCAATAGCGATTCAGCTGCAGCTTCATAGCACAAAGAAATTTCAATTTCTCCAGAATTTTAATGCACTGATTTTTAACGGTGTGACACCAGGGATATAAAATCTTGCACGGGTATACAAATCGATGAGTATCGTAGTCAACAACTGGCGGATGGATTCCTCGCTTAATGCGTTAATCCATTGTGAAACAGGCGAGATACGTCGCCTGGGCGAATACCATTTTATTCTGTTAGAGACATTAGCTAAAAATGCCGATGTCGTTTTATCTCGGTCATATTTAATGAGCGCAGTTTGGAAGAATCGCATCGTCGGTGGAAATAGCCTACCGACAGCCGTTCATGCGCTGCGCGTTGCGATCGATGATGACGGTAAACAGCAAGAAATTATAAAAACCATACCTAAAAAAGGGTATTTATTTAATAAGAACTACCTCACTGAAACTATTGACCTTAATGAAGCTGTGGCTGATGACAGCACCATTGATGAGGTCGAGAAACGTACCGAGATTATTGAGTCCCCTGCGCTTGATGAAATGCGTTCATCAACAAATCATGGGGAAATACCCTTACTTAACAGTCAACTATCGTCAAGAAACCAGAGAAAAACGGCTATCAGGCGGCATCCTTATCGAGCCGTTCTGATTACCTTACCCGTTATCGTTATCGCGCTGTCGTTGTTTATTTTAATCTCTTATTTTAAAGCACCGTCTGTCACTAAAATGGAAGAAGCTCCGCAATTGGTTAAAGAGACGCTTGAAAATGCCAACCATGTTACGGTATATCAACTTTACGACCCAGGTGAGAATAAGAAATCATCATCGCTTGTTTCAACGCATATTCTTCCCGGTATCGAGCAGCTCAACCCACTATTGGTAAGCCATAACGCCTCGATGACCTTGTATTATCGGGTCTCACTGAACAAACTCGCCCTTGATATTGTGCTTAGCAATCAATGCAATGATAAGTGGCAGTTAGCGCTAAGCTTTGACAACTGGCTAAATAAAGATAATGAAATGAATGGTATTTTAATTAAAGAAGTGGAGAAAATGTTAAATGAAATGCCAAAATGCAAATAATTTCTTTTTCCCTGCCCTGTCTGCTTTCACACTATTTTTCACATTGACGGCTCATGCCCGCATTGAAAATACGGTCATTGCCAATTACGACCTTACTACTGGCAAAAACGTACATTATGAACTTATCGCAAATTCTCTGGATAAAAGCACCACAATCACTCTCGTCCCTTTGGAGCAAAATAATAAAATGCCCTCTACGTTTAAAGTAGCATCGTGTATTAATCATTATACCGGCTCATATAAACAGGGTGAGTTTCACTTTAGTACCACCAAAACCGATCAAAACGATTCTCGTATGGCTAATTTCGGGGCATTTGTCACTGAGCACAACCTGCATACATGGTGGCTCCATATAACTCCGCAGCAAAATTTGATTTTTACTCGGGATGTCGGAGGTCTGTTAATCACAGACCCCTCTGTATTTAACTTTTCAACAAAAGCATGCAAGCAGAATTAACTTAATAAACTACGGACAGTCTGGCTGGAAAGTCGGGCTTGTCCATTCACCGCCTGCGCTAATACCTGATAATTGTGATTAGCATGATCCAATACCCCACCCAATGATTCAGAGGCTTGCACCGCACTTTCTGCCTGTGGAAAACGCGCCATACCGTCAATGAGCTGCCGGGCCTTCTCCTGCTGGGCAGCCATTTGCGCACGTTGATCGCCAATAATATCCAACGCCTGCTGTAATCCGTCCTGAGTTCGGGCTCCGCCCTGTGCTACATACTGTTGAAGCTCCTCTGAACGTGAGGGATCGGCAAATGTTTTCAGCGGGGTAAACGCTGATGACTTCGCACCGACATCGCGTACGCTCAGGGTTTGCTGGATCTGCGACCACTGCTTTTCCGTAGTGGAGAACGTTAACGTGCCCTGCCGATCGTGCACCTGTACGCCGACGCGACGCAGCGCGTTGCTCATCATTATCTTGTACTGGCCTGGATCCATATCTTCACCCACCACCACCGCCGAGTGCTGCGTTTGCCGCCCATCGGAAACACTAAACATGCGCGAGCTTATGGCATCTTTTTGCAGCATCTGCGCCAGTTCAGGCGCGTGAAAAGTCACTCGCGCCTCGCCCTGCAAAACCGGACGCAGTTGCCTGTCCACCGCACCGCCGGATAACGCCGTTCTTTTATCCAGCCACTGGGTAAGTTCAGCACCCTTTTGCTGCTGCGTCTGCCCGCCACGGCGCGAGGCATGGCGATAATCCAGCAAATGCTGTTCCAGTTGTCCCAGATAGTGATCGGCCTGCTGTAGCGTGGTGAGCTGATCGTTAAGCTGCACGCTATAACGCTGAGGCCGGGTGGTAATAAGCGGTGAGGCCGGGTAATCACTCGCCGTTGCGGGTAACTTTTGACGGACAGGGGCATTCTGCGCAACGGTGTGCTGCTGCACAGAAGGATTAAGCGCTCCGCTACCGGAGAGTGACGTTGTATTTAAACCGACCTGCATACTATTCCTGAGCTACTGCTCGCTGTTAAATCACACTGAAAAGGTTCAACTCACTCACTTTAGAGTAGGTTTTTAATGTGGCTTCCATCGCCATTTCCAGTCCGGTAAAGGTAATGGAAGCTGGGCCGTAATCCAGATCGCTCAACTGACTGATCAGCTGATCGTTGGACGTTGAGATATCCGTCTGAGCATCGCTGAGCATGGTCATTGTATTCTGCGTTTCACCAATGGTGGCGATGGAGGCGTTGAGCTCATCAGAGGCCACGTCTACCGTATCGATGGCATTCTGAATGTCGCTTTGTACCTGCGGATCGGCAGGATCAACCGATGGGTCCTGCAGCTCTTTCGATAATGACGTTAAGGTGTTCAGCACATCCAGGCTATCGCCGAAGAAGTCGCTGACGGCCACATTGGTGTCAACCTCTACGCCATTGGAGACAGTAGTTTGGCGATGATCGCCATTCCCCTGGTAGGTATAGCTGTCGGTCACGCCGTCGCCGTCCTCATCCACCGCGACAATCGGCGGCCGATCGTTCACCGTCCCGCCAAACACATAGTGACCGTCTTCATCCTGGTAATTTAACGCCGACACCATCGCTTCAGTCATCGACTGGATATCCTGCCCCAGACTGGATAATGACTCAGCGGTATTGGTGCCGTTCGCGGCTTCCAGCAGATCGTCGCGAATCGCCAACAGATCGTTATTGACGCCGTCGAGAATAGATTCCTGCTGGCTCATCCCTGCCGACGCGGAATTAATATTCGTTTGATATTGGTCGAGGGCCGATTGCTGGCGGTTAAGCTGGGTGATACGGGTCGCCGCAATCGGATCGTCAGACGGCAACAGAATGCTTTTCCCCGTCGCCATCTGCGTGACGACATGAGAAAGATCGCTGGAAAGGTCGTTAAAACTCTGCGTCATAGACACATAAGACTGCTGGGCAGTGACTCGCATTTTTCATTCCCCTTCCGGTTAGCTACACATTTCCAGCACAGAATCGAAAATATCAGCACCTGTTGAGATGACTTTCAGGTTAGCCTCGTAAATCTGTTGGTAGGTAATAAGGTTGACCGCTTCTTCATCCATGCTGACGCCGCTCACGCTGCTCTGCTGGTTCTGTGCCTCGGAGTACACGTTCGCTGCGGCTTCGGCTTCCGTCTGGTTTTGCTGGCTGTAGATACCAATATTGCTGATGATCGATGAACAGGCTTCGCCCACGGTTACGCTACCGAGTCCTTCAATTTCCAGCGGTTCGGTTGAGATGTTGATCAGCGCCTGCAGGTTATCGCTGTTGCCGCTTTCGTCCGGCGAGCTGGAAAACGCCAGTTCATCGGCGGTGATATCAGGGTTTACCTCCAGCGGGCCATCCGATGAGTTTTCATCATAAATAAACAGCGGTTCACCGGGATTTCCGTTCAAATCGTAGCCCTGCGCCAGTTGGGTGTTAACCGCATCGGCAAATTGCTCCGCTATGCTGTTAATCGTTCCCGTCAGCGGCGTCAGCACCTCATTCTGATAATCAAACAGCGCGCCCAGCGAGCCGCCGGTATCGGTGTTCATGGATGAGGTAGTTCCGGCAAACGTTAACGACATACTCTGCGTGCCATCGGCGTTGGTATCCAGTTCGATGGTGGAACTCTCCTGCCCGCTGACCAATGGCTGACCGTTTTGCAGCGTGACGTTATAGTTGCCTTCATCATCGATATTGACCTGAACGTCCATAATGCCGCTCAACTCTTCCACCATCTGATCGCGGGCGTCATACAGCGCCGAAGCGTTATCGCCGTTGGCTTCAGCTTCCGCAATTTGCTGGTTATAACTGGCAATACCGGTAGTCAGGGTGTTCACCTGCGCCACCATCGCCTGCTCCTGGCTGACGATCTCACTGCTTTGCGAGTCGATGTAATCGAGGGTGTTATCCACGCGCAGCGCCAGCGCGCCGGACTCGCTGATCACCTGCTCACGCAGGGCGGAATCATCCGGGCTGGTGGTGGCTTCGTTTAGCGCGGCAAAAAAGTTATCAAATCCCCCGCTCAGGCTGCTGTTATCATCGCTGAGGACGGTTTCCAACTGCGTTAAATACTCTTGCTGGGTGTTGTAATAGCCATAATCGCTGGCGGCATACCAGACCTGGTTAACCTGATACTGGTTTGAGACCCGGCGAATACTGTCAACCTGCACACCGTTACCCGCACTGTTCGCTGAACCGGAACTCGCGCCAATGGTACTGGTGATGGCAACCTGCCGGGTATAACCGTCAGTCATCGCGTTGGCGGTGTTCTGCGCCGTTACGTTAAGCTCCACCTGCGCAGTCGATGCGCCGCTGTAGCCAATGTTAATCATATCCATCAAAGCGTCCTCGCCGGTCAGTTACCCGGTCTGTCATTAACAACCTTGCCGATTAAGAGCGGCGAAAAAACCGCAGTTCTTAAGCCGCCGCGCAACCTTTATCCTTGGTGATGAGGGGAGAGCTGTTTGACGATCATCTCCGCAATGCCAATGCCGTGCTGTTGGGCAAGACTGTTGCACAGCTGATCGTCATAAAATCCCTGCATCATGCGTACCGAGTCGCTGTTAAACGGGTTATCTTTTGAGTCGAAGATCTCATTGGTTTTACGCATCTCTTTCAGCATGTTGCGTAAGAAGATGGCTTCGAATTGCTGGGCAGCTTTCTGCAAATCGTTATCTTTGATTTTGGGGCCCATTAACGCATCGCTACCGTCAATGCCCCCGCTATGATTCACCTTGATGTCGGCCATTAAATCACCTCCAGATCGGCATCCAGCGCGCCGGCTTCATGCAGGGCCTGCAAAATAGACATAATGTCGTCCGGCGTTGCCCCCAGGCTATTGAGCGCGTTGACCAACGTTTTCAGGCTGCTGGACTCTGGCAGACTGATCATCCCCGGACGGGCATGATTCACCGAAATATTGCTTTGCGGCGTCACCGCCGTACGGCCACCGGCAAAAGCGTTCGGCTGGCTGACGTTGCTGCTTTCATTGATGGAAACCGTCAGACTGCCGTGCGATACCGCCGCCGCATGCAGGGCGATACCATCGCCCATAACGACCGTACCGGTACGCGAGTTAAACACCACGCGGGCGCGGACTTTTTCCGCCTGCACCTGGACGTCATCTAACTGAGACATGAAGGCCACGCGCGCGCCGGGGCTGGTTGGCGCGCGGACGATAACGTTGGTCGAGCTTTGCGCCGTCGCAATGCCGCCAAACGACGCGTTGATCGCCGCGGCAATGTTATTGGCATCTTTAAAGGAGGGGCGTTTCAGATTGAGCGTAATGGTGTCCCCCATCTGGAAGTCGCTGGGAATTTCCCGTTCTACCGACGCGCCGTTCGGTATCAGCCCGGCGGTGGGGGTATTCACGGTGACGCTGGAGCCGCTGGCTCCGGTCGCGTTCATCCCGCCGACCACCACGCTCCCTTGCGCAAGGGCATAAACCTCGCCATCCGCGCCGTGTAATTGGGTGAGCAAGAGTGTGCCGCCGCGCAGGCTTTTGGCATCGCCGATCGACGAGACCGTGACGTCAATGGTCTGCCCACGCGAGTACATGGGCGGTAGCGTCGCGCTGACCGCCACCGCCGCAACGTTCTTCACCTTCGGATCGATTTTGCTCGGCAGTTGTACGCCAAACTGGCGCAGCATGTTGGTAATTGTCTGGTTGGTGAATTTGACCTGGTTTTTATCCCCGGTTCCGTCCAGACCGACCACCAGACTGTAGCCGACGAGTTGGTTTTCCCTGACCCCCTGGACGTTAACCAGCGATTCCAGAGATTGCGCCTGCGTGGTACCTGGCAGCGCCAGGCTCAGGGCGATAACGATGCCGTTTAACGCGTTCATCCAGCGCCCGCTTAAGTGTTGCATATCAAAATCCTGCTTAGATCGGGAAGAGAGGATGGTTAAACAGACGCGTCAGCCAGCCCGCCGCATTGGCATCGCTCAATGCGCCACGGCCCGCGTAGGAGATGCGTGCATCCGCAATACGCTGCGATGAGACGGAGTTGTCGTTCTGAATGTCATCGGCGCGCACCAGGCCACTCAGGCGAATGTACTCATCGCCCTGGTTAAGGGTGAGCCATTTTTCACCGCGAATTTCCAGGATACCGTTCGACTGTACCGAGTGTACCGATACCGTAATTTCACCGCGCAAACTGTTTTGCTGCTGCGAGGTCGCCGTCCCGTTGAAGTCACGATTGGCGTCCACGGAAGCGGAAAGGTTATCTTTGGTATGTCCGAACAGCGTCGGCGCGCCGATGTCGACGGTATTGTTCTTACCGAAATTGGTTTTCGCCTGTTTGCTCGACTGGGTGGATTCTTCCAGCATCACGGTCAGGATATCGCCCACGCGATAGGCGCGGCGGTCCGCCGTCAGCGACCAGTTATACCCCGTTTCAAACACGCCCCCCGCGCGACCATCCGCCGTTGGCGGCGCTTCCGTTTTGGGAGGAGCAAAGAATTCGTCATTTTTTTTGACCAGGAGGGCCTGCGATTCGCACCCGCTTAACAGGGGAAGCAGTACCATCAGCCAGAGATAATTTTTCACGTTCTGCCTATTTCTGCCGGATGGCGCTGTACCATCCGGCATTTCACATTCTTGAGTTACAGTGTCTGACTAATAAACTGCAGCATATCGTCTGCCGCAGAGACCATTTTGGCGTTCATCTCATAGGCGCGCTGTACGGTGATCATCGCCACCATTTCGTTGACGATGTCCACGTTCGAGCCTTCCAGTGCTTTATCCTGTAACGTTCCCAGACCATCTTCCCCCGGAATACCTTCCGTCGGTTGACCGCTGGCCGCCGTTTCCAGATACAGGTTGTCGCCTTCGGCTGAAAGCCCGGCCGGGTTGGCGAAATTCACCAGCGTTAGCTGTCCCAGTTCGGTGGGATCGCTGTCGCCGGGTAAAATCGCGCTCACCGTACCATCGGAAGCAAATGACACGCTGGTTGAACCCGCTGGCACATCAATTTCCGGCTGTAACGGCAAACCCTGGGAGTTGGTCAGCACGCCATCAGCGTTAACCTGCATATTGCCGTCACGGGTATAAGCGATATCCCCATTGGCTTTTTGCACCTGCCAGAACCCCTGCCCCATGATGGCCACGTTCATCGTATTGTCGGTGGTTTCTACATTCCCTTCGGTGAAGGTTTTTTGCGTTCCCACAATACGAACACCGCTACCGAACTGCATTCCGGTCGGCATGATGTTGTTTTGATCGAGCATGGCGCCCGGCGCTTCCTGAGTCTGATAAAACAGATCCTGGAACATCACGCGGTCGCGCTTAAAGCCCGTGGTATTGACGTTGGCGATGTTGTTGGCAATCGCACTCATCTCAGCATCCTGCGCCGACAGGCCGGTTTTACTGATCCATAACGCTGCATTCATAAAACTTTATCCCTGATTAAAGGCTACGACTCAGGAGCCGCGTAGCAGCCTGTTGCCTGAGTCGCTGAGATCTTCAGCCGTTTTCATCATCTTGATTTGCGCTTCAAACTGACGGTTCATCGCGATAGATGACATCATTTCGCTCACCGCAGACACGTTACTGCCTTCCAGAAAGCCGCCGCTCACTTTGATGTTCTCATCGCGCTGCGCCGGTACGCCGTCCGCCGTCACCAGCATCCCCTAGCTATTTTTCGCCAGATTGGCGACCGGAATATCCACCAGCTTCAGGCGATCGATATCCATCGTTGCAGTAACATCGCCATCGTCAGGCGTGACGGAGAGCGTGCCGTCGCTGCCGAAAGAGGCAATCGCGTTTGGCGGTAAAATAATCGGGCCGTTATCCCCGAGCACCACGTTACCGTCGATGGTCAGTTGCCCCTGATCGTCCTGCTGAATATTGCCGTTACGGGTGTACACCTCGTTTCCCGCTTTATCCTGCACGGCGATATAGCCGGGTCCCTGAATAGCAACATCAAGCGGACGTTCGGTTTTTTCCGCCACGCCAGTGCTGTCATTGACGCCGCTGGGACTCTCCTTCGCCATAAAACGCGTATCAAAACCACCGCCTTTTACTTTGTCGTTGCTCGCCATCGCCATATCCGCGCGAAAACCATTGGTGTTAACGTTGGCGAGGTTATTGGCGCTAATTTGCTGCTCGAGCAGCGTCTGGGTGGCTCCGCTGAGTGCGGTATAAATCAACCGATCCATTTCTTAGCCTTACATCGCCTGGAAGAGAGCCTGATCCAACTGCGTACTGGTCGAAATCACCTTAGTGTTCGCCTGGTAATTACGCTGGGCGGTCATGAGATTGACCAGTTCGTTGGTAATATCCACATTGGAGCTTTCGAGCATGCCGGAGGAGAGCGTGCCGCAAGAGCCGGAGCCAGGCGTACCAATTAGCGGCGTGCCGGATTCGCCCGTCTGTACCCAGGCGGTGCCGCTTACCGCTTCCAGTCCGTTCTCATTCGGGAAGGTAGCGAGCACGACCTGCCCCTGCAGCATGCGTTCGCCGTTGCTGTAGGTGGCGTAAACTTTACCGTCATCATCCACCTGCACGCCGTTCTGCGTTGCCGAGGCATAACCGGTTGCGGAGTTGGTTGTCACCGAGAAATCAGAGCCGTACTGAGTACAGTCTGAGTAATCAATGGTCATCGAAATCGGCGCAGCGTCATCAGTAGTGAACGTGATGGTTTGCGGTGTTGTTGGCGATGTCAGCTTGCCGGTATTTGGGTCGAAGGTCAGCGTGGTCGGTGGGACGCCGCTCTGCACCTCACCATCAAAGGTGTACTGTACTTCCCAGGTGTTATCGGCGGTTTTGGTAAAATACTGGCTAACCGAGTGTTCGTTACCCAGCGAGTCATACACAGTGGTGGTGTAGCTGTCGGTATAGGTATCGCTGTTGTTCGCGTCAAACGGTACGCTGGTGCGATCGATCGTTTCATCACTGGCGTCAAAGTTTGCCGTGAAGGTCATGCTATCGGTGGCCTGCGCCGGGATGTTGCCGGTTTTAATCTGGATGTCAGTGACGGTACCGGTTTGCAGCGTGCCGCTGTCATCAACCGGATAACCTTGCAGGTAATCACCGGACGCATTGACGATATAGCCGTTTTTATCGGTCACAAAAGAGCCGGCACGCGTATAGGAAATATTCCCTGCGCTATCGCACATGACGAAAAAACCATCATCGTTAATGGCTAAATCCAGCGCGTTGCCGGTTGAAACCATCGAGCCACCGGTGGAGATACTTTGTGCGGAACCGGCCACGCTCACGCCCATCGCCTGCGTCCCGGCGTACATGGCGGAGAACTGGGTGGTCATTGATTTATAACCCACCGTACCGGAGTTAGCGATGTTGTTACTGATGCCGTCCAGTTGTTCGTTGACGGCGTTTAGCCCCGTCGCTGCAATTTCATAACTCATTGTTTCTTCCTGTAATATTAACTAAATCAGAGCACCATATTGCTGTTGGCGTTATCGCTTCCGTCGTCAGTATCTGGCGGCGTGGTGTCATCGGAACCGCTGGTTCCGTCGGTGCTGTCCGGTACGCCAAACTGGGTGATCATGGTGAATGGCACTTCGCCAACGCCGTCAACGTTGAGCACCGGCGTGCTGCCATCAAGCGGAATACGCACATCTTCCACCTGGCCCGTCACCTCGATCGGCACTTCCTCTTCCCCGGTATTGGTCACCACGGAAACGCTGTAATCGCCCGGCGGGATGCCGTAATCCGCAGGATTGATGTCGAAGTCCACCTGGCCGGGTCCGACGGAGGTTTCACCTTCCGGAATCAGCGACACGGTGTAGTCATCACCCGCTTCATCGGTAAAGTGCAGATCCACATCGGTACAACTGTCATCCAACGTGACGCGCCCCTGGATCGCCTTGCTGTTGTCTTCGATATCCAGCGAGGTGGTTTGCACCATAATGTCGTCGCCGACCATATTTCCCAGCGCCATCACCTGGATGTTGCTCATCAGCACGGCATTGGTGTTGGCCTGGACGCTCATCTCTTCCATCATCGCCACCTGCGCCATTGAGGAGAGCTGATCGATATAGGCCGTAGGATCGGTGGGATCGGTCGGGTCCTGGTTTTCAATTTCAGCCACAAACAGCGTCAGAAACGTGTCGACCGCCGAGGTTTCGGTGGACGTGGTGGTTGTTGTGGTGCTGCTGGTGTCGCTGGTATCCGTCGTTGACGACGTTGTCGAAGAACTGCTGTCTCCCACATTAGTGCTTTGCGCCGTGGCGCCGACGTTATTTTCAGCAACCGCCGTCATCTTCTCCTGAGAAGAAGCCAGCGCCTGAGATTGGGCATACAGAGCCAGGGTATTCATTACACTTCTCCCAGTTTGAGTAAGCTTTGCTGCATACTTTTGACGTTATTCAGCACATCAACGTCGGTTTCAAAATCACGTGATGCGGACATCATGTCAGCCATTTGCTCGACCACGTTGACGTCCGGGTACCAGACAAAACCGTTCTGATCCGCCATTGGATGATGCGGCTCATAACGCTTTACCGCCCCGCCGCTTTGCATGACGTCCTGCACTTGTACGCTGGCGCCATCAATGGCGTGACGGTTATGTCCCCCTATCAGGCTATTGTTGTAAACCGCAGCAAAAACCGGGCTGCGCGCCTTATAGGCCTGCGCCTCGCTGCTGGCAGGAGATTCCGCATTCGCCATGTTGCTGGCGACGGTATTCAGACGGATGGTTTGCGCCGTCATCGCCGAACCGGAAATCTGGTAAATATCAGTAAACGACATGGTTATTTCCCTTCAATGGCCTCTTTGATGCCGCTAAGTTGCAGATTCAAAAAAGTCAGACTGCTTTGATAATCCATACTATTTTGTGAAAACCGGGCCTGCTCGGTATTCAGCTCTACGGTATTGCCATCCTCTGAAGGCTGCATCGGCACACGGTATTTCACGTCAACCTCGGGCGGAACATTTGTACGACTTGCCCGTTGCATCTCGGCGGCAAAATCAATATCTTTGGCTTTGAAATTTGGTGTATCGACGTTTGCCAGATTCGCAGTCAGTAGCTCGGTCCTCTCAAGACGTAACTTCACTGCCAGCGGATGTACACCCAATGCCTGCTGAAAACTGATTCCCATTTCTTGCATCACTCCTGCGTAGATATCGCTGTTATTAGCAATATGCATGCCAACTTTTAAGTGATTGATGAGAAATGACTTTATGAAAAGACACCCTCACAGAAGGAAGCCCTCTTTCCTCTTTGCCGTGGAAATGATGCTGGCTATATGCTGTGGCTTACCCGCACATGCCGCCGTCCATCCCATTCAGCACAGCGCCCGGGAACAGATCAACGCGCGGGTTCTCGATGCCGCCAGTCATGAAATTGACGCGCTGGCGCGCAAACAGCAGTGGCGGGACTATCGCTACACGTTCAATATTTATATTCCCTCCGCCGTGAGTACCAGCGCGCTATGCGCGTCGGCGCCGCAGGTTACCTCAAGCACATCACCGGAGATGGTCCTGTCACGAATGAACTTTGTGGTCAGTTGTCCGGGCAGCAATGGCTGGCAATTTAACGTGGCGGTACGCCCCGATGTGTCGATTCCGGTGGTCATGCCAAAGTCGTTGATTGCGCGAGATACGGTAATCACCGCCGACGACCTGCAGCTTAAAAAATTCAATATCAGCAACCAGCGCGAAGGGTTGATGACGAATATCGATGAGGCGATTGGTCTCACCAGCAAGCGCGCCCTGCAACCGGGCAAACCGATTACCCGTAGCGAGCTGGTACTGCCCGTACTGGTCAAACGCGACCAGCCGGTGATGATCGTCTCCCACATGGCCGGGATCACCGCCTCAATGCCGGGCGTGGCGTTGAAGAATGGTCGTAAAGGGGATGTGATAAAAATTCGCAACAGCAGCAGCCAGCGGATCATTAGCGGGATGGTGGACGATACCGGCGTGGTCACCACGCTGACGGCGGAATAGTGCGGGGATTTTTTGTGATGGGATTAAAGTTTTCCTCTATTGCCGTCGCTTTTAGCCAATAACAGATAACCAACCCAACGGAATATGTACGAGGTTGCTATGAAAATTACCCCAACTCTGCCAGGCAATCGCCCTGCATCGACAACCGAACAGGCGCGTGCAGACAAGAGCAGCGTGCAGACGAGCGCGTCCAGTTCCGCATCGCTTTCCGCCGACGATATTACTCAGGCGGGATTACAAACGGCGCAGCAAACGCTGAACAGTGATACGCAAAGTGACGTTGATTACGACAAAGTGGCGCAAATGCAGGCCATGCTGGCCTCAGGCGATTTGCAGGTTGATACCGATCAACTGGCTGGGGACATGCTCAGCTTTTTCCAGAAATAAGAGGCTACAACAGTGAGTACCAGGCTACAGCAGGTGAAAACTCTGCTTCAGGGCATCCGCGAGGACGGGACGCGGTATGACGCGCTCAGACACCAGTTGGAACAACAACGTCTGTGTATGATCCGTCGCGACAGCGACGAACTACTGGCCGTCAATGAACTTATTCAACAGCATTATGAGCAGTTGCAAAACAGCAGCCAACAGCGCCGGTCGCTCCTGCAACTGCTGGGCGTAAGCGTCAATCGTGCAGGGATAGAACAGGTCTTTAGCTGGCTGCCGGGCGTGCAGAAAACTGCCGCAGAGGGCTGGTGGCAAAGCCTTGAGCAAAAAGCGAAACGCTGCAAGATGTACAACGAAAAAAACGGCGATCTGCTGATCCGCCAGTATGAATTTATTCAGGCTTTTTTAGGCACTGAGCCCGATTTTATTTACCAGCGCTAAAACTTCCTTCCCTGACGCGGAAACCGACTTTCCGCGCCTCATCTAACCAATTGATATAATTACAATTAAAATTCAGGCATGGATATTGCACTGTCATAGCCAGATTTTGAACATTGGGATTACTGAGAACACATTATGAGTATGATTGATTGTTACGAGCCTGACTTTGTCCGGTTGTTTTTATCCCACCATCCGGATTCCGCTTTACTGGTCAACGTGCGCTGGAAAACGGAAGTTCGTCAGAGTCTGGTCTTAACCGATCCGGCCAGCTGCCAGGCTGCATTAGGCGATCCCAATGCCTTTGTCTTGCATCATTCAAAATGTGCGGCCGCCCCTGACAGCCCGACGTTATCCCCACGCGATCAGGTATTGAATCAATCTGCTCTGAATACCATTACCCTGCCAGGCTTGTCACCGGAGCTGCGCCTCTATGCGCTGGGCATCATGCTCTCTTTTTGTGAGAAATGCCCAGACAGTAGCGATGCGACGCTGGAAAAGCTGGCTTCGCTACCGCAGGTGCTGGCTGATCATGCGCAAAGTGGAAAACTGCAGGAGCAATTCGCACAACTGCCCAGTCTGCCCCAGTTGCAGCGGGAAATGATCACCCAAATGGGCAACTGCGATTTCAATTGGGAACTGTTGCCGGAAAGCGCGCGTAAGCTGACCTTGCCCCTGCAGGTAAGCCTGCTGATGCTGCAAGATGCTAACAGTGAAGCCTTGCTCCAACAGCAATTGCATGATCAGTGGTTAATGACCTGGGAGCGCTATTTCGCGCAGGATGCCTGGATTTTCAGTAACTATCTGATTTATCGCCTTTATCACGATACCTTCCCGCAACATGACGATGAAAGCGCGCTCCTGCGTTTCTTCTGGCTGGTCGCTGACGTCTTTATGATTCGTACACTGTTTTGCCTGTGGACACTGGACGGTTCCGCATTAAGCCACGACGAAATTTATGCCCTTTTCGCGCTGTTTGAAGCGTGGCGCAATAGCGAGCATGCCATCTCGCTGCGCCAGCATATTGTGAACATATTGCCGGGAGACCCTCTGCTCTCGGCGTTTTCCCTGATTACACGTTAGCACCTGTTGACCGGGTGAATGCCCGGTCCTTTTTCGAACCGCGAATACACATCACCATGCCTGAAACCTCTAAAGCTCGTTCCGCCCTGACCGGCATTGTCAAAACGCTGGAAACTGGCCGTGAAAAACCGTTTGTCAGCGTCATTACCCCAACGTGGAACCGCGCCGCTTTCTTACCCTATTTACTGTATATGTTCCGCTACCAGGATTACCCTGCCGACCGCCGGGAGCTGGTGATCCTCGATGATTCCCCGCAAAGCCATCAGTCGGTCATTGACAGGCTGACGCAGAATCACCCGGAGAAATTTAATATTCGTTATATCTATCATCCGGAAAAACTGACGCTGGGCAGAAAGCGGAATATGCTCAATGCGCTGGCGTTAGGTGAATATATTCTGTGTATGGATGACGATGACTATTATCCGGCGGATAAGATCTCTTACACCATCGACATGATGCAACGTCATCGGGCGTTGATTTCGGGTTCCGATCAAATCCCCATCTGGTATAGCCATATCAACCGCTTGTTTAAAAGCCGCAGCTTTGGCCCGCAAAACATTCTCAACGGCACCTTTTGCTACCATCGCAATTATTTGAAAAAGCACCGTTACGATGATGAATGTAACTTAGGCGAAGAAGAAGGATTCACCAATCAATTCACCGTGAATCCACTGCAATTGCCGGGCGAGCGCACCATCATTTGTATCTCGCATAGCCAAAATACGTTCGATAAAGACTTTGTATTGGGAAGCAGCGAGCCGCAGGAAACCACGCTGGCACAGGCGGTTACCGACCCAATGCTAAAAAACTGGTATCAAAGCCTGCATAACGCCACGCATCATCAACCGATCCGCTGGGATTACATTGATCAGGTGGTGATCGTGAATCTGGATTCGCGCCCGGATCGTTTAGCGCACATCCAGCAAGAGCTGTCGTTTCTTAATTTCCCCGCGGAAAAAGTTACCCGACTGGCCGCATTAGTAGCAACCAATGGCCAGATTGGTCGCCGTCAGTCCCATATGCAGGCGCTGCAACTGGCGCAGCGTCAGGGCTGGAAAAATTACCTGTTACTTGAAGATGACAGCGTGATCCTCAAGCAGGAAAAGCATATTCGGGTACTCAATTCGCTCCTGAGCGCGTTACCTAGTTTTCCGTGGGAAGTGGTCATCCTCGGCGGAGAAATTAAGCAAGGCAGCGAACTGAAAAGCCTGCAGGGCATGATCCATGCCCGCGACTGCAATAAAGTTTGCGCCTATCTGGTAAACAGCCGCTATTACCCGACGCTGGCTCAGCAAATGGAGCATGACCTCTCCGACACCCTCGAAGGGCAATGGCAACCGCTGCTACGTGAAGGAAAATGGCTCTCGTGTTATCCGAGCATTTGTTATCAGCGTGCGGGATATAGCGATATCGAAAAGAAAGAAACCGATAACATCGGCTACTACTTCAATAAAATTAATAAAAAACCCGAGACCGTCAACGCGCTGGTAAGCAACTCGCAACCGTCAACTTCCACTCATATCGATGCCATTGGCTTCTATATGGAAACATCGCTGCATTACACGGTGTACCGCCCCATTATTAGCGCGCTTCAGGCGATGGGCCATTCTTGCTCGTTGTTGGTGAGTGACAAAATACACAAGTCGTTTCTGGATGAAATGACAGCGACGATTAAAACCATTAACGACTCCGCGCTGGGCGGAACACGCCTTTCTACGGTCATTGAGCAACGCCAGCGTTTCAAATGCCTGGTAAGCCCTTACTACACGCCGTTGCTAAACGGGCTGGCGGATACCCATGTGCGTGCCATGTATGGCCTGGCGAAAGAAGAGTGGAACCATGCCTGGTGGAACGCTTTTTATCATCGCATCCTGTGCTACAGCCACTATAGCCAGCACGCGCTTGATATTGGCGGCAGTGCAAAAGTGGTCGGCAATCCCCGCTTCGATGAGTGGCACAACCACACTTTTGATAATACGTTGCCAAGCAGCCTGAAGCTCAATGCGAAAAAACAGACCATTCTGTATGCCCCTACCTATGGCGCGCTAAGCTCGCTGCCCCATTGGGCGGAACAGCTCGGTCGCTTAAGCCATGAATATAATATCGTCACTAAATTGCATCATGGCACCCTTCACAGACCGGAGGAAACCGCCTCTCTGGCGCTGGCGCAGCGCTATTTAAAGAACAGACTCGACGACCCACAGCATCTGCTGGCGCTTATTGCACAAGCAGATTACATCCTGACGGACAGCAGCGGCTTTATTTTTGACGCTATTCATATGAATAAACGCGTCATTTTACTGAGCTGGCCAGGTATGGCTTCGCTATTGGATGGACAACAAAGTTTCTCTACCCCTGACAGTGCCGATCAACGTATCCGTGACATTCTCCCGGTGGCTCAGGATATACAGGCGTTACGCAACGCGCTCTCCGACGCGTTTGATTGGGCTGCGTTGGAAACGCCGTTAGCTGAGATTCGCCGCCACTATTGTGATGCATTTATGGATGGACAGGCGGGGAAAAGGGCAGCTCAGGAAATCGTAAACCTCATCGAGGCGTCGCCCCAACAACACAGCAATACGTTGCTGATAAGCCTGCAACAGAAGTTATTTAGTTGATAACACAGTAATTGTCGCCAGAGATGAATCTATGCCAACGCCTTTAGTGAGTATTATCGTCACCAGTTATAACCACGATGCTTTCCTTGAAGAGGCGCTGGATAGCGTCTTTAACCAGACGTGGAAAAATATCGAAGTGATCATCGTCGATGATGCGTCTACCGATCGGTCTGTTGATATCATTAAAAAATATCAACGGAAATATAATTGCAAAACGATCCTACGCGAAACTAACTATTATTCGCAGAAAAATAAAATTGGTGATAAACCGATCATCGAGGCAATGAATATGGCCTCGGGTAAATATATTGCTGTCGTCGACTCTGATGATCTTATCGTCCGCACCAAAATCTCCCATCAGGTTAATATTCTCGAGAAAAATCCACATTGCGTCATGTGCTATAGCGCCATTGAGGTCATCATGCCTGATGGCTCGCGTTTTCCCTACAGCGACATATTCCTTGATGGCGATGTTTTTCATCATCTTCTGGTATCTGGCAATCTCAGTCTTTATATCGGATCGTTAATCCGCCGCGAGGCGTATCTGAAGTTAGAACGCTCCGATCCTGAACTGGTACAGGAAGACTGGGATATGTTTCTGAAACTTTCCCGCCAGGGGCATTTTATTTCATCCCGACGTTTAGTGGCTTACTACCGTCGCCATGACAACAACACCTGGTACAGAAAAGATAACAGCAAATTAATGTACCAAAACCGGATGATGATCCTTAATCAGTGGAAACATGAAGAGGCCTGGGTAGACGCGATGAACAGCCGCTGGAAGCAGTATGCTCATCCCGACCATACGCTGATCAAAGAAGATATTGACGAACTGCTGCTTAAACAGCCAACCGACCCCTTGCTACATTTCCAGGGTTTTATCGTGGCCATTCACCATAAAGACGTCAGCAAAGCACAATATCATATTGTTCAGGCCATCATCTATTGTGATAGTCGCCTGGAAATATTACCTCAATTATATTTTGCCGCGTTAAAAAGTATTACTGATAAGAAGATCAGAAGCACGCTCCTTACCAGTCTGAAAACCAGACTGCCAGAACACTATCAACAGATTAGTGAAAAATTCCCTCAGGACCCTCAGCAATGAAACAAGCAGATCATAACCTTATTACGGTCACCAAACCTTTCTTGCCTCCACTCGAGGAGTTTATGCCGTATCTGCAAGAGATTTGGTCAAGTAAGCAGTTAACCAATAATGGCGTCATGCATCAACTGTTAGAGGAAAGGTTAGCGTCTTACTTGAACGTTCCTTATATCTCACTGTTTTGTAATGCGACTATCGCGTTAATTGCTGCAATGCAAACGCTGAGAATTAAAGGCGAGGTCATTACCACCCCTTATTCTTTTGTTGCCACGACTCATAGCATTCTGTGGAACCAATTAACGCCAGTATTTGTTGATATTGAACCACACAGCTTTAATATCAACCCGCACCTGATTGAATCGGCCATTACCCCGAAAACAGGGTTAATTATGCCGGTGCATGTCTACGGCCAAAGCTGTAACACCACTGAAATAGAAAAAATATCCAATAATTATGGTATTCCCGTCATTTATGATGCGGCACATGCTTTTGCAGTAGAAGATTGCGGCGGAAGCATTCTACGTCATGGCGATCTTTCGGTCCTCAGCTTCCATGCAACAAAAGTGTTCAATACTTTTGAGGGTGGCGCCATCGTCAGTTACGATAAAAAAACAAAACAACGGATCGATTACCTGAAAAACTTTGGTATTGCTGACGAGTTAACCGTTGTCGCGCCAGGCATCAATGGAAAAATGAATGAAATCCAGTCGGCTTTTGGTCTCTTGCAATTAAATTATATTGATGAGGCGATAGCCAGGCGCCAAAAAATCGCTCGCTGTTATCGAGAGCAACTCGCCAATACGCAAGGGATCGTTATACCTGACAGCAATGCCAATCTTAAGAGTAACTACAGTTATTTTCCGATCCTGGTGCGCCCCGACTATAAAATGTCGCGAGACGCGTTATACGATCATCTCAAAAAACATAACATTTTAACACGGCGTTATTTCTACCCGCTGCTGTCGAATCTTAACATGTACAAAAACATGTCTGGCGCCAATAAAGAGACGCTGCCCGTGGCGAACCAAATCGCCGAACAGGTGCTGTGTCTGCCGATTTATCCTGATATGACCCCCGAAGAACTCAGCACTATTATTGAGCTCATAACAGTATGATCAATGTACTTATCTTCCCTGCAGGGACCGAAATTGGCAGAGAAATTTACCTGTCCCTACGATACGAAAAAAACGTAAATCTGGTTTTAGCCGGGGCGGATTACGATAGCCATGCCCGACATTACACCAGCGAGTACCATATCGTACCTGACGTTACGCATTGCAATTGGTTACCCACATTGCAGGCATTAGTGCTGCAAGAAAACATTAATTACATTTTCCCGGCACATGATGAAGCCATTCTTGCCTTGTCTGAAAACCGGGATGCGCTGTCTGCCACGGTACTCTGCCCATCGCAAGAAACCTGCCAGATTACGCGTTTTAAAAGTAAAACATATCAGGCTCTCACACAGTCAATTCCCACCCCGCAGATCTTTAACGACGTTACTGAGATAGAGCAATGGCCCGTTTTTGTTAAACCAGATCGCGGTCAGGGTGCGCAGGGAACAGCGCGTGTTGATACCCCTGCCATGCTGGCATCATTACAGGCAGAAAGAGATGATCTGATTGTTTGTGAATATTTAAGTGGGGAAGAGTTTACGGTTGATTGTTTTTCCGATCGCGCTCAGGGATTACTGTTTTGCCAACCTCGCATACGCTCACGTATACGTGCCGGTATTGCAATGACCTCAACCTTAGTGAGTCTGCCGGAAGTGGACGCTTACGCTCGCGCTATTTCGCAGCAATTGCAGCTCCACGGCGCATGGTTTTTTCAGTTGAAGCGTTCTGCCTCAGGTACTTTGACATTACTGGAAGTCGCGCCGCGTATTGCAGGCACAATGGCGCTTAATCGTGCCAATGGCGTTAATTTCGCCATGCTGACGTTGTACGAAAGTATGCGGGTAAACGTTAAATTGCACCCGCTCAGTAAAAACCTGCAAATTACACGTAGCTTAACGAATCACTATACGCATAATTTCACGTTTCGACATGTCTACATCGACTACGATGATACCGTCGTCATCAAAGATAAACTCTGCGTGCCTGTCTTCACTTTTCTCTGCCAATGTCTGAATCGCGGGATAAAAATTCATCTCATTACGCGTCATGCCGGTGACATTTATGCTGAACTGGCGAAACGGCGGATTAACAATTTCTTTGACACCATTACCCACTTGGGTAAAAACGATAAGAAAAGTGATTACATTGACGAGGCCGACGCCATATTTATCGACGACAGTTTCTCTGAACGACAGGAAGTTAATTCGGTCACCGACCTCCCTGTCTTCGACATCAGCATGCTCGAACTATTAATATGTGAATAACATGAAGAAAAATATTATATTTTTGCATCTCGAAAGTCTCAATCACACGATCTTTAACAATCGCCAGTGGTTTCCTTTTACGAATAAAATTTATAACCAGTCGCTACGACTCAATAATTTCATTTCTACTGCCACCTCCTCACTGATGGCATTTAGCGATCTCTTGCATGGTGATGACAATACGTTAGAACATAACACCCATCTCGAAGAAAACATCTCCATCCATCGTCACGGCCCCGCGCTTTTCGACGTTTTAAAGCAGCACGGATACACCGCTGCTGGTATGGGGTATCCCAAAAACTGGGCAAATGTGGATACCATCTGGAGTGAAACGGATACTTTTAATTGGTATGACAGCGCGAAAATAATGCAGGCTGAAATGCAGCAGGTCATTTCCCGCCCGGAGCCCTTCGCGCTCTATCTGTGGAACCTCAGTAGTCATCTGTGTTATTACGATGATATCAAAAGAGGGGGCAGTAACAGCCTCGAACGCTGGCAGCGTGGCTACCAAAGTATGGATTTAATGGTCGGTCAGACCATTAAGATGTTGATGGAAAACAAAAAGCTTGATAATACAATGATTATCGCCTTTGGCGATCATGGCGATGACTTTTGGGGGCACGGATTTAATGGCGGTTATACGCATGGTATTGAACCCTACACGCCATTAGTTCATACCCCAGCATTTATTTTCTGTCCAGGCATGAAAGCCGTTGATTTAAACCATATGGTCAGTATGGTCGATATCTATAATACAGTACTGACCTTACTTGATATTACACCTGCTGAAGGTATTGAAAAACAAGCTTTCGCATTAACGCCACAACGCCGTTTTTGTTACAGTCGTAATCTATTTGCACAACAGAAAAGTCAGTATGGCGGAAGTCCACTCAAGAAAGGGTATGCCATCACTTCCGAACACTTTCACTTAATGAAGGTCGATAATCAGCTAAAGATGTTTTTATGGAAGGCTGACCCGGCAAATCATTTTGATATATTACCCTTAATTAAATATAAGAAATCAGGAGAAGCTTACCTTGATCTTGATAAAGCACATCGGCAACGTACTGGCGGCATTCATCCGCATATGCAGCATTTTTTCTCAGCCGACATGGTACCGTTGATTGTGCAACATATTGATGATATGAAATTACAGCTGGATGTGTGGATAAAAAATAAAAACAAGATGAAACCGGAAGAATAACCCAGTCCACGAATTTTTTATTTGTATCCCTTCACCACCTCAATAATCGAGGTGGTGGATATCGATGGTGTTCTGGGAAAATAGACCACTTCGCACAGGTACGACAAACTATCAAAGCGTCCTGCCCAGTCATCGCCCATCACCAGCGTATCAGCGTTAAACTGGCGAATATAATCTGCTTTTTTCTCCAGCGACTCTTCGAGAAACACGCTGTCCACGCATTTTAGTCCGGCAACAATCCCCATGCGATCGCTTTGGCTATAAACCGGCATCCGGCCTTTTTTATGCATATTTAGCGCATCTGAGGAGACGCCGACAATCAGCCGCTCCCCCAACTGCCCGGCGCGTTCAAGAATACGCAGGTGCCCAATATGAAAAACATCAAATGTGCCGAAAGTAATGATCGTTTTCATACCAGTCCCAGCGTCTTCTGTCTTAGCCAACATTGCGCGGCGATTTCATCTACGGCTTTTTGCTCTTTTACCTGCGCCTCATTGCTCAGCGCGTAACGCTTATCTGCCAACGTCATGGCGACAATTTTCTCTTCACAAGCCGCGGCGACCAGATTTTTTTGAATACGCTGCTCTTTGATTTTAGCCAGCGTTTTTTCCTGTTCCTGCCAGGCAATAACCGTGCGTAGCGTGCCTTTGTATCCGGTCACGTTTTTGAGTGATTCAACCGAAGGCGCCTCAACGCCGGTGCCAGTTTTTTGAATAAGGTAACCCAGCGCTTTGATGTTATTGTCAAAGCCGGTACAGACCTGCTGCTGTTTAGCCAACTGGACCGTCATATCTTTGACTGATTTATCCCGCAGACGCTGCAACTGCGCCAGGGTATCAATAATTTGCCGCATGATTATTTACCTTCCGTTTTCTTTGCCTGGGGGAAAAGGGCCTGTAAACGACTTTGCACCAGTTCAAGTGACGCGGGTTCACTTACCTCCTGACGCAGGAAACGCTCAATGGCGGGGAACACTTTGACGGCTTTATCAACGCTGGGATCGGCTCCGGCAACATAGCCTCCCAACGGGATCAGCGGCTTAATTTCCATATAGGCGGCATAGTTTTGCTTCAACAGACGGGCCGATTGCTGATGCTCGTAGGGCGTAACCTGGGTCATGCATCGACTGATCGACTGCCCAATATCAATGGCTGGATAATGCCCGGCTTCCGCCAGCTTACGGGTCAGTACGATATGTCCATCCAACACCGCGCGCGCGCAGTCAACGATTGGATCCTGTTGGTCGTCCCCTTCCGCCAGCACCGTGTAAATGGCGGTCATTGACCCTTCACTTTCACTGTTGCCGGCGCTTTCCACAAGCTTAGGGATCATACCGAACGCCGAGGGCGGATAGCCTTTCGTCGCCGGAGGTTCTCCCAATGACAATGCGATCTCACGCTGCGCCATGGCATAACGGGTTAACGAATCCACCAGCAATAAAACGTGATGCCCACGATCGCGAAACCAGGCGGCGATAGAGTGGCACAGCTCGGTGGCTTTCAAACGCATCAACGGCGACTCATCCGCCGGAGCCGCCACGATAATGGATTTTGCCAACCCTTCCGCGCCCAGCGAGTGATCGATAAACTCTTTCACCTCGCGGCCACGCTCGCCAATTAACCCCACCACCACGATGTCGGCCTTGGTCTGGCGGGTGATCATCCCCAGCAGCACACTTTTTCCCACGCCGCTGCCAGCCATCAACCCCACGCGCTGGCCTTTGCCGATAGTTAATAACCCGTTGATTGCTTTTACACCAACATCCAGCGGTTGGTTCACCGACCGACGCGTAAGGGGGTTGATAGACGGCGCCTGAGGTGGCAGCACGTCATTGCCGGTCAGACGGCCTTTGGCATCCAGCGGTTCACCCAGGCCATTGACCACCCGCCCCAGCCAGCTTTCGCTGATCAGGATCTCCTGGGCTTTTTCTTCGGGGAATACGCGCGCCCCCGCCATCAGTCCGACGGGGTGTTTGAAGGGCATCAGGTAGGTGATATCACGATTAAATCCCACCGCCTGCGCGTCGATCAGCGTATGGTTTGCGCTTTCAATACGGCACAACTGACCGGTTACCAACGGGCAGCCCACGCTCTCCAGCAAAATGCCGTTCACGCGAACCAGTCGCCCGGCAACCCGGGCTAAAGGAATCGACTCAATAGAACGCAGCGCGTTGTCGAAGCTGGAAAGATCACTCACCCGTCGGCTCCGGCAGCAGCGACTCTTTAAGTGCCGACATACATTGCTCGAGGCGATGCTCGCAGCCAATATCCAGCTCGGATTTATCGGTAATCACCCGACACTCGCCCGCCTGTAGATCGGGAGAGGGAGTCAGTCCCCAGGCAGTGACCTTCTCAGGCGCGACATCTTTGATGCGGTTAAATTCTTCGTTACTCAGCAGCACCTGTAGCGACTCAGGCATCGCCGGAAAGGCCGAAATTGCCTCTTCGACCAACGATAATAGCTGCGTCGGTTGCAGCGCCAGCTCACAGCGAATCACCTGGCGGGTCACCTTTTCAACCAGCTGCAACAGGTCTTCCCGCTGTTTACGCTGGACGTGCGCCAGATAGTCATTCACTTTGCCGGAGATAGCCTCCAGCGGCTGGGCGGCGCGTTCAAACTGCTTGCGCCCTTCCTGCTGTCCGGCCAGGCTGCCTTCAGTGTATCCCTGACGACGACCTTCATCGTGCCCCTTCTGATGACCTTCCTGAAAACCCTGCTCCTGGCCTTCGGTCATCCCCTGCTCAAAACCTTTTTGCAGCCCTTCCTGGAAGCCGTCCATCAGTTGGCGCTGATAATCCGCCGGAGTAATCCCCGGCGTGAGCTGTTCAGCCTGTAGATGGCGCTGGCGAGGAGGAAAACGATGCAGCCGGTAACGACCACGAATGGTTTCAATCGCCATAGGTTACTCCGCCGTCTGTTCAGCAAACAGCTGTAGCTGTATTTCACCCGCTTCCTCAAGTTCGCGGGCAATTCCCATGATTTCACGGCGTATCTGCTCAATACGGCTCACCGGAACCGGACCAAGACGTGAGGTTATCGCCTCCAGTTGTTGTACCTGACGCTTAGGCATCACGGCATAAATCGAACGGCGTAACAGCGCTTCAGTACCTTTCAGTGCCACCGCCCAATCTTCCATCGGTACTTCGTCCAGCAGACGACGACGCACTTCGTCAGTTTGGCGGCTCAGAATAAAGAAGTCGTACATTTCATCCTGCAACTGTTCGAGCACATTTTCATCGCGTTCGCGCAGTTGATCGAGAATCACCTGTTGATTTCCCTGGAAGCGGTTCACGATATCCGCAGCCTGCTTGATCCCTTTCACTTTCGAGCCATGTTCAGAAAGCACCGACAGCCCACGCTCAATCAAACGATCCAGCTCATCCACCACGTCCCTGTTCACATCGTTCAGTTTAGCTACGCGATAGAGGATCTCGTTTTGCACTGACTCATTCATGTAAGACAGTACCGTGGCCGAGATCTCTGGCGTCAGGAAGGCAAGAAATACGGCCTGTAGCTGCAAATGCTCTTCTGAGATCAGTATCGCCAACTGGCGCGGCTCCACCCACTGTAAACGCGCCATCCGCGAACGGATCTCATCGCCATAAATACCGTTGATCACGCTGCTGGCGATTTCTGTGCCCAGCGCTTTATTGAGGATCCCTTGCAGCATGGAACGCGATGCGCCGTTGATACCGCTTTGTTCGCGGAATTCATCAAAAAAGTTATTGATCACTTTTTTAGCTATGCTGGTTTTTACCCCAGACAGACGCGCCATGTTTTCACTCAGACGAACCACCTCTTCGCGGCTGAGTTTTTGCATCACCGTGGCTGCCGCCTCCTCGCCCAGACACAGCAATAAAATTGCGGCCTGTTCCAGATAGCTATTGTTGCTGCCGTTATTTATTGTCAATTCGCTCATTGCTGGTAATCCATTGTCTGAGAACTTCAGCTACGCGATCGGTGTCGCTCATCGCCAGTTTTTGCAGGAACTCCAGCTTCACTTCCAGACCGGAGCTCTGCGAAGGCAGGCTATCGTCACCAGGGAAAGAAGGCAGTTCGATATTTTTACGTTCATCTTCAGCGGCCGCAAAATGGGGTTTGTCCGCAGGAATCGCGATCGGTGCGGCGTCCAGCGCCAGCTCTGGCGCCGACGTCCGGCGACGTTCGGCGGTCAACCGTTTCATGACCGGGCGAACAACAAACAGCAGCAACAGCAGAGCCAACAGACCGCAGCCAATCAGACGCACCCAGGCCAGAATGTCGTCATCCTTCCAAAAGGGGACCACCGGCTCGACGGGGATCGACTGCGGCACAAAATTAAGCAGCGATAAAGACAGATTGTCGCCACGCCTGGCATCAATCCCGGCGGCGTTATTCAACAGCGCCGTCAATTGCGTGGTTTGCTCCGGTTTCCAGTTCTTCAACGCAGGCGCGCTCTGGTTAAGTACCACAGCCACATTTAAACGTTTGATGTCGAAACCGGGATGCTGGATATGTTCAACGCTACGGTCCCAGGAGTAGTCGCGTTTGTTCTCGCTATGCTTTGACAACGCAGCGGGCTGGTTAGATTCCTCTGGCGCGCTTCCATTGGCGCCATTCGTCACTTGATTTGCCGCCACTGGAGGACGGTTACTCAGCGAGCCGGGGATCCCCATGGCGATTTGGCTGGTATCGCTATCGAGTACCGTCTCTTCACGGTTAACTTTTGGCGTGTCGCCGTAATGCTCCTGGGTTTCGTCGATATTGCTCAGATCGAGATCCGGCATCACGCTCACCCGGTAGTTGCCAGTGCCGACCAGCGAGTCGAGAACGTTTGCGAGGCTGGCGCGGGTCTTATCCTGAATATCTTTAAGGATCTGGTCGCGCTTACGCGTCGCCGCAGAAACCGCTTCACCCGCGCCAATACCGTCGGACAATAAATTCCCCGCCTGGTCGACAACGCTGACCTGCGAAGCTTTCAAATCAGGCACGCTGCCGGACACCAGGTGCACGATAGCATTCACCTGGTCCAGATCCAGCTTGCTGCCATAATGCAGACGCACCACCACCGAGGCGCTGTTTTGCGGCTCGTCGCTGACGACAAAGGAACTCTCTTCATTCAGCGCCAGATGCACTCGGGCGCTCTCGACGGCGTCCAGCGTCATGATGCTCTGCGCCAGTTCGCCTTCCAGGCTCCGCTTGTAGCGGACGTTTTGCACAAACTGACTGGCGCCCAGCACTTCATCTTTATCCATCAGTTCATAGCCGCTGGGCAGCATGGCCTGAACGCCTTTCGCCGCCAGCGTCATTCGCGTTTTGGACAAGTCCTCTTCCGGAACCAGAATTTGTCCGCTTTGCGGATCGATGCGGTATTCCAGCTTTTCACCATCCAGCACGGTGACGATCTGCGAAACCGGGATATTTTCCTGGCTACCGTACAGCGAAACATAGCCGTGGTTGCCATTCCATAGCACGCTGACAATAATGGCGGTAGCCGCAACAGCCGCTGCTGCCAGTAACGCCAGACGTTTATTACCATCCAGCCTGAAAGAGAACGATGGTAAAAACTGAGTAACTTTTTTTATTAGTTCATTCATAGCGTTAGACTGACATGCTCATCAGGTCATTGAATCCGGAAGCGACTTTATTGCGTACCTGCACCAGCGCGGAAAACGATAACGATGCCTGCTGGCTGGCGATCATCGCCCCCGCCAGGTCGTCGCTTTTCCCCATCTCAATGGCCGTTTGTTTTTGTTCCGCAACCTGCTGGAACCGATCAACATGATTCAGCGCCCCTTGCATAACGCGGTCGAACGAAACCGGAGATGATGCCTGCTGGGCGTTAACCTGCATCGGCGAAAGGACGGGCGCTTGCGCGACCACTTTCATCTGCTGCATGTCCTGCATCATTTGCGTCTGCATCGTACTGGCTGGGGCTATCGTATTTATGCTCATGACCTACTCTTAAAATTAGAAAAGCGTTCTCGGTACCACAGACTGATTCAGGAAAAGATCTCTATTCCCTGTTTTCGCATTGATGCCAGACGATAACGAAGCGCACGTGGGGTGATTCCTAATAAATCAGCGATTTTGGTTTTATTACCCTGATATTTGCGCATCAGGTCAGCGATATATTGATACTGCGCGCTACGACCATGCTGGCCCAGATTGGCGCTGGTGGTGATTTGCGCGCTGGGTTTAGGTTGCCATTGCGGCTCGCTCCAGGAATCGGACTCAATAGATGGCAGACCTAACGTATCTGGATAAATAACGCCATCACGATTAAGGATCATTCCTCGTTGAATCGCGTTCTCCAGTTGGCGTACGTTACCCGGCCACGCATAGCTGAGTAATGCCCGGCGTGACGATTCAGAAAGCTTGATATTTTTTACCAGCACCGTGGAGTATTTTTTAATAAAGGATTCCGCCAATGGGATAATATCTTCCATACGCTCGCGCAAGGGCGGCATTGTCAACGGAATCACTGACATGCGATAATAGAGATCTTCTCTGAAGCGTCCTGCCGCAACCTCTTCTTCAAGGTTTTTATTGGTGCAGGCAATTAAACGAAAATTTAATTTGATGAGACGGTTACTGCCTAAACGCTCAACCTGTTGTTCCTGTAATACGCGCAGTATCTTGGCCTGTAGCGCCAACGGCATATCACCGATTTCATCCAGTAATAATGTACCGTTATTAGCTAATTCCATCTTTCCCGGTACGGTGGCCACTGCCCCGGTAAACGCCCCTTTATCATAACCAAAGAGCGTGGCTTCCAGCATATTTTCAGGAATAGCAGCGCAATTCACACCGATATAAGGCGCCGACGCCTCCTGCGCAAATGCAATCGAGTGGATAAATTTGGCGATACATTCTTTACCCGTACCGGTTTCGCCATGGATAAGTACTGGAACATTAAAAGCAGCAATACGTCTTGCCATTGAAAAAACGTTAATGCTGGAGGCTGCTTCGGCAATAAGTTCAAACATGATTATTTACACTTAGAAGTAAAGTTAACATCCGTTACGAGAAATATACAAATCATTCCAAAGCACAATCATCGAATAATAGATATCACCCGTGCCATGTCTTAATCCCATCCTTGCTCATGTTTTACCGCCCTTTCACAGGGCAGCCCTATCGGAGACTATTTTCAAATAGGGTTTTTCCTAAAAAAATACTATCACCGGTATCATTAACAATCTTAAATTAAAAGATAATAAAAATATTATTCCTTGAAAAACAAACAACTACAAGAAAATCCGCATGAAAAATAGACAGCAAGATAACCCTACGCAGCGACAGACTGTAGGCGGGCAACATCACGGATGTGTAATTAATTATTTTTTAATTATAGTTCATCACCATTAATAACTTGCAGAAGGGAGGGGTAAAATATCTAATATCCAGCCCTGGTTCAGTGAAGAGCCCAGGTACTGCATTTCATATCTAATGGACTTCAACACTATGAGAATAGCGTCAAGGATGAGTAATAAATTAAATGGATTTGTATTTTCTTTGATAACCGCGGGATTTGATATCAACTCATCCGCCCCAGAAATTACAGCTGAGAAAGCGCACCATGCTGAAATATAGTCAAACGCCCGGAATCTTTAAACTTGAAGGGAACCGGCTTGGACGTCCATATCATCGTCTGCCGACTATGTTTACGGGAAGTTTTGATACAATTGAATCACATCTTGGAAACTATTTCCTGAAAAAACACCGCACAAATATAACACTAAAAAAAATACAGTGTGAGATGGATGTTATCAATAAAAGTGCGGAGTTATTAGTTTCTCAGGTTGGGCATCTGGCCTTTGATATCGACCGCGCATTATTGTTAATGTTATTAGGTAACTTTTATGGTCTGGCATCATCTCTCGCCGACGAGAAGTCGCAGGATGATTTACCAACCAAAACGGAAATCCGCTTGCGAAGCAGACTGGCGCTGGATATTTGCAATATCATTTTTAATAAAAATATATCTGGTATTCCACTGACGCTCAAACCCGACAGCAGCACCATACAAACCCACTGGGCTTATCAGCTTACATTTGTATTAGGTGATGATGAGAATTGCAGTTTCCGCATCTTACTGGACGATTCGCATACCGATTATATTCTGAATTTGATTCGCCGTAGCGAGCATGGAGAGAAAAAAAAGCAGATTGATAAAGCCAGCGCTGAAACGCGTAAAAAAACGCTGATCAAAGAAATCATTCATACGCTGCCGCTAACCATGAACGTGAAGATTGCAGAAATTCCTCTGAATGTTGCCGATCTGACGACGATTAAACCCGGCGATATTTTACCGATTGCGATGCCTGATACTTTCCCTGTTTATATCGGGAAATCCGAATTATTTAATGCCCTGATCGTAGAGGATAAAGACAAACTGTTTTTGTCCGAATTAACGAGCAAGACGGAGAAATCCTATGAGTAAGCTAGAAGATATTTTAGAGCAAGGCTTCGAGTTAGCCCCCGAAGCAACTACGCCACCCGCGCCGTCTGTCACTGAAAAGCTGGTAGCGCGTTTAGAAGACCGTTTTTCCGAGTCGATGTCATTACTCAAACGTATTCCAGTCACGCTAACGCTGGAAGTCTCCTCCGTGGAGGTGATGCTGGCCGATCTGCTAAACATTGATGACGACACCGTCATCGAGATGGATAAACTCGCCGGCGAACCGCTGGATATTAAGGTCAATAATATCCTGCTAGGTAAGGCTGAAGTGGTTGTGGTCAACGAAAAATATGGCCTGCGCGTCCTTGAATTCAACACGCATGAAATTAACGACCTGGCACCATGAAACGCGCGCCAACACTCACGCTCTTACTGGGTATCTCGTTACTCATCCTTTCTCCCTTTGCCTGCGCGCAAGGGGGAGATATCCCGTTGCTGAATGTGGTTTCACACGGAAATAGCCAGGAATACAGCGTAAAAATCCAGGTCCTGATCCTGATGACCCTGGTGGGCATTCTGCCTACCCTGGTGCTGATGATGACCTGTTTTACCCGTTTTATTATTGTTCTTTCCCTGCTGCGTCAGGCATTAGGGCTGCAGCAAACGCCGCCGAACCGCATACTGATTGGCATTGCCCTGTCGTTAACCATGCTGGTGATGCGCCCAATCTGGATCAACATTTACGATCATGCCGTAGTCCCTTTTGAAAACGATCAAATCACGCTCCCCGACGCCCTGAGTACAGCCGCTTCGCCATTGAAACGTTTTATGTTGGCGCAAACCAATAAAAAAGCGATTGCGCAGATAATGACGATCGCCAACGCGAAAGGGAATGCAGTCGATCAGGATCTTTCTATTATCGTTCCCGCCTATGTGCTAAGCGAACTCAAAACCGCCTTCCAGATAGGTTTTATGATTTACATTCCGTTCCTCGTGATCGATCTGATCGTCGCCAGCGTGCTGATGGCGATGGGGATGATGATGCTGTCACCGCTGATCGTTTCGCTGCCCTTTAAGCTGATGCTGTTTGTGCTTATTGATGGCTGGGCGCTGACCGTTGGTACGCTGACCTCCAGCATTCGCGGTCTGGGACTGGGCTAACGGAGAGCTGACATGCTAACCATTGATGTAGCCGCAGACATCGTCGCCAGCGGTATAAAAGTCGTGATCATTTTAGTCTGCGTGTTAGTCGTTCCCAGCCTGCTGGTCGGTATGTTGGTCAGCATTTTTCAGGCTGTGACGCAGATTAACGAACAAACGCTTAGTTTTTTACCCAGGCTGATCGTCACCCTCGCGGTATTAGGTATTTGCGGAAAATGGATGATCGTCCAGTTGAGCGATCTCTGCGTGCATCTGTTCTCTCAGGCCGCCATTCTGGTGCACTGACATGCGCGAAACAGATATTACACAGTTAAGTAATCTGATACTGGGCATGTGGTTTCCCTTCGTGCGCATTATGGCGTTTATTCACTACGCGCCGGTACTGGATAATGCCGCGCTGACCATACGTATACGCATTATTTTGTCCCTGGCGTTGGCCTTTATCATTACGCCGCTTATCCCCCACCCGGTACCCACCAGCCTGCTGTCGATCAACAGCATTATTTTGACCGCAGAGCAGTTTCTGTGGGGAATGCTTTTCGGCCTGATGCTGCAGTTTTTATTTTTAGCGCTACAACTGGCGGGCCAAATCCTCTCTTTTAATATGGGGATGAGCATGGCGGTGATGAACGACCCCAGCAGCGGCGCGTCAACGACGGTGCTGGCGGAAATGATCAACATCTACGCGGTGATACTGTTTTTTGCCATGGACGGGCATCTGCTGCTGGTGAGTATTTTATTTAAAGGCTTTACTTACTGGCCGATTGGGAATGCGTTGCATCCGCAATCTCTGCGCACGATTTCTCTGGCGCTGGGCTGGGTATTCGCCGCCGCCACGCTGCTGGCGCTGCCGACGACCTTTATCATGCTGATTGTTCAGGGCTGCTTTGGTCTGCTAAACCGTATTGCACCACCGCTCAACCTGTACTCATTAGGTTTTCCCATCAACATGCTGGCGGGTCTGTTCTGCTTTGCAACCCTGCTTTACAACCTGCCCGACCACTATTTGCACCTGGCGAATTTCGTCTTACAGCAGCTTGACGCGTTGAAGGGACACTATGGCGGATAGCAGTAGCGAAGAAAAAACAGAAAAACCCTCGGCGCAAAAACTTCGCAAGGCCAGACAAGAGGGACAAATACCGCGTTCAAAAGATATGGGGCTTGCCGCCAGTCTGTTTGCCGCATTTATGGTGATCTCCAGCAGCTTTCCCTGGTACGAAGATTTCGTGCGCGAAAGCTTTACCAGCGTGCATCAGTACGCGCAGAACATTAATGACCCGGACATCATCGGTCAGTTCCTTGAACACCATCTGCTGATTCTGGGGAAATTCATCCTGACGCTGTTACCCATGCCGGTTGCCGCGCTGTTTGCCTCACTGGTTCCGGGAGGCTGGCTATTCCTGCCGAAAAAAATATTGCCGGACTTTAGTAAATTAAGCCCGCTCAAAGGGATTGGTCGCCTGTTTTCCACCGACCATCTGGTGGATACCGGCAAGATGACGCTCAAAGCGATAGTGCTGCTGGTGATGCTATGGATCAGCGTACGCAATAACGTTGCCGCATTTCTCGGCTTACAAGAGCTTCATTTCAAACAGGCCGTCAGCGATGGTCTGGCGCTGTACAGCAGCATCATGCGCAACTTTGTCATCCTGTTTGTTTTCTTTGCGTTGATCGATGTCCCTCTGGCGAAAAAAATGTTCACCAAAGGGCTGAAAATGACGAAACAGGAAGTGAAGGAAGAGTATAAAAATCAGGAAGGTAAACCCGAGGTTAAGGCCAGAATTCGTCGCTTGCAACGGCAAATGGCGATGGGGCAAATTCGTAAAGTTGTGCCAAAAGCCGATGTGGTAATCACCAACCCAACCCACTATGCCGTGGCGCTACAATACGACCAGTCACGCGCCGCCGCGCCTTTCGTGGTTGCCAAAGGCACCGATGAAATCGCGCTGTATATCCGGCAGGTAGCGGCAGAAAGCAATATTGAAGTCGTTGAGTTTCCTAAGCTGGCACGCTCCGTTTATTACACCACCCAGGTGAATCAACAGATCCCATTTCAACTGTATCGGGCGATTGCACACGTCCTGACCTATGTACTGCAAATGAAGCACTGGCGTGACGGTTCACAAGCACGTCCTTCGCTGAACAGACATATTTCCATTCCAAAAGAGGTTCTTAAACTGGATGCCGAAAACAACTAAACAATTCCTGGCGCTGCTGCGTAACGGTAACATCGGCATTCCGCTGGTTATACTGTGTATCCTGGCCATGGTGATCCTACCGTTACCACCGGCCCTGCTGGATATTCTGTTCACCTTTAACATCGTGCTGGCGGTGATGGTGCTGTTAGTGGCCGTTTCTGCAAAACGCCCGCTCGAATTCAGCTTGTTCCCGACCATTCTGCTGATCACCACCCTGATGCGATTGACGCTGAACGTGGCGTCAACACGCGTGGTATTACTGCACGGTCACATGGGCGCAGGCGCTGCCGGTAAGGTGATTGAGTCCTTCGGTCAGGTGGTGATCGGCGGTAACTTTGTCGTTGGTTTCGTGGTGTTCATCATTCTGATGATCATTAACTTTATCGTGGTGACCAAAGGCGCGGAGCGTATCTCCGAAGTTTCTGCTCGCTTTACGCTTGACGCCATGCCCGGTAAGCAGATGGCGATCGACGCCGATCTGAATGCAGGACTGATTAATCAGGCGCAGGCGCAAGCGCGACGTAAAGACGTAGCGGGCGAAGCGGATTTCTATGGCGCGATGGATGGTGCGTCAAAGTTTGTACGCGGCGATGCCATCGCCGGGATGATGATCCTGGCTATCAACCTGATCGGCGGCGTCTGTATCGGGATCTTTAAATACGATTTAAGCGCCGAAGCCGCATTCCAGCAATACGTACTGATGACCATCGGTGACGGTCTGGTCGCCCAGATCCCTTCTCTGCTGTTGTCGACAGCGGCAGCGATCATCGTCACCCGCGTAAGCGACAGCGGCGATATTGCCACAGACGTGCGTAGCCAACTACTGGCCAGCCCCTCGGTGCTGTATACCGCCACCAGCATTATGTTTGTGCTGGCAGTGGTGCCGGGGATGCCGCATTTCCCCTTCCTGATTTTCAGCGCCCTGCTGGGATTCACCGCCTGGCGCATGAGCAAGCGCCCCAAGGTTGCGGAGACCGAAGAGAAAAATCTCGAAACGCTGACCAAAACCATCGCAGAAACCACCGAGCAGCAGGTCAGTTGGGAAACCATCCCTTTAATTGAACCTATCAGCCTGAGTCTGGGATACAAGCTGGTGTCGTTGGTCGATAAATCCAAAGGGAATCCGCTCACTCAGCGTATTCGCGGTGTGCGGCAGGTGATCTCAGACAGCAACGGCGTGTTGTTACCGGAAATTCGCATTCGCGAAAACTTCCGCCTCAAACCGACCCAGTACGCGATTTTTATCAATGGGATCAAGGCCGATGAGGCCGACATTCCCGCAGATAAGCTGATGGCGCTGCCCTCCAGTGAAACCTATGGCGAGATCGACGGTGTTTTAGGCCACGATCCGGCCTACGGAATGCCGGTCACCTGGATTGTTCCGGCGCAAAAAGCTAAAGCGTTAAATATGGGGTATCAGGTTATCGATAGCGCCAGCGTTATTGCGACGCATGTGAATAAGATCATTCGTAACTATATTCCAGAGCTGTTTAATTACGATGACATTACGCAGTTGCATAACCGTCTCTCTTCTATGGCGCCGCGTCTGGCGGAAGATTTGAGCGCAGCGCTGAATTACAGCCAACTGTTGAAAGTGTACCGGGCGCTGCTTATCGAAGGCGTGTCATTGCGCGATATCGTCACCATAGCCACCGTACTGGTCGCCAGTAGCGCTGTGACCAAAGATCATATTCTGTTAACGGCGGATGTGCGTCTGGCGCTACGTCGCAGCATTACCCATCCGTTTGTGCGTAAAGATGAGCTGGCGGTATATACGCTGAATAGTGACCTGGAGAATCTGCTGGCGAATGTGGTGAATCAGGCTCAGCAAAGTGGAAAAGTGGTGCTGGATAGCGTGCCGGTCGATCCCAATATGCTGAATCAGTTTCAGACCAATATGCCGCAGATAAAAGAGCAGATGAAAGCGGCGGGGAAAGAGCCAGTGCTGTTGGTCGCGCCGCAGTTACGTCCTCTGCTCGCGCGCTATGCGCGCCTGTTTGCCCCGGGCCTACAGGTGTTGTCTTATAACGAAGTTCCGGATGAGCTGGAATTAAAGATCATGGGGGCGTTGAGTTAACGCCTGGCGAGGCGGTGTGATTGCACCGCCTTTTGATTACAGAATCGTATTTTCCGTAAGAATACGACGGGCGCCAAGATAATGATCCTGCCAGAAGTCATCGGATAAATTGCTCACCCGAATGGTTTCTCCCGTCCGCGGTGATTCAATAAATTGCCCCTGCCCCAAATAGACGCCCATATGATCGGCTATATCCCGGCTGTGAATATGAAAGAACACTAAATCACCACGGCGAAGATCGCGGTTAGAGACAATCGTTGCCCGTCGGTAGTGATACATTTCATTCGCCGTACGGGGCAATTTTGCCGCCAGGATTTTGTTGTAGGCATAAAAAATCAGCCCGCTACAGTCAAACCCTTCATCCGGATCGGTGCCTCCCCACAAATAGGGTTTACCTAGCTGTTGCTCAAGTCGGTGGATAGCCACTTCGGTGATATTGTGCAGATGATCGCTACTGAGAAAATGGTCATTCTCAGCCAGTTCCTGCCAGCGATGATCGCTGGCTTTTAGTGGGCCCGGGAACCACTCAGGGTGCTGTTTAATCAGCGCCCGGTTCTGCTGGCGCAGCGCGCGTTTACTTTCTGCGTTGCCTTCCACGACGTAGCTTGCCTGTTTTTTTACCTGTGCGTGATACAGTTTCAGTAGCCGGGCGCGGTTACGCATACGCAGTTGCGCCGCATAGCTTAACTGGGCGTCAGATAAGTGGGGCTGAACTTTGGCGACAGACGGTAATGACAGCACAACACACAAAGACAACAGGCCCGGCAAGAAGCAACGGGGTGCAGAGACAAAAAGCATGAAAAGAAGAATACCTGGTCAAACACGTTCGCCGCAGTCTAGCGCTATTGCCCGTCATTCCTGTTTAATATTCGATTATTAAATAATTAATTTTTTAAATTCAACACATTAGGCATTCTTTATTAAGACGAAATGCAGAGGGATAGTCAGCAAAATAGGCCCGTGTCTGACAGCCTTTAAGCGCAATTTTTCGTATAAAGAAAAACTAAAGTGTAAACGCCGCACGAGAGACTTGCGAAAAACTCTCTTGGTGCTAATGTGAGCGCTCCAGATCCAGATTTATCCGATTTGGGGACTCTTTTTGCCGTCCTGGCGTGTGTAATCGTTTTATCAAGGAATAAGCAGTATGCGTAAAATCGCATTTTTTCTTGCGATGCTTTTATTGCCGTGCGTTTCATTTGCTGGTTTGCTGAGCAGCAGCAGCCCGACCACGCCTGTCAGCAAAGAATATAAGCAGCAGTTAATGGGCTCCCCTGTCTATATCCAGATCTTCAAAGAAGAGCGAACGCTCGATCTGTACGTCAAGATGGGCGAACAGTATCAATTGCTCGACAGTTATAAGATCTGCAATTATTCCGGCGGCTTAGGGCCGAAACAGCGTCAGGGTGATTTCAAAAGCCCGGAAGGTTTTTACAGCGTACAACGCGGACAGCTCAAACCGGATAGCCGCTTCTATAAAGCGATTAACATCGGTTTCCCTAACGCCTACGACCGTGCACACGGTTATGAAGGTAAATACCTGATGATCCACGGCGCCTGCGTTTCCGTCGGCTGCTATGCGATGACCGACAACGGTATTGATGAGATTTTCCAGTTTGTCACCGGCGCTCTGGTGTTCGGGCAATCCAGCGTACAGGTTAGCATTTACCCGTTCCGCATGACCGATGCCAACATGCAGCGCCATAAGTTTTCGTATTACAAAGATTTCTGGGCCCAGTTAAAGCCAGGATACGATTACTTTGAACAAACGCGTAAGCCACCGACCGTTTCCGTCGTCGATGGCCGTTACGTTATCAGCAAGCCGTTGAGTCACGAAGTCGTTCAACCGCAGCTGGCATCAAACTACTCGCTCCCCGAGACAAAATAATGCCCATTCGCCTGGCATAATCTTTTGCCAGGTTTCATTGCCGGTTAACGGCTGAGTGGCAATCACGGTGACCACATCATTGGGTGTGGTCTCTGAGCTAAAATCAATTTCCACATCCTGATCCAGTAGCGTCGCTACGCCAAATGGCGCTCGACGGGTGATCCAAAACAGGTTGGTCGAGCAGAAAGCCATCACATAACGACCGTCAGACAACAGCATGTTAAAGACGCCCTTCTCCCGCAGTTCTCCTGCCAGCGCCGCGATATATTTAAACACCGCTGTCATATTACCTGGCGTGCGCGGATAACGCTCTGTCAGCTTGTGCAGCAGCCAGCAGAAGGCTTTTTCGCTGTCAGTTTCACCGACCGGGCGGAAATTACCGGTCTCCAGCGATTTATAACCGCTGAGCTGTCCGTTATGGGCATACGTCCAGTTACGTCCCCATAGTTCACGGGTAAATGGATGGGTATTTTCCAGCGCCACTTCCCCACGATTCGCCTGACGAATGTGGGCAATCACGGAACAGGATTTGATGGGATAGTCTTGTACCAGTTTGGCGATAGGCGAATTAAAGCTGGGTTGCGGATCTTTAAACGTACGGCAACCCTTACCCTCATAAAACGTAATACCCCAGCCGTCTTTGTGCGGCCCGGTCCCTCCGCCGCGCTGAACCAGTCCGGTGAAGCTAAAGCAGATATCGGTTGGCACATTGGCGCTCATCCCGAGCAGTTCGCACATACATCACCTACCTTAAAACCGTGAACTGCCTGATGGCGCTGCGCTTATCAGGCCTACGCGGAGCTCATGTAGGCCGGATAAGGCTTCAGCCGCCATCCAGCAATCGCCTTCTTATGATTTAACCATCTCTTTTTCGATCAGTTGAATCAGGATATGGATCACTTTGATATGAATTTCCTGAATACGATCAGCGTAGCCAAAGTGCGGCACACGAATTTCGATATCCGCGCTGCCCGCCATCTTGCCGCCATCTTTACCGGTCAGGGTGATGACTTTCATCCCCTTCTCACGCGCTGCGGCAATCGCTTTAATCACGTTACCAGAGTTACCCGAAGTAGAGATGCCTAACAGGACATCGCCCTCGCGTCCCACGGCTTCAACGTAACGGGAGAACACATAATCGTAACCGAAATCGTTGCTGACGCAGGAGATGTGGCTAACGTCAGAGATAGCGATAGCCGGATAACCTGGGCGGTTTTCACGATAGCGCCCGGTCAGCTCTTCGGCGAAGTGCATCGCATCGCAATGGGAACCGCCGTTACCGCAAGAAAGTACCTTACCACCGGCTTTAAAGCTGTCTGCCAACAGGACCGCCGCGCGCTGAATGGCGTGAATATTGGCGTCATCTTTAAGAAAATTAGCCAGCGTTTCCGCCGCTTCGCTCAGTTCGTTACGAATAAGATCCTGGTACATGAGGATATCCTTCAGCATGAATGTAAATGACAGGATGCAGTGTACCGGATAGCGCTACCAGCGAGAAGTACAAGCCACAGGAATGGCCGCGGCTTTTGATTTTTTGTGCCGGTTAAAACACCAACAATGTGAGCTTTGTTGTAATTATTTTGTAAACACATTGCTAAAAGAATTTACATCCACTACAACCATATCATCACAAGTGGTCAGACCTCCTACAAGCAAGGGAGCTTTTCGTTATGATGATTTTGAGTATTATCGCTACGGTTGTTCTGCTCGGCGTATTGTTCTATCACCGCGTGAGCTTATTCCTCAGCAGCTTAATTTTGCTCGCCTGGACGGCTGCGCTTGGCGTGGCTGGTCTGTGGTCAGTCTGGCTGCTGGTTCCTCTGGCCATTATTCTCGTACCGTTTAACTTGACGCCGATGCGCAAATCCATGATCTCTGCGCCGGTGTTCCGCGGTTTCCGTAAAGTCATGCCGCCCATGTCGCGTACAGAGAAAGAGGCGATTGATGCCGGTACAACCTGGTGGGAAGGCGACCTGTTCCAGGGGAAACCAGACTGGAAAAAACTGCATAACTATCCTCAGCCGCACCTGACAGCTGAAGAACAAGCGTTTATTGATGGTCCGGTGGAAGAAGCATGCCGCATGGCGAATGACTTCCAGATCACCCACGAACTCGCGGATCTGCCGCCGGAACTGTGGGCGTATCTGAAAGAACACCGCTTCTTTGCGATGATCATTAAGAAAGAGTACGGCGGGCTGGAATTCTCCGCGTATGCTCAGGCTCGTGTATTGCAGAAACTCTCCGGCGTCTCCGGGATCCTCGCGATCACCGTCGGCGTACCTAACTCATTAGGCCCAGGCGAACTGCTGCAGCATTACGGCACCGAAGAGCAAAAGAATCATTACCTGCCGCGTCTGGCACGCGGTCAGGAGATCCCATGTTTCGCTCTGACCAGCCCGGAAGCAGGCTCCGACGCAGGCGCGATCCCTGATACCGGCGTGGTTTGTATGGGCGACTGGCAGGGCCAGCAGGTGCTGGGGATGCGCCTGACCTGGAACAAACGTTATATCACGCTGGCGCCTATCGCTACCGTACTGGGTCTGGCATTTAAACTCTCCGACCCGGAAAAACTGCTGGGTGGGGAAGAAGATCTCGGCATTACCTGTGCGCTGATCCCAACCTCAACGCCGGGCGTACAGATTGGCCGTCGCCACTTCCCGCTTAACGTGCCGTTCCAGAACGGTCCAACGCTGGGCAAAGATGTCTTCGTGCCGATTGATTACATTATCGGTGGCCCAAAAATGGCCGGTCAGGGCTGGCGTATGCTGGTGGAATGTTTGTCTGTGGGGCGCGGTATTACCCTGCCGTCTAACTCCACGGGCGGCGTGAAGTCGGTCGCAATGGCAACCGGCGCGTATGCGCATATTCGTCGCCAGTTCAAAATCTCTATCGGCAAGATGGAAGGTATTGAAGAGCCGTTGGCGCGTATTGCCGGTAACGCCTACGTGATGGATGCTGCGGCGTCGCTGATTACCTACGGCATTATGCTGGGTGAAAAACCGGCGGTACTGTCGGCTATCGTGAAGTATCACTGTACTCACCGTGGACAGCAATCAATCATCGATGCCATGGATATTACTGGCGGTAAAGGCATCATGCTTGGCGAAAGCAACTTCCTCGCCCGTGCTTATCAGGGGGCGCCTATCGCCATTACCGTTGAAGGCGCTAACATTCTGACCCGTAGCATGATGATCTTCGGTCAGGGTGCGATTCGCTGCCATCCGTATGTGCTGGAAGAGATGGCTGCAGCGCAGAATAACGATGTGAATGCGTTCGATAAGTTGCTGTTCAAACATATCGGTCACGTTGGCAGCAATAAAGTACGCAGTTTCTGGCTGGGCCTGACGCGTGGCTTAACCAGCAGCACGCCAACCGCCGATGCGACCAAACGTTACTATCAGCACCTGAACCGTCTGAGCGCCAACCTGGCACTGCTTTCGGATGTGTCTATGGCCGTTCTGGGCGGTAGCCTGAAGCGTCGTGAGCGTATCTCGGCGCGACTGGGGGATGTGTTAAGTCAGCTGTACCTGGCCTCCGCGGTACTGAAGCGTTATGACGATGAAGGCCGTAATGAAGCCGACCTGCCGTTGGTTCACTGGGGCGTCCAGGATGCGTTGTACAAAGCCGAACAGGCGATGGACGATCTGCTGAAAAACTTCCCGAACCGTTTGGTTGCCGGTTTGCTGAGTGTGGTTATCTTCCCGACCGGTCGCCACTATCATGCACCGTCCGACAAGCTGGATCATAAGGTCGCGAAGATTTTGCAGGTTCCGAGCGCCACCCGTTCTCGCCTTGGTCGCGGTCAATACCTGACGCCAAGCGAGCATAACCCGGTCGGTTTGCTGGAAGAGGCTCTGCTGGACGTGATTGCAGCCGACCCTATCCACCAGCGGATCTGCAAAGAGTTGGGTAAAAATCTGCCGTTTACCCGCCTGGACGAACTGGCGCATAACGCGCTGGCCAAAGGGTTGATTGATAAAGATGAAGCCGCGATTCTGGTGAAAGCCGAAGCGAGCCGTCTGCGCAGCATTAACGTGGATGACTTCGAACCCGAGGAGCTGGCGACGCAGCCGGTAAAGCTGCCAGAGAAAGTGCGTAAAGTCGAAGCGGCATAACGACACACGCATAACGTTTAGCCCCGCTTAATGCGGGGCTTTTTATTGCCACATTTTCGTTAAAGCTCATGCTACAGTGTCAAAATGTTGTTCAACGAGGAGCCTCGATCGTGCCTGGTTTGAAAATTACTCTGCTGCAACAACCGTTGATTTGGATGGATGGCCCGGCCAACCTGCGCCATTTCGAGCGCCAACTGGAAACCGTCACCGGACGTGATGTGATTGTGTTGCCCGAGATGTTTACCAGCGGATTTGCGATGGAAGCAGCAAACAAATCGCTGCCGCAGGAAGAGGTCGTAAGCTGGATGCGCGCCAAAGCGCAACAAACGAACGCCCTGATCGCAGGCAGTGCCGCGATTCACTCCGAACGCGGTGCGGTTAACCGCTTTTTTCTGGTCGAGCCTGAAGGTAATGTGCATTTCTATGACAAACGTCATCTGTTCCGCATGGCGGATGAACATCAGCATTACCAGGCGGGAGACGCGCGCGTTATTTTTGCATGGCGCGGCTGGCGCATTCTGCCGTTAATCTGTTATGACCTGCGTTTTCCGGTGTGGTCGCGCAACCGTAACGATTACGACCTCGCTTTGTATGTGGCTAACTGGCCCGCGCCGCGTTCGCTGCACTGGCAGGTTCTGCTCACTGCACGGGCGATTGAGAATCAGGCGTATGTAGCAGGATGTAACCGTGTAGGAACTGACGGTAACGGTCATCATTATCGCGGTGACAGCCGGGTGATAAATCCACAGGGTGAGATTATTGCCACCGCCGAGCCGCATCAGGCCACGCGCATTGACGCTGACCTGTCGCTCTCGGCGCTGCGTGAGTATCGCGAAAAGTTTCCCGCCTGGCAGGACGCCGACCCGTTTGCGCTGTAGATATCGCCTCTCCTCCCGCTGCGCAACATTTTTGCATAGCGGGATTGTTGCACTCCGTAACCAACCGCAAAACAAATTCGCGTGGCGACATGCTTCAGGCAACGTATTCTGCAAGGGATAATCACTCGTAACCGGCGAGTGTCTGACAATGTTAATAATTCCTTTATCAGGATTTCAATAATGAAGAACTTCGTTCGCATGACTTTGCTGGCTGCAACCGTAGCTGGCGCTTCTTTTAGCACGTTTGCAGCAAATGTATCCAACGTTCCCGCCCCAGCTCAGGACCCGGTAGTCCAGCACCTTAAGCTGACCACCGACCAGGTTGCGCAGATCAAAAAACTGCACCAGCAGCTTGAAACCAACGTCAGCCAGATTTCAGTGAAAGATGTTAAAGACGGCGCATTGATTGACGTTATCAAGTCCGGGAAATGGGATGAAACCGCCGTCAAGAAGCAGCTTTCCGCGTTCAGCAATATCGAACAACAAGCGCGTTATTATCGCGTGAAATACTACTTCGACCTGAACAAAGTGCTGACTCCGGAACAGCGCCAGCAGGTACAGAAAGATATCGCGCAGACGCTGAGCGAGTAATCCCCAGGGCCTGAATCAGCAATGATTCAGGCTTTTCGGCACAATCTCCTGCTCAAAAAAGAAGCCCTGTACAGCATCTGCGCCGCTCATACGGCAGATGGCGTAATCCTGCGCGCTTTCTACTCCCTCGATCACCACCCGCTCTCCCAGCCCGCGAAATTGATTGACCAGTACCCGCAACTGCCACTCCGATGATCTGAACTGATGAAACATCCCGCTTTCAATTTTAATGGCATCAAAACGGATGCCAGACAGTCGCCAGACAAAAAACAGCTCAGGCGAAACGTCATCCAGCCACACACGAAACCCATGACGCACCAGGGTTTTTATGGCGATGCATACCGCCTGCTGCTCTGCCTTTTCCAGACGCATCATGGTCGCGGGATCCTGAATTTCAATAACAATCCGCCCCTGATGCGCCTGCCTGGTGAGTCGCGAGATCCACGACAGACAGGTCAGCATCCTGACGGATAAATTCAGCGAATAGCTTCCTGGAAGTACGAGCACCCGCTGCATTTGCCACATAAACAGCTGCTGTTTCGCGCTGACAGAAAGATGCTTGAAAAAAAGATCCAGCGGGAGCGGCGTGCGTACCTGGCTTAACACCTCGCGGACATCCAGTGATGCATCATCAAAAAAATGAATGCGCTGCAAACGGATCCCGGAGATCCGCAGCAGTTCGGCATTACGGGGAAGCTCTGGTACATATTGAGCCTGTTCGCTGAGTCTGTTCATATCATTCCATTTTTTGATTAAAAGGACGTCGTGCATCCTGTAACCAGGAGATACGGCGATCGTTCGGGTAGATCAGGCAAAAGCGCGTCGCCAGACGGTGCGCCTGGGTCAGGTCGCGCTGCTGTAACGCCAGCAAGATTTGCGTGAAGGAGATATTCGGGTCCGGGTGAACACGCACATAGTCAGGCGCCCAGCGGCGAACCAACTCCAGCCAGCGAGCATCCCGGGTACGTTGATACCGTTGCAGGTATCCCATCTGGAGATCAAACCGGTAGCGTGTGGCAAGCAACCAGCCGCCCACCGGGAGCGATTCGGCAAGTTGCCACTGTGTTGACTGCCGTTCCGCCAGCGTCAGTTGCTGTTGCGTCTGTAGCGTGAGAAGCAACAAGGGAGTGGCTATCAGAAACGAGATAAATGCCAGCCCACGAATCAACGACGTCGCCGGGCGCGTCAGACTTGTCCCTTTTAGCGCGCCATCTGCGCAACGAAGCAGCAGGATCAGCAATAACCAGTGTGGCGTTGACTGCCTGACCGGGTATTCCGTCAACATATGGATAACCACCGGCAACGCCGCCACCAGGCAGGCACGACGCCAGCGATTTCCGTGCAGCCAGAGCCATAACCCACCCGCAATAAAACACAGCGCGCCCGCCAGCCCAACCAGACCGCCCTCCACCAGCCACAGCACCAGTTCATTATGTGGATGCGAGATGCTGCTCAGCCCCAATGGCCCCGCTCGTTCGAGAAAAACAGCAGCGAAACTGCCCACGCCCCATCCCATCCACGGACGTTCAGCAAATAATGCCAGTGACGTTTTCAGCACCGTCCAGCGCACATGAGAAGTCGTTAAATGATCTACCGTGGCAACGGACAAAAAATGGCGAGCGGCCGCGCCTGCCGCCATACCTAACGCCAGTGGCAACAGAAGTAGCAACAACGTGCGGCGTCGTGCAGGGAACACCGCCAGCAGCAACACTTCGCCGACCGCCAGAGACAAAAAGCCGGTTTGCGACTGGGATTCATGCAGCACAAATCCCATCATCACCAGAGCAATCCCGATAACAATTCGGTATCTGCCGCCCAGGCGTAAAAAGAGCAGCGCTGACAGCAACACGCCGCACGCCGTGAAACTGGCCAGCAGATTGACCTGCTGAAAAATACCGTAGGGCCGCGTGCCACGCCGCCAGGCAAACTCCCAGTAATCAACGCCCGGCCAATGCCAGTACTGATAGACAAACGCCACGCATTCGATGACGCATGCCCCCCATAACAGGGCCAGCAATGCCGTGCGAACGTTTACCGTAAGTGGAATTTGCAATGTCACCAGATAGACAAGCACCCCACCCAATAGCGCCCCCATCACCAGCAACGCCTCGGACCGCCAGACGCCCGGCGTCAGCAGACAAAGCAGCGTCAGGATGAGCGCACCCAACGTAAATCCCATGGCAGGTACAGTGATGCGCCAGCGTCGGCGAGGCAGTAGCATCGTTACGCTTGCAGCCAATACCGCAGCGTAGATCCAACTGGTAATATTAAGCGGCAACGACAGACCGCTGCCGCCGTTATTCAACCAGTAGAGGTGCATGATCCCGCACCAGAAAAACAGACTGACAATCAGCAATAATTTCTGGCCAGGCTGCGGCGCAATACGATTCAGTGCGTTCATCATGCTACTGGTAATTCAACGTCCAGGTCCCGCTGGCGCTGAACGGACCGTATTTAAGGGACTGGTTTTTTATCGCCGACGGCTCTGCCGCGACCCACGCCAAAAAATTCAGCGTCATCGATCCTTCAGTAATCTCTGTAACTGATGTACTTTCATCAAGCCGGATTGCCGTGCCATCGTCTTCGCTCATCCCAATCCCGATCCCCGACGCCCCGCCCTGCTCGCTGCTATCCAGCGCCAGATGATCAGTAAGCTCCGCATCTTCCTTGCCGCTGAAGGTGACCGAGATCCCACGGAAGACCTCCGGGTTGCAGTCGCGTAGCTGGATGCTGAATTTTTCCGGTTTACTGCGCCCCGAGAGATAGAGATCCTGCGTCGCGATTTGTCCGAAATCGACCTCGATTTTGTCGCCGCCGGGCGCCAGGCTGCAGGCCAGCGCTCTGATGGTGCCGTGAAAATACATATCGCCGCCGACCAGTTTGGTGTCAGCCTGAACCGTTGCGCCAAACAGCAGCGTACTCACCGCGATTAACGTTCTGAAAGTCATGGTATTACCCTACTGAAACTGCGCGACAACGGTGGCAGAGGCTTCAAACTCACCTTCCTTAACGCTCCCCACGCCCGGCTTTGCCACCGGTGCGGCAGTGAGATTCCAGTCGCCCTGATTCTGGTAAAAACCCTTCACGTTGTAGAACTGATTGGGCACGACGGTGCCGCCGCTCTCGTCTTTAATCAGAATGCCGAGATCGTCGCGTTTCTGTCCGCCACTCAACGTGCCGAGAAGATGATCGTTAAACCCAGCCGTACCTGACGCCGTGGTGGTTTGTACACCTAAATTGATGTTCAGCGCGCCCTGATCGAAGCTGCCACCTTCACAGACCACGTGTATCGGGATCGACTTGCTGTAATTGGTGCCGTTGAGCTTTGCAGCGGATCCGGGCAGATCGCCAAACTCAATGCTGATTTTGTCTCCCCGATTGAAGGTGCATTTATCCGGCACCGTAATGAGCCCGGATTTAATGACCACACGGGAAATTGGCGTTGTCGGCGTAGGGCCTGCATTGCCCAGACGTCCAGCAACTTCCACCAGTGACTGAGAAGTGATATTGATGCCGTTAATAATGGGTTTAGTGACAATAAACGTCACTTTTCCTTTAGACCCACTTTCAATGTTAGTGGCTCGCTCGTAGCCTTTGCGCTTTTTGCAATTATGGTCGTTGTAGCGATTTGAAAAGTTGGTAAACGGTGCCTGAACGTAGTTGTTATACCGCCCGGCGACCCATACCTTCACTTCCACATCCAGGTACTCATTCAGACGAAAACGGTTCGCTCCCTGATTAGAAGGCGGCATGGTGGTCGTGGTGGTGTAATAAATCGGCTGTCGCGAGATGTCGGCCTGCTCACAATGAAAATCCACGACATACCAACTGCCTAAATTCCAGGTGAACGGATCCGTTCTGCCGCCAACATGGTTTTTGCTGACGTCCAGCGAGCTCAGTTCAATATCGTACTGATGCGGCGACCCGCCCTGCGGTTCACCTTCACCCTGAGTAAATGCCAGCCCGGCCAGCGGACAGCCAGCCAGGGCGACCCACAGCAGCGCTTTGTGCAATACGCTCATAGATACTCCAGCTTAAGTCTGACCAGACCGTTAAATTCGCCAGCGGTCACCTCCGGGCCAAAAGATTCCAGCGCGGCAAGAAAGTGAATCGCGTTATCGCCCGGTTTGAGGATCCACATGCGTTGCGGTTGATTCAGGTGAATCAACTGGTTGCGTTCGGTCAGTAGCCGAATGCCCGCACCACGCACATCGCCGCGAATACGCCCCAGATCGCTGTTTTCCGGCGCACCCTCGGCCATCAGCGTCATCGACACGCCACGTTCAACCGTGCTATGCGCCAGCTCCGGCATTTCGCTGGTCTGTCCGGGAAAATCCCTTAAGGTATGGCCAGAGCCTTTTAAGCAGCCATTCAGGTTCAGCGTCACTAATACCGAATCGCTGCGATCGCCGCTCTGGCGAAAGCGGCTGGCGGAAATATCACCCAGATCGATGGTCTGATCGCGTGAAGCCATATCCAGCACGCACGGCGAAACGAATACCCGACCGTGAAAGCGGACGTTGCCATACTCGCCGGAAACGTTGCTCATATCCTGGCGGCCGCTAGTGGCCTGAACCGGGCAGGCCATACCAGCCATCAGCAGAGCGCAAAGCATCTTTTTCATTTACGAGTCCTTTACCGGGGCTGTTGCTCCATCGGCAATGCTTTACACACATTGCCTGTGCAGATGAATTTCAATTCAGGGTGACCGCCAAAATCGTTCACATACATCATGCTGAACTGGCTGACGCTGCCGTCGGTGACGCTGAAATCAAGCGAGGATTTTGGTGACACCATAACCCCGGGGAAATCGGTCAGCCTGCCGCCGCCCTGCGCTTCCGGCTTACGGCTTAAACCGATTAAGGTGACGAAGTATGGCGTTGGGTTATCCACGGTCCAGCGTAGACCCTGCTTGTGAAAGACCAGTTGGTTTTGCCACACCGCGCCCGGCGTTTCCGGCACGATGGCGGTCGGCCGGTAGAACAATTTGATGCGCGACTGCATCGCCAGTTGCAGCACGTTAGGCTTATCAGGCTTAGGTGGAATCTCACGCACATTCAGGTAGAACAGGCTTTCTCGATCCTGAGGCAGCGCATTAATCCCGCTGGTTTTCGTCACGCGGGCAATGCCTTTTTGCCCACCGTTAATTCGCTGCAGCGGCGGTAAGACCATCAGCGGCGAGGTAACTTTTGTTCCGTTGGCATCTTCCACCCACGACTGGGCCAAAAACGGAATGCTCGGGCTGGTATTGGTTAAGTTCGCACTGACAGAGCGCGCATCGCCGGTGATGATCATCCGGGTACGGTCGAGCGCAATGCCCGCCCAGGAAGCGTTGATCTCTGCAATAAAAAGCAGGCCACAAGCTACGGGTTTGAGCCAACGCAGCACGGAGTAAAAAGCTTGATTTTTCATGACAAAATTCATTCTGGTTATTGAAATTATTCACAAGGCAACAGCACGTTACCTTCCGGGTTGAGTTGTTGTGGCACCTGTAAGTGACACTGCGCTCGACCGCCCCAGGCCACGGAAAGACGCTCGGCTGGATTCACACCGGCAATCCAGGCCATGCCGTTTTCCATCACCATGGCGACGCTGACGCCGTTGGCGTTAAACACTTCGGCGCCAAACGGCGGGACCGAACCCTCCTTCAGGCGCAGCAGCGCCATCATTTTTTGCCCCTGCGCCACGGCAAAGCGCTGGTAGCCAATCGCCCCTTCCGTCAGGGTGTTGGTGACAATGGCTTTGGTCGCGGAAATATCCTCGTCCATTGCGTCCACATCGATACGGGTATCAAAACTGTGATAGCTGACGACGTCCGGTACCACGGCAATACCGAAGCGGTTTGAGTGCGCCTGTTCGCCGTTCAGCGGTACATTCGCCACACCGTCGGTATCGACCATCACTCTGGCGGTATTCATTGACGCCTGGCTGTTGTGCAACGCCGCGCCGTGACGCGTCGCGGTAAAACCGCCGCGCATCGTGCCGCCTACGGAGAAATAGCGTGATTGCTGCCAGCTGACGTTAGATTCCAGCTCCGCCATCATGCTGCGGTGCTTGTAATAGCCATCAAATGCCGTGTGCCCTTCACCGGAAACCCCTGCGCGCAAACGCCATGGATTGTTACGGTCGCGGTTATCGGAATACGAAACCATCTGGCTGGTCTGGTTGCCGCTGTTCTGCAATTCATAATCCATGGATCGGCCATCGCTCCAGGGAATCGAAATTGAAAGCGAAAGACTGTCGTCCCGTTTGCCCTGATACTCAGAGCGGTAAGCCGCAAGGTTGGCGCTAATCCCCTGGATGCCCGCCAACGAAAAGCTGTGTCCCATCGACAAGCCGTAACGATCCTGCGAACGACGATCCCAGTAGTTCTGGTGGGTGTAGGTCAGATACAGCGTGGTGGCTAACTGCGGATCGTCGGCAAAAAAGGTTTTGTTACCGGTGATGGTGTACATCTCTTTTTCGTTGCCGGCGCTGTTGTTATTGGCATACTGTTCGTCGAGGAACTGCGAAAAAGTGCGGAAGTTACGCTGTGAAAAGCGGTACCCGGCAAAGGTGATAGCGCTGTTGTATTCATCGAAGGTTTTGGCATAGCTGAGCTTAAAGGACATGCCTTTTTGTTCAGCCTGATGCTTCACCCGACTCACGGATTGCGTCGCATCTGCCGATAACGCTCCCAACCAGCTCAAATCCCGGCCGATCCCCATCGACCAGGCGTTATAACGATCGCCAGTGAGCAGCGCGCCGCCGTACAGCGACCACGCATTGCTGACCCCCCATGAGAAATCGCCGGTATAAAACGCAGGGCCCTGAATGTCATGGTTGTAAAGCGATGGCTTACCGACCGCGGCGTTGTAGCGAACGTAGCCTGGGCGCGTCAGGTAGGGAATATCGGCGGTATTAACCTGAAAGGTTTGTACGCTGCCATCCTGCTCCTCAACGCGTACATCCAATGTGCCGCGTACCGAGCCGTGCAGATCCTGAATATTAAACGGCCCCGCAGGAACGGTGGTTTGATAGATAACACGTCCCTGCTGACTGACGGTGACCTTCGCGTTACTCCGCGCGATGCCATGAACTTCAGGCGCGTAACCCTGCAAATTCGGTGGCAACATACGCTCATCGCTGGCGAGGTTAACCCCGGTGAAACGTACCGAATCAAAAACCTGCGAATTCAGATAGATTTCGCCAAGCGTCAGTTTTGCCGCCTGCATCGGTAATGGGCGATAAGCATAGATCTGATCCCAGTCGATACGCCCACGATTATCATCGGAAGCGTAATTGGCCTGATACTGCCCGCGAAAGCGCCACGCGCCGAGGTTAAAGCCTGTTTGCCCGTAGCCAGAAAGAGAGCGGTAATGATCGCCCCCCTGCTCGTAATGTGTGGCCTGACCCGAGATGCTGTAGTCAAAAATCAGCCCGGCGACGCCATTATCCCAGCGCTCCGGCGGCGTCCAGTCGGGATCGGTATATTTCATCCATGCCTGCGGCACGGTAATGTCCAGTACGCCTGCGCTATTATTCAACGCTACGCCCGGCAGACGGGAAATGTCATAGCAGGTCGCGCTAATCGGATGAATATAGGTCAGCGCCTCTTCTTTGAGCGCCAGTAATTCGAGTTGTTGCTGCGTCAGACACGCCATGGATTTATGCGGGTTGGCAGGATCGACAATATAGCGGATCGACTGCTGAGGAATTTCCTGGCTGTTAATTCGAACATCCAGCAGATATTCTCCGGGAGTCACAAAGTTGCCTTCGGAAAAACGCTGCAAATCGACATTCTGTCGGTCACTGGCGTCCAGTACGTCAGTATTAAATTCAACGGCCTCATCCGCTTCAGCCCATGCAGAGGCACAAACCAGAGTAATAAATAGCGCCAGGCGTTTTTTATCTGTTTTCAGCGTGATCATTTTCGTTCGCAAACCTTCAGATACCCGAATTGCAGTGCAGCTCAGAGATAATTCACAACAAAATGCGTGACCGCAGTAAATTCGCCGGATGTCATTCTTCCGTTACGGGAGATCAAATAAGCCGTAAAGTTGAGTGTGTTCTTCCCTGGGTTAAGCACATAATCTGGTGATGGTTCGCCCAGACGAATTTGCTGTCCTTTGCTGTCGTATATTTCTATTGCTAAATTTTCAGTTTCCGACTGCACGCTCAGATAATCAGGATTGTCCCTGTCAGGCGCACCAGAAAAGGTAATATTGGCGCGTTGAAACACATTCCCGGAATGTTGAGAATCCCCTAATGAACATCCCAGCAAATGAATACTGAAATCATGCGCGGACACTTTTTCTGGTCTTCCGGAAATATCTCTGGCAGAGAGATCATCGAATTCAACCAGTAGCGACCGGTCGCGCGGATCAACATAACAGGCTGCCTCAATAATATTTCCTCGCATGCGCATTTTGCCGGGCGTACTGTTTAGACGATTGGCGCCAGCCATAACCCATGCAGGCGAGATAAAGACAAAAAGCAGTAAAATTCGCCATCCAGGCATAACCGTATTTCCTTTCAGTTATTCGCAGGAAGGGTTAAGCAGGCGCATTAATGCGCCCGCTGCGGGTAATTACTGATAGTCGATCTGGAAATTAACGGTAGATTCGAAATCACCCGGCGTTACCGCTGCAGAAGCGTTGTTTGCCTGCAGATAAGCAACGAAATCAATGTCGGTTTCGCCGTCAGTGATGTTGACCTGAGAGGCAGCTTTACCCCATTCCACGTCCTGGTTGCCGCTGTCAACCATACCAATACCCGCGCCCTTTGCAGTACCAGAGGTGAATGCGGCCAGGGCGTTGTTGTCGGTATCAATTGTTGCCGGGGTATAGGTCACAGTGGCCGTTTTCGCAACGGTGGTGTCGCAGCCCTGAAGAACGATTTTGGCATGCTTAACGCCAGCGCGTTGGTTGTCTTTTAACTGAGAGGTTGGGATCTCACCAAAATTAACCTGCACCGGGCTGGATTCAGGTGCCAGACCACATGCGGAATTAACCAGAGAACCGGTGAATTGAATTTTACCGTTAGTCGGCTCGACATTTTTTGCAGCGAAAGCAGAAGAGGCAGTCAAAGTCATTCCCGCCATCAGCGCGCAGGCCACAGCCACGTTTTTCATTTTCATATTACTACTTAACCTTATATCCGTTTTTAGTTATTCCGACGATCTATTTCCGCAGACACTTAACGTCAGGGAAATGCTGATCTGCAGGTGGCGGTAGCGCATATCCCTGCAAACAATCCATCTCAACCCGCCCCTTATTTTGAACATCATTGGCATTCAATACGAAATACCGTCCACAGCTGTTCAGGCTGTTTCGGGGCTTATATTAAGTCGGCAGAAAAATGACACAATGCAAAAATACGGTATTAATCAAACTCAGGGAATCGTGTTGTATCACCGCCTGCATAACGATCGTTTACCTAAAAAACCACCAGAATCCAGGCACATACCAGTGTTAATATCTATTATTTTGCATTTTTATAGAGCTTTTATCTATCAACTATTTTTTTATTTAGTCCGGATACCAGGCAAAATGTATTTATGAAAGTTTTGTAAAAATGAAAGTGGATATCAAAAGCGAGTAATGACAATAAGATAGTGACAGAGAGAAAGGAGAATGAGACAACTTATAAGAAATATTAAAATATTGTTATATAAATATTAATGAAGCGATCTATGGCGCAACCATTTTTTATAAATAAATTATGTTATGCTATTGCTTCCCCCACTCGAATGCGAGATATCCTGCTTTAAAGGAGACATCAGTGATTTCTCATATACCAATAAACAAAATTAAATCCGTAATTATTGGTGATGGCTTAGTTTTCAGACCAAATAAAAATACCCTAAAAGACCTGACATCGGGTGAAATGGCGACATTGAATAATGTGGCAACGCAATTACTGCTCTATTTGTTGCAAAATGGTAAAGAGATTTCCTCGCGCGATGAAATTCTGCTGAATGTTTTCCAGCATAATGGCGCCCGGGCGACGGATGCCAATCTCAACCAGCACATTTCATTTCTGCGTAAAGCAATAACGTCAACGGGTCACCCTGCCGAGCTCATCGTCACCATTCCGAGAATGGGATTTCGGATGGGCGACGTCAATATCAATATTCAGCAACTGGAAGAGGCGCAAACTCCAGCGCGAATTGCCCATGTTGCAAAGAAGCTCAACAAAAAGAACCGAAACCGATGGCCAGTCGCGATAACAACGTTAATCACCGGTATCGCAGTGCTGGCGACAGCGTGGTTAACATGGATACCCAATGAAATCGCCATGACGGACGCAGCTATTCTGCGGACAATCGACTACGAGCAATGCCGGGTACATATATTAGGGAATGCTCTTACCGATACCATAACTGAAAAGAAAGCGCTGGATATATTCAAGTCAGTAGGGATTAACCCAAACTGTTCGCATCCAAAAGATCTCTATCTTAATACGTGGGCGAGCAACCATAACCTGGTTGAGTGGTCGTTTGCCGCTGAATGCGGACTAAACCTCGGCTATTACCATTGCGTCAGCCAGTATCGTCATTATGAGGAATGATATGAAGCAGGAAAGCGATCACTCTCCTTTACTGTGGTCAGTGGTAATTGCCATTTTTGGGCTGGCGGCCATTGCTTTTTTCATTATTGTCGGGAATGCGAAGAAACAAGAAATCAGCTTTTCATGCTCATCGGAATTTACGTCGATACTCGACATCCAAAATAGCAAAAAGGAACTCAACGGAATTATGCTGATCACTAGCTACAATTCCGGACACCTTTCATTGTCAGTACAGGGGAAATTCAAAAGTGATGATGGTGAGTTCACTGTTAGCCGAAAACTGTTCTTTCGCTACGCCCGTCCGCTCGGCCATACCGCAGGCGTTTTCATGCTCACTCCCGATGGACGTGAAAAATCCCCCGATGATGACGCAACGGATGCTGTCGATTACCTCTTCTTCGACGCTTACGAACGTGCCGACAAGCTGTATATGCTGAAGCGCCTGAATGAGGAAACGGTTCTTATTGGCGATAACTTTTCACCCCGCTTCGCCTGCGTGATGAATCACTTCGCGGGTTAATCGCCTCTACGATATGCGTCGGGTTAAGGATGACCTGATGTGTTTCCCGCCCGGCAGCGCGGAGGTAGCAATGCAGTGTAATGATGGGATTGTTATTTGGGGTGGGCTAAAACGACGAAAGCCTGAATCATTTCTGATTCAGGCTTTCTGAATAGTGGCGGAATGGACGGGACTCGAACCCGCGACCCCCTGCGTGACAGGCAGGTATTCTAACCAACTGAACTACCACTCCGCGTTGTGTTCCGCTCGGGAACGAAGCGAATATTACGGATTGCCTCGCGCCTCGTCAACGCTTTTTCTCACGTTTTTAATCGTTTGCTGCAAAAATCACCCGAATGGTCATTTCTGCACTGTAATTGGGTCATTTACGCCCGCCAGAGACAACTTCCACCCTTCTTCTGCACCAGGTCAAGGCGCGATTCATGGGCCGCTAACTCCTCATCAGTGGCGAAAACAACGCGTAGTTTACTGGACTGCCGAACAATGCGCTGGATCCCCGTGTCATTTTGCTGCTGGCTGTCACCTTCCATCGAGAACGCCATGGTGGTCTGCCCACCGGTCATCATCAGATAAACGTCGGCCAGAATCTGGGCATCGAGCAATGCGCCATGCAGGGTTCGTTTACTGTTGTCTATTTCATAGCGCGAGCATAACGCATCGAGGCTGTTTCGCTTGCCAGGAAACATTTTCCTTGCCAGCGCCAGGCTATCGGTTATTTTGCAAAATTCGTTGGTTTTCGGAATATCACGATTGAGCTTAGCAAACTCGTAATCCATAAAGCCGATATCAAACGATGCGTTATGGATGACCAGCTCCGCGCCGCGAATGTAGTCGAGAAACTCGTCGGCCACCTCGGCAAACGTAGGCTTATCGAGCAGGAATTCGTCTGCGATTCCGTGTACGCCAAACGCTTCCGGATCCACCAGCCGATCCGGCTTCAGGTAAACGTGGAAGTTATTACCGGTCAGGCGGCGGTTCACCACTTCGACCGCACCGATCTCAATGATCTTGTGGCCTTCGTAGTGGGCGCCAATCTGGTTCATACCGGTGGTTTCGGTATCAAGGACTACCTGTCGTGTAATTCCAGTGCTCATAACGGTCATTTATGTCAGACTTATCGTTTGATTTCGATTTGCTAAAACAGGAAGTCTACCAGAGATGCTTAAACAGGTAGAAATTTTCACCGATGGTTCTTGCCTGGGAAATCCAGGGCCAGGTGGTTACGGGGCAATTTTACGCTATCGCGGGCGCGAAAAAACCTTTAGTGAAGGGTACAACCTCACAACCAATAATCGCATGGAGCTGATGGCGGCAATCGTTGCGCTGGAAGCCCTGAAAGAACAGTGTGAAGTGATACTCAGCACCGACAGCCAGTATGTGCGCCAGGGCATTACACAATGGATCCACAATTGGAAGAAACGCGGCTGGAAAACGGCAGATAAAAAACCGGTAAAGAACGTCGATCTGTGGAAACGTCTGGATGCCGCGCTGGGTCCGCATCAAATCAAATGGGAATGGGTTAAAGGCCATGCGGGCCATCCGGAAAACGAACGCTGTGATGAGCTTGCGCGCGCCGCGGCAATGAGTCCCACTCAGGATGATATTGGGTATCAGGCCGAGTCTTAAGCGTCCGGCTTGCGGTATTGCCGGGTAGCGCCAACGGCCTGGCGGATAGGCGTTTTGCTTTTATTTTGTTTCATTGGGTTGAGCGTAAGTGGGATGGTTCGCTTACGTGCGACCACCAGTTGCAAACATCCCAGGGCAGGAATATGGGCGCTTAACATTTTCCCGCCTTTCTTGTTCCAGGGCAGAACATGAAAGCGGCTGTAGTGCAGCACTTCAAAATTTAGCAAAGAGAGCCAGTCCAGTTGACGCATGAGGGTAAACATCCGGCTGTTGTAAGGCGGGGTCTTGCGCAATACCGGCACCAGTTTACGCAGTCCCATCAGGCTTACCGGATTAAACCCGCTCAGAATCAACCAGCCGTCATCAATCAGCACACGATCGGCTTCGCGCAGTAACCGATGCGGATCGTCACACCACGGTAACGTATGGGCCAACAAACAGACATCCACCGACTTGTCGGCAAAGGGCAGATGTAAAGGATCGGCCGTTACCTGCATGGGAGAACCCAGCAAAGAAACATTTACCTGATGAGAAACCGCGCACGCTTCAGAATCGATTTCTGCGCTTAAATTACCAATTTTAAGCAGATGAAAACCGTACATTTTTGCGAACCACGGGTTAAGCTGATGCTCCAGCGCCTCACGATAGTATTCGCCCCAGGGTAAATCATCCCAGCTCACGGGCGCTACGACAGTTTGAGGGATCCTTGCCGGTTTCATCATAACCTTCCGTTTCGCATTGAGAGGTAAGATATGAATCTTAACAGTATTCCTGCATTTCAGGACAATTACATCTGGGTCCTGTCAAATAATGACCAACATTGTCTGATTGTTGACCCGGGAGAAGCCGCCCCAGTTCTGCAAGCCATTGCAGAACATAACTGGGTGCCAGAGGCCATTCTGCTGACCCACCATCATCAGGATCACGTTGGCGGCGTGAAAGAACTCCTGCAACACTTCCCACAAATAGTGGTATACGGACCGGCTGAAACGCAAGATAAGGGAACGACGCACATAGTCGAAGATGGCGATATTGCTCTCGTATTGGGGCATGAATTTAAGGTAATTGCTACGCCGGGTCACACTTTAGGACATATCTGTTACTTTAGTCACCCTTACCTGTTTTGTGGCGACACGCTCTTTTCTGGTGGCTGCGGTCGGCTTTTCGAAGGTACTGCAACACAGATGTATCAATCACTTAAAAAGATCAGCGCACTTCCCGATGATACTTTGATTTGTTGCGCGCATGAGTACACATTAGCAAATATGAAGTTTGCTTTAAGCATCCTCCCGCACGATTCGTTCATAAATGAATATTATCGTAAAGTTAATGAGTTACGCGTAAAAAAACAAATGACACTACCCGTAATTCTGAAAAATGAGCGGCGAAATAATATTTTTTTGCGAACTGAAGATATTGATTTAATTAATGAAATAAACAAAGAAACAATATTGCAACAACCTGAAGAGCGTTTTGCCTGGTTAAGGTCAAAGAAAGATACGTTCTGACAATTCCGGGTTGCCTTTTGAAAACTTCGCCGTTATGATCGGTCGTCTTTTAAGCAACTATTGACACACACATGAAGGCAAAAGCGATATTACTCGCCTCTGTCCTGCTTGTTGGGTGCCAGAATACTGGTAACGTCCAACAGCACGCACAGAGCCTTTCTGCAGCTGGTCAAGGGGAAGCAGGAAAGTTTACAAGTCAGGCGCGATGGATGGACGATGGAACATCTATCGCTGCTGATCAAGATTTGTGGGCTTTCATTGGTGACGAGCTAAAGATGGGAATTCCGGAAAACAGCCGGATTCGCGAACAGAAACAGAAGTATTTACGCAATAAGAGCTATCTCCACGATGTAACTTTACGGGCAGAGCCGTATATGTACTGGATAGCCGGGCAGGTTAAGAAACGTAACATGCCAATGGAACTGGTATTACTACCCATAGTGGAGAGCGCTTTTGATCCTCACGCAACGTCTGGCGCCAATGCCGCAGGTATTTGGCAGATCATTCCGAGCACGGGGCGCAATTATGGTTTAAAGCAGACCCGCAATTATGATGCACGTCGCGACATTGTGGCTTCCACCACTGCCGCGCTCGACATGATGCAGCGTCTGAACAAGATGTTTGATGGCGACTGGCTACTGACCATTGCTGCTTATAATAGCGGTGAAGGTCGCGTGATGAAGGCGATCAAAACGAACAAAGCGCGTGGTAAATCCACCGACTTCTGGTCGTTACCGTTGCCTCAGGAAACGAAGCTGTATGTGCCCAAAATGCTGGCTTTGAGCGATATTCTCAAAAACAGCAAGCGCTATGGCGTGCGTCTGCCTACAACAGACGAAAGCCGCGCATTGGCACGTGTTCGCTTGAATAGCCCGGTTGAGATGGCTCAGGTTGCCGATATGGCGGGTATATCCGTCAGCAAGCTGAAGACCTTCAATGCAGGCGTGAAAGGCTCCACGTTGGGTGCCAGCGGTCCGCAATATGTGATGGTGCCAAAGAAGCATGCAGAAAAGCTGCGTGAGTCTCTGGCTTCAGGCGAAATTGCAGCCGTGCAGTCAACGCTGCTCGCGGATAACACGCCGCTGAACAGCCGTAGCTACAAAGTTCGCTCTGGCGATACGCTTTCTGGTGTTGCTTCACGTCTTGGCGTGAGCACAAAAGACCTGAAACAGTGGAACAATCTGCGTGGTTCTTCCCTGAAAGTAGGCCAAAGCCTGACGGTAGGCGCTGGAACCAGCGCGCAGCGCCTGGCTAATAACAGCGATAGCATCACCTATCGTGTGCGTAAGGGCGACTCGCTGTCGAGCATTGCCAAACGTCACGGGGTTAACATCAAAGATGTGATGCGCTGGAATAGCGACACGGATAACCTGCAGCCTGGCGATCAGCTAACGTTGTTTGTGAAAAACAACGGTATGCCGGACTCCTGATAACATTGTAGAAATGAAGGCACTGGTTTCCCCCCAGTGCCTTTTTTATTTATCCTGCTTTATGCGCCTCTACCATTATCGTGTCGCTGGTAAACGATCCCTCTTCCTGTAATGCAAAGTAGGCCTTCACGTCAGCAGATGCACTCTCCTGGTATAAACGAATCGCTTCGGTCAACGCCGCAGGCGTACGCATCCGCGCAACCCACGAACTGAACTCCAGCGGCAAGCGGTCAGTTAACAAGGTGTCAGCAATGAGATTCGCGTCATTGATTAAAGACAGCCACTCCCCGCTGGAATAATTGCGTACGTGCGAGGTATCACGCAACGCTTCCACGGTTTGTAACCAGATATCACGTACAGGGTGACCCGGCGACATCACATCCATCACGATCAGTACGCCGCCGGGCTTCAGGACGCGGTTCACCTCCCGCAGCGCGCGCCCGACATCATGCCAGTGATGCGCGGAATAGCGGCTAATCACCACATCAAACGCGTTATCTTCAAATGGCAGGCTTTCGGCATAACCCTGGCGCGTGGAGAGGTTTTCCAGCCCCCTGTCTTTTGCCGCCTCCGCCACCACTTCAAGCATTTGTGAAGATAAATCATAAGCTACGACCTGCCTGACGTGTTGCGCAGCCACAAAACTGGCATGCCCTGCTCCGCATCCCATATCCAGTAACCGGGCTTGCGGAAATGCTGACAATCTTGCGGACAGGCGTTGCAAATCGCGGCCAGAGGCATGTACCGCACTGGTCAAATAGACATTAGCCTGAGAGCCAAACTGTTTTTCGACGTTGTCATGATGGGAGCGTGTTGTCATTGTGTTGTCCTTCGGTTGTTGTTTAATAAGAAGGGCAGCACCACTACAGGTCTGCCCTACGGCAGACCTGACACACCGTTATTGTTCAGGTTTGCCGGGACTGAATTCAACGAGTAGCGGATTGTGATCGGATGCGCGGGTGACCAGCACAGAGGCTTCACTCACGTTCAAACCACGATAGAACACAAAATCGAGAGGGCGACCAAACGCGCGTCGGCGTTGATCGTCGGTAAAGCGCACCTGGCGCAGCGACATTTCGCGCGCAAAGCGGTACAGCGCATTCATCCGTCGACGGCTCCAGGCATTAAAATCACCCGCCATGATCACCGGACCGCTGTGATGGGCAATTTGATCGCCAATAGGAAGTAACTGCTTACTATAAACATCAACGCCGAGGCTGAAATTTACCGCGTGGATATTCACCACCATCAATAAACGCGTATCAGGCAATGGGTAAACCGTCACCAATGCCGATTTCGCCAGCCGTAAAATAGGCTCACGCTCGCGCAATGGACAGCAGTAAACAGGATGGGCGGCAGAAAGTGTCATGACGCCAGAGGGGTGCTGAGGCAGCACAAAGGCGGGTACCTGGTCGGCAGCGAGATAGTTAGCGGTCGCAAACTGCACCAGTTCAGGCGTGGTTTGCGCTTCCTGCAATAACACCAGATGCGCATCTTTGCCAAAATTTTTCAGCACCGACTGCCATTCTGCACGCTGCTGCTTAAAAATATTCCATACCAGTACGCGAATGCGATCTTCACTGCTTAACGGAGCGCCTGCGGGTAATGCCTGGCCAATATGCGCAAACGACCCTGGCGGTAAAATCCGCTCAACGGGCTGTCCGGCAACATAACGCATGGCATAGGTGTTTTTTCGCACTTTAGACTTTCAAACCTCTGTAACGTCAACCAGTCCGCAGCCGGACTGGTTCTTCTGTTATAGGGATTTTAGCACTCACTTTCAACGAACAATTGCAGTTTGTTTCGTAAGTGGGCGCTTACATCAATGATTTACCCCAGAGCAATGCGTACAGGTTTATCAAGGCGACCGCTGACGCCCATCAGTAAGAAAGCCACCAGAACAATGAGGGCGCCAATCCACGGCGTCTGCGCCAAACCGTAATGCTCCACCGTTTGCCCGCCAATCACTGAACCCAATGCAATACCAATGTTAAACGCTGCAATGTTGAGTCCTGATGCCACATCTACCGCATTAGGCGTGAATTGTTCGGCTTTCTGAACAACGTAGACCTGCAAACCCGGTACGTTGCCAAAGGCAAAGATCCCCATCACCAGAATAGTGGCCAGTGCGGCGTACTGAGTGGATGCGGTCACCTGGAAGACCATCAGCAGAACAAACAGTGCGGCGAATATAAATTTCAGCGCAGGAACGGCACCATGCTTATCTGCCAGTTTGCCGCCCCAGATATTGCCGATAGCCACAGATACGCCATAGCCCAGCAAGATCCAGCTTACTGCTGCCGGGGAGAATCCTGCCAGATCCTGCATCATCGGCGCCAGGAAGGTGAATGCCGTGAATACACCGCCATAGCCCAGCGCCGTAACGGCGTAAATCAGCAACAGACGAGGATGGGTCAGCACTTTCACCTGGTCACGAATGCTGGCGGCCGCCCGACCGGGAATGTTGGCCGGGATCAGCAGTTGGCTACTAATCAGCGCAATCACGCCTAACATTGATACCGCAAGAAAAGTTTCGCGCCAGCCAAAATGCTGACCGATGAATGTCCCCAGCGGCACGCCCGTAACCAGCGCCACCGTTAAGCCGCCAAACATAATGGCGATCGCGGAAGCCGCTTTCTCTTTCGGCACCAGACTTGTCGCGATGGTAGAGCCAATTGAGAAGAACACACCGTGCGCCAGCCCCGTCAGCAGACGGGCGACGATTAATGTCATATAGCCCGGAGCCTGCCATGCCAGCAAATTCCCGGCCGTAAACAAGACCATCAGCGCGACCAGTAACTGTTTACGCGGTAAGCGTCCGGTCAGAGCAGTCAGCACCGGCGCGCCAATAGCCACGCCCAGCGCATAGATTGAAACCAACATTCCGGCGGAAGGTAACGAGATCGCCAGTTGTTGAGCAATGGTCGGCACCAGGCCGACAATCACAAACTCAGTCGTGCCAATAGCGAAGGCACTTATTGTCAGTGCAAATAAAGCGAGAGGCATAAATAACTCCATAACATCAGTAATCAGATGACACGCAGTATGCCTGGATGTTTTAATGACAAAAATATTCAAAATATCAATTTAATTTTGCTTCAGGTGCAAAAATGAAAGCAACCTCCGAAGAACTTGCAATTTTTGTTGCTGTCGTGGAAAGCGGCAGCTTCAGCCGGGCGGCAGAGCAGCTTGGACAGGCAAATTCCGCTGTCAGCCGGGCAGTTAAAAAGCTGGAGATGAAGCTCGGCGTCAGTCTGCTTAATCGTACGACCCGACAACTGAGCCTGACTGAAGAAGGTGAGCGATACTTCAGGCGCGTGCAGCAGATACTGCAAGAAATGGCTGCAGCAGAAACGGAAATCATGGAATCACGTAATACCCCACGCGGCTTACTGCGTATCGATGCGGCAACGCCGGTAATGCTGCATTTCCTGATGCCGCTGATTAAACCGTTCCGTGAGCGGTATCCCGAGATGACGTTGTCTCTTGTCTCCTCAGAAACGTTCATCAATCTTATTGAACGAAAAGTGGATGTTGCGATACGCGCAGGCACGTTGACTGATTCAAGTCTGCGCGCACGTCCGTTATTTACCAGCTACCGCAAGATTATCGCTTCACCTGACTATATTGCCCGTTTTGGCAAGCCAGAGAGTGTTGAAGAGTTAAAACGGCACCTGTGTCTGGGGTTTTCTGAACCCATCTCGCTCAATACCTGGCCAATAGCCTGTAGCGATGGGCAGCTCCATGAGGTCGAATGTGGGATTTCTTCCAACAGCGGGGAAACGTTAAAACAGCTTTGCCTGAGCGGTAACGGCATTGCATGTCTTTCAGATTATATGATTGACAAAGAGATCGAGCAGGGAGAACTGGTGGAACTGCTGGCCGATAAGCGTCTGCCGGTAGAAATGCCTTTCAGCGCCGTTTACTACAGCGATCGTGCCGTCAGTACACGTATCCGGGCATTTATCGACTTCTTAAGTGAACATATAAAAACAGCTCCTGAAGGAGCTGTGAAAGAGGGTTAAAGGGTACAAAGGGTCAGGCAATTAATCCCACTCAGGGGCCAGACCTTCCGGGCTAACCAGGCGATCGTTGCAATCCAGTGCCGCGATCGCTGCTCTATCTTCGGCATCCAGATGCAGTTCCAGTGCCAGTAGGTTACTTGCCAGGTTTTCACGCTTGGTGGAAGAAGGAATTACTGAGTAACCTTCTCCCATTGCCCATGCCAGGATAACCTGTGCCGGAGTGGCATTGTGTTTTGCGGCGATGCGTGCAATCACTTCATCTTTCAGCGCTTTACCGTAAGCCAGCGTCATGTAAGAGGTGATGTGGATACCGTGCGCTTTCGCCCAGTCAACCACCCGACGGCTCTGCAGATACGGAGACAGTTCAATCTGGTTAGTGGCGATGTTCTCCACGCCCACTGTAGCAATGGCTTTTTCCATCAGCGGAATGGTGAAGTTTGAAATGCCAATTTCGCGAGTCAGCCCTTGTTCTTTAGCTTCAAGCAATGCCTGCATACATTCTTCGACAGATACGGCGTCACCCGGAGATGGCCAGTGGATTAGCGTCAGATCGACATAATCCGTACGAAGTTTTTTCAGGCTCTCTTTCAGGCTTGGGATCAGCTTGTCTTTGCTAAGGTTTTCAATCCAGATCTTGGTGGTGATGTACAGCTCGCTACGTGGTACGCCGCTCTCAGCAATCGCCTGGCCAACAGCCGCTTCATTATCATAGATTTGCGCAGTGTCGACAGCACGGTAGCCCAGCTCTAGCGCCGTTTTAACAGAAGCGATAACCACGTCGTCTTTCAGGCGAAAAGTACCTAAACCGAATGCAGGGATAGTCATGAAATTCCTCTTTTTAATCACAATGTTCGTTTACGGAGAGGATTATGAACTTCAGCGCTTTATAGAAAAAGAATGAAAAATGCAGAGGATTTTTGCGAATTTAGCAATAATTAAATCGCAGGCAAAGAAAAAGCCCTGAGCGTTAGCTCAGGGCTCTTAATAAGTGGCGGAACGGACGGGACTCGAACCCGCGACCCCCTGCGTGACAGGCAGGTATTCTAACCAACTGAACTACCG
>NZ_JAOWDM010000089.1:0-2179 GCF_030334645.1 Citrobacter sp. Cc139
GGAACACCAGTGGGCGCAGTACGGCGAAGTGCGCGCGGATATTCTGGTGGTTAAAACGACCATTGCAGATGTTGATAAAGCGATGGCTGAAATGTCCACGCAGGTGCAGGCGCAGTTCAATGATGTGACTGCAGCGCTGGAAGATAAGCTCACCGCCGTAGTTGATGCTACAGGAGCATCTGCAATTTACACCCTCAAAACCGGAGTCCGGATTAACGGTGTGATGTATAACGCCGGGATGTCGATTGCAGTGCTGGCCGAAGCGGGTAAACCGGTAGTCACTCGTGTCGGATTTAACGCCAATCAATTCGTCCTGATGAGTGGCAGCGGTGATACGCAATATTCACCCTTTGCAGTGGTGAATGGTCAGGTGTTTATCAGTGATGCGTTTTTCCGTGATGCCTCCATTGATTTCGGAAAAATTACTGACAGCCTGCAGTCATCAAACTTTATAGCAGGTCCGGGCGGGCGTGGATGGAAATTACCAAAATCAGGGAATGCAGAGTTTCATGGAAGCCTGTACGCAGATGGCGGAGCATTTGCATTTAACGGCACCAATAACACCGTCGTAATCAACGGGAATGGACTGACGGTCAATTTGTCCGGTGGTGGTCGGGTTGTAGTAGGGAGGTGGTGATATGCCTGAGGGGATATTAATCGACTATAACGATGGCCGTCCGGCAATGGCAATTACTGCGGGGCTGCGAGCCCCCAGTTTTTGCACATCGTTCTCGGGCTGGTCATCCCAGTCAATGCAGTACCCGGTCAATACACCACTTGTTCCCGGCTCACTGGCTATCGTTGTGCCAACTAACCCCATCTACATCTATTCCTATGCTGAATTTGATGTGGCCATTATGACAGGTGTCACCCGAAACGGGGACGCCGGGGTCATCATTGGCGCAGAGACCATCGGGGGGAAGGCCATCACTCCGGACTGGTCTGGTTATGTCATGGAACTGCTGCCTGCGGCGACTTATAACGAAGGATTACTGGTTTCAAACTCGACTGACTTTACCGCCATATCCAACCAGGCCGCGCTGATGACCTGCGCTTATTCCGGGCGCATTACGGTTAACGGCAGCGCGCCGCTTCCGGTGAGCGGTATTCCTTTCGGCAAATGGGATAACCCGAATGTGTCGGTAGGGTTTGATGGCGGCAACATCATCGTTCGCGATATTTCCTACACAGGGCGGGATGACTTAGAAGGCACAGCAACGATTGACCTGGTGGTATTCAACCAGACGGCTCCTATCGGTGGCGACGGTATCACAATGACCAACGCCGCAGGCCAGGTCACGTTCTCCACGCTGAAACGCCCGTTTGTATATGACCGACAAATCCAGATAACCGACGCATTCCAGGATATAGGCGGCGGGTTCTGCCAGATAGTCTACACCGGCGTTCAGGTACGAATGATTGGTGGATGGGGAAATATCAGAACCAAAGGCGTGGTTATGTCAGGCGGTAACGTCAGGTCAGCCTACAACAAAGTATTTACAGACCGTAATTCCGGCTCATGGGATATGACCAGAAACAGAAATATCGCCATGCCCATTCTAATCCTTCCGAATATGTACTGAGGAAAAACTATGTCAGCAGGAACTTTAACCCTGACGAATAACTCTGCTGTGGTCGCTGGCAACGGGACCGCGTTTACTACCGAGGTGGCGGCCGGAGATTTTATTGTTGTCACTGTCGGCGGCGTTCCCTATACGCTCCCGGTTAAATCAGTGGAAAGCGGTGCAGCGTTGACGCTGGTCAGCAATTTTACCGGGCCAACACAGTCTGGTGTGGCCTGGTCTGCTGTCCCACGTGTTGCTCTTAATATGGTGACAGCCGCGCTGGTTGCTCAAAGCGCTGAAGCCCTGCGCGGGCTGAACTACGATAAGCAAAACTGGCAGCAGGTATTCAGCGGTACGGGAAACATCACGGTAAGGCTGCCGGATGGCAGTTCTTATACAGGGCCAGCCTGGGGAAGTATTACCACAGCGCTTTCGGAAAAGGCAGATAAAACAGAGCTTGAAGGTTACGCTAAAAAAGGCAGTAACAGCGATATCACGAGTCTTTCCGGTCTGACGACTTCCCTGAGTGTTACGCAGGGAGGGACTGGTGGTAATAGCCAGCAATCAGCATGTCATGGTATAGGGGCGCTTCAGGTAAATCGAACTGTATCTAA
>NZ_JAOWDM010000090.1:0-202732 GCF_030334645.1 Citrobacter sp. Cc139
ACGTTGTGGAACTGCTGCGCCATGGCAATCAGACCAGAGGTCGGATCGTTCGTCAGTTTGCCGAATGCCGCCGCCACCTTATCGACCGGCACGCCCGACGCATCGGTAAATTTCGCTACCGCCTGGCTCATCTCATCGAACCGGGCACCGGCACGCACTCCGGCGTTGACCAGCTCCGTCAGCGCGCTGCTGGTCTGGTTAAACGTGAGTCCTGCCTGCTCGCCGGATTTCGCCAGCACCAGCATGCGGTTTGAGGTCAGCCCGGCAGTATTACCGGACAGAACCAGCGTTTTGTTGAAATCAGACAGCGTGGACGAGCCCTGATACCAGGCGTAAACCACCGCGCCAGTGGCGGCAGCCAGCGCGCCAACACCTACCATCACCGGCGATATGGTGCCCAGCAGCGCCCGAAAGGTCGGAATAATACCGCCAAAGGAGTCTTTCACCTGACCGCCCTGCTGCAGCAGGATAAGCCACGGACTCTGCCCACCGGCCAGCTGAGTGGCGATATCCGTAAACTGCGCAGGCAGCATACGCATCGCCGCGTTGTACTGGCCGACTGAAATACCGGCCTTCTTCGCAGCGCTCTCCTGGCGGGTAAATGACTGCTGCACCTTCAGAGCAGAGTCATTCGCTGCGTCACCCGTCTGCTTAAACTGCCTTTTTACGTACTCCATCTGCTCGTTGAACTTTGACGAATTAACGTCAAGGTTAACGACCAGGTCACCCACTGCCGTCTGGGCCATAGCGAACACCTCCTGAAATGCCCTCGGCCTTTGCCATCAGCACAGCGTCACCAGGTTCATCATCGGCAATATCCTCCGCAGAAGGTGAAAGCAGGCTGAAGCTGGCAGGGGTTGATGTGGTTTTGGGGTCAAGCGCGGTAATGACGATATGCATCAGCGAGGAAAAATGTGCATCCAGTTGCACATCATTAAAAAAATTGTCCTGGTAGAACGTTCGCCAGTCGGCGTATTCCGTTGACGACATACCAGCAAGCATGGCGCGCCAGTCCGGGCGGCGAAATTCACGCGCCAGTTTCAGGACGAATGTCAGCTCGCTGGCGAGGACTTTTCCAGACTGACCGGCTCAGTCACAGCGATATCCTCTGGATCATTCGCTTCCTGCAGCGGCACCATGCCGGATAACAGCTTCACGCTGTACTCTGCTGCGGAAACAATCTCCAGCGGCCAGGTCATCAGCACTTCATTCTGGATCTGCTCAACGTCTTCTTTCGGCGTTTAGTGCGTCCCTTTCAGGGGATGTCCATGCCATAAAGACATGGCCACCAGCAGTGCGCCGGATTTAATCGTCATATCCATCGCCGCCTGCATGTCGGCATCGGTGATACTTTCCAGCGTCTTCAGGTGTTCAAGATGCTCAATACGCTGCAGCGCCGACAGTTCGTAGAGCGTGACGGTCTTACCGTTGCGTTCGAACGGCTCACTTTTTAAAAACATGGGTTACTCCAGAAAGCGGGGCCACAGCCCCGGAAGTCAGGAAACGGTGACTTTACAGGTCGCGACAAAAAGCCCGTCGTTGGTCATCACGATAATGTCGGCGGTTCCGACGGCAATGCCTGTTACCGTCAGCACCGTACCGGCGACAGTCACTGTGGCTTTACCTGCATCCGTGGTGGTGGCCCGGAAAGATTGATCGCTTGCGCTGGCTGGCCCCACGGTGACATTCAGCGTGGTAGTGGCAGCAACCGCAACAGTGGTGGTCGATTTATCCAGGCTGACGCCGGTTACGGCAATCGCTGCAGCAGCGCTGTCTTCAGCAAGGCCTGGCTTGCCGTTATTGCTGATTTTGACAGAACGGGTAATGGTGTCTTTTGCCGTCACCGTTTTACCCAGGCTGCTTACCCAGCCACGGAACACATCAATGGCGCCATTCGGGTATTTGATTTTGTACGCCAGCACGGTACCGTCATCAAACCAGCGAACCAGAGCCTGCTGCCCGCTCTCGGCAGGTTTCCAGGCCAGCGTAAAACTGGCCTCCTCCGCCGATTTCTGCCCCTGCGCGGTAGCAGTCCAGTCGGCATCTTCGTCGTCCAGGTAGGTATCATCGTTTGATTCGGCAGTCAGTTCACCGGGCTGCAGGTCTTTAATCTTTGCCAGGCGCGTCCAGTCAACATCCGATAATGGGTTAACGAATGGGTTGCCCGACCCGGAATAAATCCAGAGCGTGGTGGTGGCACCCTTTACCGGCGCCAGTGGGTTTGGTGTAGTCATTACGTCCTCACATAATGTAGCTGATGGAATAACTGAGGTCGGCAGATCCCCACGTCATGGCCTCTTCATCGCGCTGATAGTCATACCCCTGAGCCGCCATCAATTCGAGAAGATTTGCCAGTTCGGGAACATCAGCCATTGCCGGATAGATGCGGTCCTCCATCCAGGAATCCAGAGCACTGTCTGTAGCCGTGGCTTTTAGAAACACCTCAACATGCAGCACGGCTGTCCACATATCTTCATCAACACTTTCATCCGAGGCCCGGGCGTCAGAAAGGTAAACCGCAACCGCCGGAAGATCCTGCTCATCCAGAAACCCAGGACGACCATCGAACCATGTCACTGCATCTGAGATATTGCGCTGGAGCGCGGTTAGTACGGCTTTGCGGATATCACTGTTTTTCATCGTTTAAGGATCAGCCTCAGTTGGTTAGACAGGTTTTGTCGCATAATTTGCGGCATACGTTCGTCCATAAGTTTTGGCACTTCAGCCCGGAATGTCTCGGTCAGGGGAATTGCTAAGGGAATACTGACCACTTCAATGGGATACCGGCTCTTCGTGGTACGCCGCAAAACATGCCAGCGACCGTTTGCCAGTTGTTGAATAAAGGCCCCGGGAAAACGAAAACGCCCCACACGCAGCTCACTGTTCGTACCTGACTTATCACGTTTACGCCGTGACAGACGCATACTGGATGGTCCCAGTTTGATAGCGGGAAGATTCCCGCGGTTTATGCGAATCAGAGCGCGCGGCTTCTCCACCGTAGCCCGACGTATCCGTGCACGCTGCCTGACCAGTTTTCGGGGAACGCGGGTTGATTTCGCGACAGCGGACACACTGCGATTGACCGCCTGCGTGGCGATACGGTTCACCGTCTGGGCGGAAGCGCGCGGTACAGCTCTTTTACTGATGCTGTTCAGATTAGCAATGGCCTGCTCCAGCCCCTTAATCGACATACTCCCTCCTGCTTACTCGATAAAGATGCGCGGTTTGCCGTTAAAGCGTTCGTGACGGGTAAGATGGAACTCCTCCCCTTCAAAAATCACCACGTCATTACGACGCGGCCTGTATCCTGCAGTAAACACCACCAGCGATCGCCCTGTTCCGCTCAAAGGCCCCATTTCTTCCAGAAACTCAGCCGGAATAACAATCATGGGCTCCCCGTTGATGGTCGCTGGCTTGCCCATTTTGTTCACCGTGACCGCATCCATGCGGCTGACAAGTCTGTCAAAGGGATTAGGCATTGATTTTCACGGCTACAATTGCGGAACTGGCAGCAGCATCTTCCCAGGCAACCCCAGCCAGATCGGCACCTGTCGCGTCGTTCTGCACTTTTCCATCTTTTATATGAACCTGCTCACCGATGGTGATCGCATCGGTAGTCAGCTTAGGCAGCAGGAAAACACCTTCGGTAAAACCGTCTCCCGTCTGGCCTGCCGCAATATCAGTAATGGCAATCGCCACGACTTTCCCCACCATCACCGGCGAACCACTCAGGATCTCAACGCTGCCCGTGTTGGCAATCTCAATAGTTTTGCCATGCTGTACAAAATTCTTCGCCATAAATTCAGTCTCCATCCAGCCCCATACGGGGCCGAATTCAGATACAAAAAAAGCCCTGATGGGCTGTGATGTGCTGCTTGAGTGGAAGGAATTATTTCCCGGTTGATTTCGCCATGCCGCGATAATCCAGAGGTGATACACCGGCATCGATGCGCACTTTGGTGGCAATACCGTCGGTAGTGAAACCTTCCTGCTGATCGATATACGGAGTATCAACGCCGTTCAGGTAAGCCACTTCGATGGTGTCTGTGCCCTTAGCGGCGGCCAGATACCAAGCGCTGGTGTCTTTGGCATCAAGACGCGGCTCCGCGATAACTTCAGCAAAGTTCTGAATTGGGTTCATGATACCGGCGTTGATATCCGCCCCTTTCACACTGGCAGACTTGATCGTCTGGTTTGCCAGGGTTTCGAGCGCGACTGGCACCAGCATGAATGCCGGGCGAATATTCAGGGGACGTTCTCCCTCTTTCTGAAGACGCATCATCTTGCGCGCTTCATCAAGGCTGGCTACAGAAATCGCGCCTGCGGAGATATTGCCGTGATCAGCATGGAACAGCGGCTTGCCATCAGACAATTTCGCGTTTTCGGTCAGAACGGCATACACCAGATCGCCGATCGTCCCTTTTGCCGCGCGGCCCATCTTCATAGGTACATCGGTTAACTGATTCAGATCGTCGTTGATGATCGCCTGACGGGTAATAGAGAAGATTTCACCGTAGGTTGCCAGCGCGATGCTTTCACCTTTATCTTTGGTGGTCACATACTTATATTCAGCACCTTCGCGTACCTGACGCAGGGATGAGAAGCCGCCAAGACCGACACGATGTGCCGTTTTAAAGTCAGACAACTGGCCTTTCTTGGTCCACTGCTCAAAAGTTTCTGCTGCTTCCTCCCAGCCCTGCAGTAACGCTTTATTAGCAACGTCGAGCAGGATATTACCGAAGTCAGACGTGCTGTGCGTCAGTGCCATGCCGACCATTTGCATCGGGTTATAGCTGGAAACGCCGATGCCGCGTTCGGTCAGTGCCATACGGGCATATTCGCGCAGCGTCATGCCGTTATAGACGTTATCACGCTCCATGCTTTCGAAGCCTGCACGCGCCATCAGCGCCTGGCGGACACCATCACCAACAAAGTTACCGTTCCCGGCGTAAATATGCGCATCGGTGGTTTTATTCGACGGCGTGGCAGTTTTACCCAGCGCCGCCAGCAAATCATCTTTTGCCTGTGCAACGGTGCATTCCGGATCCGCGATGCATTTATTCTGCAGCTCATGATGCTTGCCGCCGAACATCGCAAAGAGATCGTTAATCGCGTTAACACGGTTCTTTTGCTCAGCAAGCACCTGTGCACGGATAGTGGCTTCATCAGAAGTGGCCGCCGGCGCTGTGGTCGTCGTTGTCGCCACCTGTGGTTGTGGTTGCTGAGGTTCGCGCTGGGTAGTATTGCGCGGCGGGGTGATCATGTTACGAATGCTGTTTGGCATCTTTTCAAAGTCCTCGATACGTTTTGATTGAATACAGGCCATCGCCTGCAGAGATGTTGTGACCTGATCAGCAAAGCCATGTGCCAAGCATTCTTTACCATCCATCCAGGTTTCATCTTCCAGCATGGCGGCAACTTCCTCGGTCGTTTTCCCGGTTTTCTCAGCGTATGCCGGGATCAGGACTGACTCGACCTTATCCAGCAGATCGGCATAATCCCGCATGTCGTTGGCATCACCACCTGCAAAGCCCCATGGTTTATGGATCATCATCATCGTGTTTTCCGGCATAATGACCGGGTTGCCAACCATCGCAATCACAGAAGCCATTGAAGCTGCCAGACCATCAATGTGAACGGTGATCGCCGCGCCGTGATGCTTAAGGGCATTAAAAATGGCGATGCCATCGAAGACATCGCCACCTGGCGAATTGATATGAAGGTTGATATGGGTAATGTCGCCCAGCGCCTTCAGGTCATTTACAAACTGGCGCGCCGTCACCCCCCAGTAGCCGATCTCGTCGTAGATATAAATATCCGCTTCGTTGTCGGCGCTGGCCTGCATACGGAACCAGGAATTACTTTTTGCGCTGGCTTTCGGACGGTGATGCGCCCGGTTCTTTGGCTTCAGCACTTGTGCCTCCTTTGTCATTGGCAGGGTCAGTGTCAAACACCAGCCCCATCTCTTTGTTTTCGTCGATTTCTGCCTTCCGGCGCGCCTTCACATCATTCGGGTTACGTCCGCTGGCGCGGACCCAGTCGGATTCCGTTGCCGCTCCGCCCCGGATCTGTAATTTCCAGGCATTGGCCTCTTTAACCGGATCGATCCACGGCATAACAGGGCCGGAATACACTGCCGAGTACAGCGACTCCATATCCAGACCGCGGGGTAAATTAATCTCGCCGGCGGCCACCGCCATTTTCAGCCAGGCGCGGTACATTGGCCGGGTCACCGCACCAATAAACCAGTCCTGCAAAATGAGATAGCCGTCTGTTGATTCCACCAGTTCCTGTCGCTGCGCGCTGTAGGTGCCGTTGTAGTTTCTGGCTGTGCTTGAAAAGCTGAGTCGGCTGCCTGCTGCGACAGCGCGAAGTTGCCCATTACGGAAGGTTTCAAGGTTAGGATTGGGCCGGTCAGATTTCACCATGCCGATATCTTCACCAGGCTTAAGATCGTCATAAATGATGCCTGGCTGAATCATCACTTCGCGATCATCATCGGAAGCAGTGTTACTCTCTTCGAAGCTTTGCCCGTCCCCCTTTTTGATGTACATCCCCAGCGCAGCAGCAATACGTGCGGCGGTGAGCTCAGCATCTTCATACTCTTTAAGTGCGCTCAGGCGCATCAGTACACCGGACAGCATCGATACGCCCCGGGTCTGGTTCAGACGGCGGACAAATTTAAGATGCAGCATGTTTTCCGCATCCACTTCTTTGGTATCAAGCTGACGGCCTGAAACGGGCAGGCTTTTATAAACCTGATATTTCCTTGGTCTGCCCCAGTTGTCGACGAATACCCCCTGATTAAGCTGGCTGGCAGCATCGCTGTTCATGGGAATAAAATCGGGTTCAAGCGCTTCAAGCCAGAAAGGGATACCGGCTGCTGGCGTAAGACCATTCCCGGTTCCACTGACAAGCTGGGCAAACACTTCGCCATCCCGCAGCCAGGTGCGCAACATCAGGCGCTCAAGCATCGGACGCGTAAACTGGTTCGTGACATCTGGCCTGACAGACCATTCTGCCCATTTATTACGGATCTGATCTGCCAGCTTTTTGGCGATTTTACCGTTCATCAGTTTGGGATGAGGTTCAACGATAATTCCGGCTTTCCCCACCACCCGCTCTTCAAGCTTATCGAACACCCCAATCACCAGATCGTGATTGTTATCGAGCCACCGGGCCTGCTCCCGCAGTGATACCGCCCCCATTTTGCTGAGCTGATCAGCTGAACGATTTTCACGGCGCCCTTTGTGCGTTCTGGTCGGGGTAACGGCTTCATATGCCCTGATTTTCGCGCGCGCCTGCAGACGGGCTGCTTTCCAGCCAGGCGAAAAAACCCCAATCGCATCATCTAAAAGGCTCATTCAAACCTCGCCAGTCGGTAACCTGGCCGCCCGCGGCGCTGAGAAATAACAGAAGAGAGACGGCGCTCCCACTCCTGCCGACCTTTACGGATTTCCGACAGGTTCTCCATCGTCATTTCCTGCCCATTGAAACGGATAGTTTTGCCATCCAGTACCGCCATTTCGGCTTCGGTATATCGCTGGATCATGGCTTCAATATCGACACGGTTCACAACCATCCTCCTGAAGTTCTCCAAGGGTTAGCATCATTGGTTACGGGCTTTTTCCGCTTCCTTTTTTTGGTGGGTACTGGTTCTGGTGTCTGGGATGACGCTTCGCCAGCTTCCGACGGCGCGTTCTCCAGCCAGGTTTCCCGCCTCGCCCACTCAGGAGCAGCGGGCCATTTGATTTTCTCGTAGCCGTGGAGGATGGCGAGCGCATCTGCGTAGACCAGCAGGTCAAATGCTTCGTTTGCACCACGTCCCGGCTTACTCCATTTGCCATCGGTCGATCGCTCCTCATAGGTCAGTTCATCGTAAAACCAACTGCCGAGCCAGTCAGGGAAATGCACATAGCCAGGGCCTGGTGAATCACGCCACAAAGCGTTGTTCACCCGGTCTTTCAGAGCATCGGTCTGGAGCAGGTAAAGCGGGACATCACCAGAAGCCTGTGCCCGTCGGCTTGAACGTCCGGTATTATCAGGAAAGGTCCTGGAGATGAGTTTGGATCGGCGGACACTGTCGCCTTTGAACAGATAAATCTGTTTTCCGAGTCCCTCCCGACGACACTTACGCCAGAATTTATAAGCGTTGTCGGTCACACCATCCTCACCGCCGGAGTCAACGGCCATCGCCATCAGCCGCATACACCGTGTCGGATCCGATGCCAATGGCCAGGCTTTGTTAAACACATCGGTCAGCAATAAATCCCAGTCTTCTGGATAGCTTGCCGGGTCAATCTGCTGGCTCAGGCCATTGGCGTCATAGCGCATCGACTGCCGGATGTTGTAGCGGTCAACCAGCCAGCGTTCTCCCATGCTGCCGTAACCAGTAACCTGAACAACAAAACGCCGGTTGCGCCCCGCCTGAACATCGACGGTCGCCATAAGAAAACAAACCCCGTCCGGAACAGAGCGCTTTGGTACAACCTCCGCACGCTGCTCAAGCAGTTCACTTTTGCGCTGTTCCATACTGGATCGGGGAAGATACGGACGCCCAAAGTCGGTATTGATTACCGTCTTCAGCGCTTCCTCGCTGCCGGTGGCCTGATAGTCCTGCTCGGCGGTAAGAAATTTATAGATGAGCTGCGCCCAGGTCTGGTACGCAGCGGCGGGTCCTTCCATCCAGAAGGAGGCAATGCGCGAGCGTCGTCCTTCCCCAGTGATAACACCATCGTTGTCGATGGTTTGCCCATCCCGCAGCCACACGCCTTTCATATTCAGCGAACGCTTCATATCCGGAGTGATGTGCTCTTTGCAGGCAGGGCATTGAAGACAGGCTTTCTCGCTGGCCTGAACAGGGTCCGCGATATCGCGGTAACCCGTCATATTGTCCATTTCAGGCTGGAAATATTCACCGCAATGTGGGCACGGCCAGTAAAGGCGACGGCGATCACCACGGTTGTACAGCGCCAGAATTCCCGTTGAGGGAGGTGCTTCATGCGGCGAGCTACGGCGCCATTTTGTGTCACGTATATCGCGGCCCGGCGAACTCTCAACCAGCGTCATACCTGACGACATGAACGTTGTTGTTCGCTTTGATGCCAGTGAAAAGGCGTCACCTTCCCCGTCAATGTCTTCCGGGAAACGGTCATAGTCGGTCAGTGCCACACATTTATAGTCCGATGAGGACATGATATTGACCGATGGCCAGCCGATTTTCAGGTAGTTCCCGGCGCGAAACGTGCGGTCATATACGTTGTTATCATTACGCCGCGGGCTCAGTCGGGATTTCACTTCAGGGCTGCAACGGAATGTACGATCAAGACGCTTTTTGGAGTGCTCGCGCGCCTTTTCCTCAGTCATCTGAATCAGGAGCATATCAGCCGGATCACAGACAACGTTGTAAACAATCCAGCCATCAATCAGACCAATGGTTTTACCCGTTCGCGCCGGACCAACAAACACTACCGCATCATATTCACGCGATGCCAGGCAGTTCATCGGTTCAATCACGTAAGGTGCCAGATCCGGATCCCATGGAACGGAGTTACCCGCCCCCATTGGCACGCGCATATAAGTACTGACCGCATCGGCCACCTGCATTCGACGCGGGGCACGTAAGATACCGGAAACATCGCGGCGGATGCCTCTGGCGGATGCCCGCTTTGCCATCAGTCCTCCTCTGGCTCTTCCTCCTCTGCTTCAGCGTCCTGCACCCTCTCCGCCATCTGATCGCGCAGGTCATCAATAACGCTCTGCACGCGAGAAACCGCAACAGGCGTTAATGCACAGTCACGCTCAAGTACATCAGGGAGGGTTTCAAGTACCATGACGACGGCTTTCGCCATCAATGAGAATTCGCGCGCAACTTCATCGGCGGGAATGAGCTGCCCCGTATCCTGCTCGAACTTGAGTCTCTCATTCTCTGCTTTCCAGTGGGAAAGCCTGTCCGATGGCGGCATATCATCGATATTGGCTGACACAGTGGGGATCATCAGTTCGGTCAGAATATCGGTTATCAGGTAAAGCTTTAATTTGCTGTTGCTACCTGGGGCCGGTTCAATATTTTTCAGCCTGGTGGCGACCGTCTGACGGTGTACGCCAGTAATCCCTGCCAGTTGGTTGATGTTCAGTTTTAAAGCGGCAATTTCCTGGTCCATGATGGTGAACACTTTTTAAACGATTCGACATCTGCACGAAATAGCCTCTAATGAGATCAATAACCTGCGCAAATGATGATGATGACCTTAGATCCGAAAAACTAGCCGTTTTCCGCGCCGCTGCCGCCCCGTGGCAGGCTACCCTGCCGGGAGGACCCATTAAATAATAATGATTACCATTTGCCGTAATAGGTGGGGAGTAACAAAAAGCCGCCCTAAGGCGGCTGTTATTAATTATTTAATAGCTTTTCGATGTTAGATGGAACTGGTACGCCAGGCTCTGCTTTTAGTTTGTTTAGCCTTTCGATGATAGCATTCCTTTCCATCTCACTCGCAGCCTGATAATAGGGCTTTATCCCTTTAATGATTTCATTAGCTGTAGCAGAAGAACCAACGCCAGCACCGATTTCATTTCTTCTCATGGCATTATAAATTACTTGCTCAATAGCCTGATTCATACTCATTACCCTAAATGAGTGGCGACATACCACAACCTGTATATATGTCCACCACATCAAAAATTAAGCCCTTTAAAACTAGCATTTTGACATGACCGCTTCGATTCGTTGTCGCACTAGTAGTACATCTTGACGATTTGACAGGAACCGTTGCAGAAGCTCGCGCTAGCCCAGTTTTGCCATATTCAGTTCCTAAGGTTAAAGCCATTGAAAAAGCCACTCGAAGGTGGCCTTTTCAATGGCTTTACAACATAGCATTCATGTAGTCAGTTTTTTCAAAACTTCAGATTTTTGAAAACTACGTTAGCCTTCTTAGCTGACTCTTCTGCCACTTGTTGTTCTTGCTGTTTTAAAGCCAATTGCTGTGCTTCCCAAACGCCAAGATCACGATCTGCTTGAGAACAGTTCCCATTAATTTCATTTATTTGGGATTGAAGCTCAGCAAGGGGGCAATTTACGACTATGTAATTCCCCTCAACTCTTACTGATCTCTTCATGTTGTGAAATGTGCCATTACGAGAGCGCTCGAAGAATGTGGCCCAATTGGGCGTAATCTTTCCATCAACTTCAAGGTATCTATCCCCCATAAACTCGCTGGTGCTACTTAATCGCTCGTTGATTTTAATGACTTTCATAGTGTTTCCCTTTCATCAAATTGAAGATATACATTACCGCCCAGAATAGTTTTGGGGAATTAAATATTTAGCTTCATCTCCGTGCCAACAACAGCGACATAGTTAACAAAAAAACGTTCTCGCACCTAGTAAATGATTGAAAATAGTTAATCCTTAGTTTTTTTGTTGTTCGACTCTCTAACTGACTCGTAAATCCTCTCGCACGTCATTCCAGCGCGGTACCGTTCGTCAGCGATTGCAGCATAATGTTTAGCCTCTTCTGCAATATCTCCGAGCATGTCGGCGAGCATTGCGGCGTCCAGGCGGGCGGCAAGCTTTGTTGCTTCGCTGCGCAACTGGCTAATAGTGGCAGACAGGCCAGCAGCAGTGGCAGCAGATTTAGCGGCTTGTGCTTGTGCATCTTTTACAGCCTCATCACGGGCAATAATTCGCCCTTGTTCAATCATGCGGGCTGCGGTCTGCGCGTTCGCTGTTTGCGATGATTCCACGCTGTCACGTTCCGCCCACTTTTTTTCCCAACCGCGGTTACTCCACTCGTTTCCGGCGATAAATGCGACGGCCACCAGCACCGAAATGGCAATGAACTGATAGCGCAGGCTCACTGGTCTATCCCCAAGCACGTCAGCGCGCTTTCCTGGTCTCGTCGTTCTACCTGGCCATAGCAGCCATTTTTCTGGCCTTTGGTCAGACGACAGTCGCGGCCACCATCTTTAATCCACCAGCGAATAGCTTCACAGGCTCCTTTACGGTCGCCCGCATTGATCCGCTTATAGAACGTGGAAGGGAAACATTTTCCAGGGCCGATGTTGTATGGGCAGAAAGAAGCAATACCTGCTTTCTGTGGTTCCGTCAGCGGTACCTTGATATTTCGCTCAACCCACGCCAGCGCCTTGTCGCGTTCTATGGCGTTCACCTTGGAACATTTCTCAGCAGACAGCTTCATGCCCTGAACTACTTGCTTACCATCAACCATCGTGGCGCCACGGCAAATGGTCCAGATTCCGCCGCCGTCGCGATATGCCGTCAGGCTGTTACCCTCTTTCTCATCCAGAAATTGATCGAGAATCACGGGTGCGGAAGCCCCGGCAAGAATTAACCCAACGACCGCTGCGCTCAGTTTATTCTTCAGCTTTGGTGACATTGCCATTAAGCCGGTCCTCCCTTTCCTTTTTCCTGTAATACCAGTTCACTGCACAGGTGATAACAGTGCATGCGATACCGACAATAATTGCCCAGTCGCTCAGGCTTAACCCTGCAATTCTGTCGGCCAACATCCAGGACACCTCTTTTGCTGTTTTTGCTGTTTCGGCATATGCCTTCGCTGATACACCGCAGCCGGTCAGCGTGGTGCCTGTTCCATATGAAAGTCTGCTGTAAATGGTGCTCATTCTGGTCATAGCCTCACCTCCGATTTTTCGGATGGCGCTGTGTGTGATGAAAGGGTCAGGCTTCACGGGCTGGATTTATCAACAAAGCACGCAGTGAGTGATACCCGTGAGCCTGAATACGAAAAAGCCCCGCATCAGCGAGGCTAGAAATTCTTATCCGCACTCTCGCAGTGGCGGCGCTCATGCCCTTGAGGTACAGTCGCTTCATCGCCGCTGATAACCTGAGCACGTCTGGCGTTCGTGCTGCTCTACCGGAGTTTTATGATATAAGAGCCTTGACCAGTCACTACACAGGCTCGCCCAATGCCGACTCAGAGCAGCAGCATGTTACATGCCGATAAGAACCAATCTTTATGACAATCCTTATCACACTACAACACTTTTTGCGTACGCATTAGCATCATTTTGCTTGTCTTGTAATTTTTGAAGCTCTAATATTCGTCTACTAATAACCACAGCTTTTTTCTGATATTAAGAAGAATAGAAATGTACGCACAACGCAGGGAGCTTTACTCTCGCTTAGAGGACATGCGTCAATCGAAAGTCATTTGCTTCGTTACCGGCGACAAGCCTGGCATGGAAACGCAGATCCATAGCGAAGTTTTCGATTATTTCGTCAACCACTTAGACATAATCGGCGTTGTCCCGAAAATCAGTTTATTCATCTATACGAGAGGCGGAGATACGCTAACCGCTTGGAGTTTGATCAACCTTATTCGCCAATTCTGCGATGAACTTGAAGTGATTATCCCTTCAAAATGTCACAGTGCGGGTACGATCATGTCTCTGGGTGCTAATTCGATTATTATGACTAAGCAAGCCACCTTGGGACCTATTGACCCCAGCATAACCACGGCGTTAAATCCTTCTATTCAGGCCAATGGGCAAGACATTAACCTCCCCGTCTCTGTTGAAGATATCAAAGGATATTTGTCACTTGCTACTGACGAACTTAAGATTTCTGATGCAAACTCGCTTTCTCAAGTTTTGCTATCCTTAAGCGAGAAAGTCCACCCGCTTGTCTTAGGTAAGGTTTACCGCTCAAAAGCGCAAATTCAGATGCTTGCTACTAAGCTTTTGTCATATCAAATTAGTGATAGTGAGAAAATTAGCAAAATTGTTAACTTCCTGTGTAGTGATTCAGGAAGCCATGACTACACTATTAGTCGTAGGGAAGCAGAAAATGAACTGGGCCTTAACATTGAGAAACCAGACGAAGCTCTTTACACATTGATAAAAAGCATCTATGACGACATTAAAGATGATATGAAGTTAGGGGAGCCGTTTATCCCTGCAACATACATAGCCAATGGTGCTCCTGGGAATTACAATTTGCCTCGAGCCTTAGTTGAGGCAAAAGATTCCTGTTCTTATCAATTCCGTACAAATGGATTGGTGAGACTTACTATTGATAACAACCAGCAGCCTGTTATCCAGAACAATCTAATGAGCGAAGGGTGGGGTAGATATGATGATTAACACACTAACGAAGGGAGTTGTTTACAAAAACTATACAACAAATAGTTCCGCGCCAGGTTCAGTGAGTTCTAGCTCCGCGAATCAGCCCGGTATTTACTATACGGTTGTTGGCGTTAGTCAAAATACAGGCAGTCAAAGTTCAAACGCTTCAGACATGACAAAACGTCGATAACGATGATGAGCGTACTGGGACAAGATCCCGGTACGCTCGGCAAATCAGTTTGCGCCTAACATAAAAATGCATCCTTCAACGAACCCCAACGCTGTCTGCAAATTCTTCCTAATGGTTCCATCCGAGCACTTACGCTTTTTCGCAATAGCACGTAGTGAGATACCTAACACAAAGTGTGCGATAATTAGTTCATACTCATCAGGTCTGTATTTTCTTAGACGAGCAACACAACCATCAATAACAATACCTTCATCATCATCACATTGAAGTCGTGACTTTTTACCATGTGGGAGTAATCCTTTAAATCCTGCAGCAATTGGTTGCCAGTCCACACCGCTACTGTCAGCTGCAGCCCATGCCCCCCAACGATCCATCACTTCATACATATCACGCATCAAACATCTCCTTACGCCAGAACACCGAGCCCATAAGCCCGGTCCAGCACTCTGATAATCATTACCGGCTGAGGCACATGCTTTCGCTCAAACTTCACCGGGTCGTTATGTAGTTCTGTATGGCACTTACGACACAAAGGGATCGCGAAAATATCATGCGCTTTCGTAGCCATCCCTCCCTGCCCCCAGCCGATTAAATGGTGTGGGTCATCTGATGGTTTGCCGCAGCATTCGCAGGGCTGTGTTTTAATCCATTCCAGATACCCGGGGGCCGTCCAGCGGATCCGCTTTGGACGTTTCATATAGGTTTGCGGGGACTCAGGATCAACCAGAACACCAACTACAGGTTTGAGCGCAGGCCCCTGCGCTGATGACATGTTTACGGTTAACGTGCTGGCTTTGTCTGTAATGAGGCTGGTGGTGGTTACCCCCGGTTCGATATCGCATTCACGCATAACGGACTGATGCTCTTCTGAAGGAATACGAAGCGCCCGCCTGGCTACTGATTCGGGAATTGCGTCAGTAACCCCCATACGTACCGCCCACCAGCAAAGCTCCGGCAGCGACAGTTCTCTGGAAGGGTCCTGATTAAGCGCCACCATGATGCTGTTGATAATCCAGTTAATAACATTACGTCTCGCCAGCTCTGCAAGTTGTTCGCTGTAGTGGTCACGCAGATGGTTATCACAATGCCCACACAGAAGAACCGATCCGGGTTCATGATGCAGGATGGTTAACTCATGATAATGATAATCACTGTGTGGCCACTGGCAGCGATTACCGCCATAACGCATAAGCCAGTAATCAAGACCACCAACCCCACCTGCGGCCTTTATAACCTTTTCATCCAGGAAGAAGGGCCACAGGGACTCGTCACTGGCAAGCGGCTGGCGAACGTCAGGAACACGGCCAGCAGGTAAACGCTCCATACCTGCTGGCTGGCTTTCCACCAGCACACGTTCACAACTGAATAATGACATCAGCTCACTGCCCGGCTTGAGCAGCACAATTCCAAGCTCATGCGCGATCACCGGCTTCAGCAGCGCCCTCATTCTGTAATCTCCCCGATAATTATTTGTCCCTTCTCTCCCCATAATTTAGTGACGCGTGAATCCCAGATGTGAGCGTCATCTTCGTAAATGGCATCCATCAGCGCTTTCATCATGTTGTCGAAATCAGGTTTAGCCTGGTGTGGTTTACCGTTGAACTCAGCCCGTTTCTTTTTGCTCCAGGTCGCTGGCATCGGCAGAATGAAGGTGACATGCGAGCCGCTTTCCGGCAGCTCAACACACTGCAGACGAACTTCATCACAGAAAGCCCGGTAACGCAGAACCTCGGGGCGCTTTTTCCATTTGTCAGCGCGCGTCATTCTGGGCTTGCCCATTGGAGTGATATCGTAGGCTTTCACATTCACCTCCAGATTCGTTGTTGCCAGGTTCTGTCCTGACGTGGAGGTTTAGATGCTTCCGGCAAGAACACGCTGATCGTCCAGTGAATAAAGTCATTATCCAGACTACGCTCTGTCTTAATTTGCTTTGCGCGATAGCGGGCTTCCAGTTCGTCAGCCTGCTCAGTGGTGAGTTGGGTATGTTGAAACCAGCTTTTCTTCATAACGCACCTCTGGATGCGGCAAAAAGAAAATCGCTGGCGTTGGTTAACGTCAGTGAATGGGTATTTTGGATTTGATTTTGCGCCATGGTTTATCTCCAGTGGCGCAGCAGGTATAGGTTGTTCAGGCCTATGACGAGAGTCTATCAGAATTTTGCGTGACACGATAACCCGCTCTTTTTAGCATTTCTGTAAAGAGGGTTGGTGTACCAATAATCTCATCGTCCTGAAGAGGCATGAAAGACACCATGCTACCGCGACGGTACATCAGGGCGCGCTCACACTCAGGAAATGATTGCAGCCTGGCAACGATGACCCCATCGTGACATCTGATGACTGCGTAGCCTTTTTTGGGCAATTCTACTTTTTCTTTCACTTAAACTCCCCCATGCAAACGGGATCAAAGCAACACCCAAAATAATTAATAAAACCACTCTTCAGCACTTTCCGAGGTCTCCAGGAAGCTCTTTTTACCTTGCTTTTCACCACCAGGAACACTCAATCCATCAGAACCAGCGCAACGTACGCGAAGGCTGCAGTTTTCATAATGATCGCCTAACCCTTTCAACAACACCTTCTCGAGTACAGATACCGAGGTTTTAGGCATTTCCTTCATACTATCAATGGTTAATTCAACTTTCATAATGGCCTCCATTGCACATACTGTATGAATATACAGTATACTTAAAAGATAGAATGATCAACGTTTTAACAGCACAAAATGGTAATAATGATGAGATTTGCGTGATGTGGAACATTGCAACAAAAAAAATAAAAATAATAAATATCAATCGCTTATTGGTTTTAGGTGTCTTCCTGCAAATATAAACACACCTAGCCATCATTGAGAATGATTATCGTTATTGAATTTTTTCTTAAACTTGTTAGTATCTTACTCACGGATGGAGAGCCGTTGATAACGGGAGCAAAACTCGATGGATTCAGGAATAACACTTAAATACTATCTTAAAAACAGTGTGTGGAGCGTAATAGTTATTGGTGTTTTTTTATACGCATGGATAAACAATCCTGACAATACTCTGTCTTTCCTGCTGTTACTGGCAATATGTATTAATTCGCTACTTTTTCCTTTTTCTAAATACATCATTCAAAGAAATGCCCTCTTGTTTTCGAAGAAAGAGTTTTGGCAAAGAGACTTTTTTATCAATCCTACTGGTGGTAGTTTAGTAGTTATTTTCGAATTTTTCTGCTTCATCCTGGCAATTCCAGTTTGTTTATTATTTTTAATCTTTAAAACAGTAAAGGCCCTCTCAAAATCTTGAGAGGGCTTTAATACTTAGATACCTATTAACTTGTTAATATCTTCGATAAGGCTGTCATTTACCAGAGCACTCATAGCAGCCATTATAATTGCAAATCCAAGAATACCAACGGGAGTTCCGACCATCAAAGCAAACGTCCATGCAGTTACTGCAGATGCAACCCTCCCCGCAGCAAGCGATTCCATTTTAACAAAGAATGGCCGCCAGTTATCAGTGCTGAGAGCTTTCTGCAATTCAACTGCCACGTCCAGACGGTCGAGACTCTTACTCACAAATCCGAACGCTTTGCTATAGATTCCAAAACTCTTGGCCATTTCAGCTCGATTAATTGACTCCAGAGCATAAGAAATAGCCTGACGGTCTTTTAGACTATATTTTTTATTCAGATTATTTCGGAATTTATCAAAGGATTTGAGCGCATCATCAACTCCCTTAATTTGTTTACCTCTTGAAGCCTCAGCCAGTTCCTTTGCAACTTTCGAAGAGTGCTCGCCTAACTTACCGGTTAGCTGATTGTAGAAATCAGCAGTTACTTTAAGCGCATCCTTGATTTGTTCTGCATCTTTAGATTTTAGCTCATCGACTTTTATCTGTTTGTTTTGCACATCTTCTTTAGATGCTGAGAGTGTTTTTTTTGCCTGTTCGACTTTGACATCCATATCTTTATCAATAGCAAACAAACGGCTCATTTCAGCCCTGACAATTTTCAGTTGTTGCTTAGCACGCCCGGGGTTTTCCAGCGATAGAAACCATTTCTCATTATTCTGTTTTAGATATTCTTCCCGTGCTCGTCTTTTAGACGCTTCTGTTTTCAGAAGGGCAGTATTATCACGCTCATACTTGACTTTACTCAAAGCCAACTGCATCTTTGCCATTTCAAATTCTGAAACATGCCCAGAAAATTCATTAACTTGCATTTCAAATTTTGCAACATCATGATTAAGCTGTTGCAGTTTTTTATCGAGATCTGCTTCGAGAGTCGTTGCGTATTTGATCTTATTATCACTCTCTTCGCGATAGATATCTTTCATCCCCTCAGGCATTGGTACGATAAAATCTTCATCCTCATCAAACGGACTTTTAGGTTTATTCATCTCCCCAATTTTCTGATCCCAAATGCGGGTAACGTTATCCGGACTCTTAGGAGGACTCCCAGACCATCCCTCTACAATCATATCATCTCCACTTCCCTGTAAAGCACGCTGCCACCCGTGACCATTCCAGTGATACCCCATTGACTCCATGATGTTTTTTTCTGTTGGATCAATGTCTTTATAATCAGCCATCATAAACTCCTTTTTCATAAATAATAAAAAAACTGTATGCATATACATATGTATATGCATACAGTTAAAATACACCTCAACTTTCAACAGATCAACAAATAATAATCATTATCATTTATACTGAATTCATAATGACATCCTCTCCACAACAGCTATAACCCCCGCGCATAACCACACTGTTTGTTACTGGATATGCGAAATTCCAGCACCTCATCAATCACTTTCACAGCATCAGCCATTGCGTAGCCAAGATTACCGCCGTCGCTTTGTGCTGCTGCTTTGCTGAGTGTTTCGCGTATCTGGAGCAGGCGCTCGAGTGATACAGGACCGTTCGCCGGGTGGTTGTTAGTTGTCATGCTGACATCCTCCCCACGATTTCAATGACCCGGCGCATAACCGCACTTCCCCGAAAATCTGCTGGTAATTCAATCGCAGACTTACTCGAGCCGTATGAAAAACGCTGGAGATCGAAATCAATCACAGCCTTCTGGTCCCTGAACAAACCAAGACGACCATAACGAATGAGTTCGCCGCGTTCGGCTGCTACGCGGAAATACTTCTCAGCAGTCTGACGGTGCAGCGATAACATCTGTGATGCCTCACTTACGGTTAAGCGTCCACGGATTTTCACCTCTTCGATGATCACCCGGATAAGTGCCGCCTGCTCTTCTGGTGTGTTTGGTCTTGGCATGCTGATCATCTCCGGGCCATACGCAGGCATTCATTACGTTGCTGTGCTATACGTGACACTTCAGCTGAACTACGGGCAATGTCTAACATATCGGTATATACCTTTGCCGCGCGCCGCCAGAGTCCCCGGGACTTCAGATCTTTCGCCATTTTCTCCGCTAATTGCGTTTCAACCGGATCACTTTTCTCTTCCATGAAGGGCAGTTTTACGTCAGGTAATTTTGCATCCGGAGCGATGTTATAAACATACTGAGTTCCGTTGTGAGTACGCAGGACTGTGCCGCTAACAGTCAGCGCGCGCAGAAACTTACCTGCGGTACCGGATGGAATATCCAGCGCTTCACACACATCACGTAATACGCAGTTCGGGGTATGGCGTACCACTATCGCTACCCGATCTTTCTGAGAGATTTCTATAGTCATTGGTCAATACTCGTTTTAGTTAATTAAACCTGCTGCTTTGCGGCGTTTGTATTCTTCCATCAATATTTGCGCTGGCGTTGGTCCCGCCGGATGGTGCGGCGCCGCCAGTTGACGTCGAATTGGTGGCACACTTAGTCCATTACCAACATGCTTCGACCACTTCGTAAGTAACTTTTCCGCCAGTCGTTTCAGCTCCCCCTCTGTCATTTGTCGTTCAACGCCCGTTCTGCGCATTTCGATGCAGATGTGATACAGCACGGGCTGAGGCCATGGATATTTATCGCTTCCTGAATACCGATATGACTCATTGCGCCAGCGCCGGTATTCCGTCATAACCTGTTCCGATGTCAGTCCGAATGGATTCGCTCCACTCTCTGAAACCAGAGAAACAAACTCAGCCAGGTCGGGCGGCCATGTATTTCCCATCGCACAGCGCTCCATGCATTGCTGACAGACCAACCTAATTTGCTGTTCAGTCATCGAACCTATCTGGGCTATCCAGATAGGCGAAGGCTCCGCCCCGTTCTTCTGGGTCCATCGGTTCGAATACACCTCCCCCATGACCTGCCACAGACGCCAGGCTGTTTCCGTCGCCATCAAGTCCATTCCTGCGGCGCCACTCTGCGTGTGCTGACTGAATTTGCTGAACTGACCGGGATGCTGTTGGTTCTGATCCTGCTCCCACATGACTGTTACCTCCGGTTTCTGGTTTTACCTGCGTTCTCACCCGGGCTACATGTCGGGCAAATTTTTGTTCCCACTGGATTTGTGTAAAAACTTTCCCTTCCGACTCCCAATACGCGGTGAATTCTGCGAGTTCAGTCAGAAGGTAATCTGGTTCAGGCAGGGAGATACCCCACGATGCGGCGCGCTGTCGGAAGTCTCTGGAGGGAAGCCAGCTATCTGTCATGCTGAATTTCCCGATCGGTTCATCAACACCGTCCAGGTATCGGGGCATGGCCGGGGATGGCAGTTCATCCCCATTCGGATTTTTCATCGCGCCCGCGTTAAGAGAGGGGTTTAAGATCTGTTTACTGCTAACTGCTTTCTGGATACCTGATGGCAAAGGTTTAGCCAAAGACTTAGCCTTATCCTTAGGCAAAGCGAAAGCCTTATCAAAAGCCGTCCCCATAGCGTCAGAAACCCCGTAGCAGGCGGCTTTGAGAGCTTCATATGCTTTATCTTTCAGTGAACATTCAGGCAGTAATTCAAACGATCTTGCCCATGATTTGATCACGTTCACTGATGCTGGAGGGTTATGTTTCACCGCGTTAGGCAACCAAAAAACTCTGGCTTTAAGATCGGCTTCCACCATACCTAACGCTATGGCTTCGCCTAAGGCTAAGTCGAAGGCTTCGACATCCCAGTTTAATTCTTCAGCCATAGCCGCCCTTCCCGCCTTATACAGCCCGGGAATAATCCCTGTGAATGGACCCGTAAGCAGGTAAATAAACAGACTCTGCCCACTTGGCGGGAGTGGTGATAAGGCTCGAAACTTAGGATCATCCCACATGGTGATCTTCACCTTACGGTAAGGCTCGTTACTAGCCTTACTCTTAGGCATGGCCTTAGCCAAAGGATTAGGCATACTTCACCCCGCGAGTTGCAGTAATAATGGTCATTGGTCAAAACTCGATTAAAACAATTGCGGCGCTACGGCGCTTATACTCGCCAGTAGTGGTCCCGCCGCGTCAGCAGGTAACATGTTGAACAATGCGATTGCCGCCTCACGAATCTCCTTCTCGAGCTTTTGTAATGGCGCGCCAATTAATTTCGCATGGTGTGCCTCACTGCACTCTTTGATAGCGTTCGCCACCAGCTCTGCTTCTGTGCTCGCATTACTTAACCCGTGCTTCCTGGCAATCTGAACTGGCATAGCAGCAATGATTGAGCCTGACAGCTGCATAACGTAAGCCGTATACTTTTCTGACCCCCCTTCGTTTTTCAGATACCGGAATAAATTCTGCTTATTAACAGCAATTCCGCGGCCATCTGCCTTGGCCCACTCTTCGGCCACCAGCTGAGCGATCCGTTCCTGTGCCTGTCCTGGTAATGTCGATTCCCATTCACGAACGGCGGCCAATATGGCACGATGCTGAATGCCGTCACGGCGCTGGGGTTTAAATTGATTTTGCGATTTCACCGGAGCGGCTACTCGTGGTTTATTATGGGTATAAGCTACTGATTGCATCATTCAGACCTCGCTTTGTGGCGGAAATACACTATCAAGAGAGCAAGTGCGCCCTAACTCGTTAAGCTTCTCCACAATCAATCTGCATTCCGGTAGGCCTGGTTGGCGTGTTCCGTTCTCATAATTTGAGAGCCTTGACTGACGCCACCCGAATAATTTGGCTAATTGCTCTTGAGTTAAACCGAGCGCTTGCCGTTCTTTGGCGATGTTATTCATCTTGTCCTCACATATAGTGTTTAGCTGAATTAAACACACAATGTGTTAGATAGTCAAGACGAAACGTTCTTTGAGCGTTAACACGTAACGTGGTAAAAATCAGTAATGAATATAAACACTGCAATTGCCGCCAGACTGAAGCAGCTACGCGAACAGAAAAATATGTCGCAATCTAAACTCGCAGAGTTATGTGGGTGGGCTCAGTCACGCATCGGGAACTATGAAGCAGGTCGCCGCAATGTTGGCGTTGACGACGCTATAACGATATCTAAAGCTCTCGGCATTAGCCCGGTTGAGCTAATGTTTGGTGATGATCACGCCGAATCATGGTTAACGCCAAAACATCGTAAGTTGATTACTCTTTTTGACCAGTTGCCGGAGTCTGAACAAGACAGAATGATCGATACCTTTCAATTACGGCTTAAAGAAATTGATGAGTATGTTGAGAAATACCTTCGGGGACGATTAAAGCCAACTGACGACTAAGCTACAATTTTCAGCACTCTAACCAGCCTCCTTGGCTGGTTTTTTTATGCCTTTCCCACTCCCTTTTCCCATATCGTTATCATCCACACCACCTTAAACACATGCTGTGTTGACTTTTAAACACATTTAGAGTTTAAATATAAACACATTTTGAAAAACGTCATCGAGGCAGGACGCCCACGAAGTAGCTGCCGGCGGCATACGAATCACCGGATGAGATGACAAGTATTAACACGCAGCAGGTTCAAAGTTCCGCCAGCCTGGCGACAAGGGCAACGCAAGAGGATAAATCCATGATCGATTTCGCACGTAAACCAGTGCGGTGTCAGGCCGTACATCTAAATCGCATTGAAGTAATCATTCGACTGATTTGCTACACGCTTGCCCAGAAGGGCGACCCGTCTGCCGACCAACAGACTGCAGTTCGTTCATAACGAGTTTGACCAATGGCTGTTGCCAGCCTCATGCCCGGTGCACAGGGCATTGTGATGGTAATACCACCATCGTAACCAAACAGGAGACGAAGACCTGTTCTGGTTAAATTGGAAAAGTGTTCTTTGCCCGTCCCGTGGCGGGCTTTTTTCCGGAGGTTTTTATGTCAGCTAACGATCTGGCATTGCGCTTCAGCAGTGCGCCAGCCGAGGCATTAATCGGGGTTTTGCCTGTTCTGGAAGTCAAAGAAGCATTACGTGAAGAAGTTGAAAGTGATGTGATGGATGAAGTCTGGACTGAGCACAACTTTGAAATGGAAGCGATGGGTGAACAAGTTGATGAAACAGCCAGGCTCGCTCGTAAGTTTGAATGTGCGGCTGAAGCTCTTGGAACGGCGATCAAACTTGCTCTGACTCTCCCACATAATGAGGCAATGCAGGTTTTGAATGACGCCTTAAACGATAACCCGGGATACGGTCGCGAACCGGCAAAGGATGCATGATGGAGTTTGGAATGAAACGTGTGGTGGCATCTGTTCAGGTGGTTGCCATCCTCAACAGGATTTACAACGGCAGTCCGGTTTCCATCGCATCAATCAGTAAGGAATCGAAGCTGTCTGTGTCTTACCTCGAGCAGATTTTCTCGAAGCTGCGCAGCAGTGAAATCGTCACCAGCCAGCGTGGCGCTGGTGGCGGATACCACCTTAGCAAAGCAAACCCCAGCGTGGCTGACGTCGTTCGCGCCGTTACTCACACGCCTGATTCATTTGAGCCTGTGCTGAATGCTCTGGAGTGGGTTCCCGTCGCACAACTGGCGCAGGGAAAATCCCCTACCCCTTAAAGCACAAAACCCGCGCAAGGCGGGTTAAGTACCCGGTCAGCCGACCAAAGCTTTCCGGAACGAGTTTTGACCAATAACCACTACCTTAGGCGGCGATCATCAGCTGCCGGGTATCTTACAATCCAATGGAGCCCAAACGCAATGTTAACGTATGCGTATCTTATTAAAGCCAAAGCGAAAGCAACTGAGGCAAAAAACCTGTTCTGCTGGTTCTCTGCGAAATCAGATTCCCGTGCAGAACGCGAAATCCTCAATATTCTCGAAGATAACGATATTGCCGTCGGCCGTGGCGCCGACTATCAATTACCTGTCCGCACCAACTGGTTTGTTGTTGACGATCTTCCTGAGGAAAGCACACTTGATGACACATGGTGCGATCGTTACGAACTGGCAGAAGACCAGCAAACGTGGCAACTGAAACAGAAGCCGGATAATGAAAATCTGGAGGCTTCCAGCCAGCAAAAACCTGAAACCTCCAGTGCCAATGTACCCACCAGCGATGCGCCAGCATTGCTCCGCCCCATATCTCGCCTGCGCCTGTCTCAGCGGCTGATTGCGCACCTGTTAAATGACGGTGAAGAGAAGGAAATCAGTGAAGCGCGGCACGTCCAGATCGGGCAAATGGAACTGGACGAAAATGATCTCTATGTACAAAACCTGTTACTGGCCGTTGTGAATGTGCCGGCGGTGAAAGAGCTTTCTGCTCATGTTGAGTGGAAGCTGGCAAATGCAATAAAAGAAGTCTTTGACCGTGAGCAGGTCTATGACGTTGCTTCATTTGAGCAATTTATTACCGAATGGATTGAAGAACCAGAAAAGCGAGCTCTTACCGTTCAGGAGTGGGTTAATCAAAAGAAAGCTGGAGTTGCGGGTGATGAACATGCCATTCCACCTGTAACGCCAGAGCTTATTACCGTTGCGACTTTGCCGCTACGCCAGCGCCTCTTAGCTCAGTTTATTTCTGAAGAATATGCTTACCATATTGATACTGAGCAGAAGAAAACCATTCAGGAACTCGAGCTGGATGTGGATAACAGCTATGTGCAGAACCTGCTGCTTGCCGCCGAGAATGTAGATCCATTCAGGAAAGCGCCAGAGATAGATATCTGGAAAATCGTCAGCGCGCTGAAAACCGTTTTTCCGGTTGATGGAAAACGAGTTGATCTGGTCACCGTTATCCAGTTCTTTAAGGCCTGGTTCAATACTGAGCACATTGACCGTGGGCTGCTGGTTAAAGAGTGGTGTAAGGGCAATCGTGTGTCGCAGATTCAGCGCACTGACTCCGGAACCAATGCTGGTGGAGGCAATAAGACCGATCGCAACCCGGAACTTGTCCACACGCTGGATACTCTGGACATTGATATTGCGCTGGCCACACTTCCAATGGATTTCAACATCTACGATATTCCTGGTGGCGTTTTCCGTCGTGCAAAAGAGATCATTTCTAAAAACGAAAGCCCGTTCAAAGAGTGGTCCGCCGCCCTGCGCAAACGCGCTGGCATCCTGGATTATTCCCGCGCCGCTATTTTCGCGCTTATTCGTAGTGCAGAAGAAAACACTCACCATTTCCCGGAACTGCTGAGCCGTTACATCAACAAAAACCTGACTGAAACCGACCACCAGCACCCAACTGAAGAAACCCTAGCGGCAGCCGGTCACGTACCAGAAAAAAGCTGGGAAAACGAGATGAAAGAGAGGTCCACAGCTGAACAGAAGGCAACAGCCGAACAACCAGAAATCGCCAACATGGGCAACGGTGTTTTCTCCATTGATGGCCTGATGGGTAACCAGCCGGCGCCAGCGCTTTCTGTCGTAGACCAGGTACGCCAGCGCGCCGTCGAAGAAAAATTACATCAAGCCAATACCGAGGAAACCACCAGCGATGTGCAGATGGAAAAAACTGACAACAGCGAAATCAAAACCAATCCTGATGTGCCTCAGGGCGAAGCAGCAGCTTTGCCAGTTGAAAGCACTGATGCAACTGGTGAGCCTGCAGCTTCACTGAATAATGAACCCGTTCACCATATAGATACGGATCACCTGAACGCTTTTTATACTCACCTGATGGTTGATTTGGAAACTATGGGCAGCGGTCCTGATGCACCAATAGTCTCTATCGGCGCCGTATATTTTGATCCTTCAACTGGTAACACTGGTGCCGAATTTTACCAAGTTGTCAGTCTTGAATCATCGATGTCGTTTGGCATGAAACCGGATGCGTCGACAATTCACTGGTGGTTGAAACAATCATCTGAAGCCCGTTCTGCCATTCTTGTGGATGAGGCCCTGGGGCTGCGTGAAACCCTTGAACTCCTGGCTGACTTTATCGCTGAAAACGCTGCTAACGGTAGCCACACTGTTCAATTATGGGGTAATGGTTGCTCGTTTGATAACGTCATTCTGCGCCGCGCGTACGCGTTAACAGAAACTCCCTTCTCTGTTCCGTTCTGGAATGACAGGGACGTAAGGACCATGGTCGAACTGGGTAAATCTGTCGGTATCAATCCACGCTTCGACATCCCGTTTGAAGGCGATATGCACAATGCGCTTTCTGACGCCCGGCATCAGGTCAAATATGTCTCTGCAATCTGGCAACGCTTGACCGCAAACTGATTTCATATATTCACTAAGTGGCCCATCACTGGGCCATACTCTGGGGGAAAAATGTCCAGACTGATTTTACTCTCTGAATGGGCGAGATCAGAGTTCGGTGACCCGATTCCGAGCAAGTCCACACTCAACAAATACGCTAAAAACGGGATGATCTTTCCTTTGCCTTGCCGTGTTGGGAAAAGCTGGCGCGTTGAGGCTAATGCGCGATTTACTGGGCTCACAACAGAACCTGTAATTAAAAATCAAGATCATCCATTACTCAGAAGGATTTTAGAAGATGGCTAGACCTCGAAAACACAACGTGACCATTCCCGGATTGTCATGTTTCCTGGATTCGAGGACCAACAGGGTGTACTGGAGGTATAAGCACCCTGTAACTGGTAAATTTCATGGATTGGGAACAGATGAGCAAGTTGCTAAAGAAATAGCTGTCGAAGCAAATAGCCGGCTCGCAGAAAGACAAATGCGGCACACTTTTAAAATCAGAGAAGAAATTAATAAACGGTGTGGGCTTTCTACAACGGTAAGCGAATGGATTGTTCGGTACCGAGAGTTGCAGGACCAGCGTTACGAAACTGGAGAGATAAAACTCAATACGCTCAAGCAGAAAAACGCCCCACTTAAGGTTTTCGAAAGTCATCTTGGCATGCGGTCAATCGACAGCATAACAGTTAAGGATATAGTTGGGATCCTTGAGGACTACAAGAATAAAGGCCAACTACGGATGGCACAAATTGTACGCAAGGTGCTATCGGATGTTTTTAAAGAAGCACAGCAGGTAGGAGAAGTACCGGCGGGATTTAATCCAGCTGACGCTACAAAAAAACCGCAGGTCCGTGTCTCCAGACAACGACTGACGTATGAAGAATGGCTAATGATCTATAAGGCAGCCGAAAAAGATAATTACTTTCTGCAGAAAGGAATGCTGCTGGCCATCATCACAGGACAGCGGTTGGCCGATATTTGTAATATGAGATTTTCAGATGTCAGGGATGGTCATCTCTTTGTTGAACAAAGTAAAACAGGAGCCAAAATCGCGATACCTTTAAAGTTACGTTGTAACAAGATAAACATTTCTCTTGAAGATGTAATCGCTCAATGCCGGGACAGAATACTTAGTCCGTATTTACTACATCATCACCACGATAAAGGGAAAGGCAAAAGAGGAGGAATGGTAAAACCGGCATCTCTAACTGGTGCGTTCAGAAAAGCACGTGACTCAGTTGACTACGACTGGTCAAGCAAAGGAGCTCCCCCTTCTTTCCATGAGCAACGTTCTTTGGCTGAAAGGTTATTCAGAGAGCAAGGTATCGACACACAAATTTTATTGGGCCATAGCAGTAAAGTAATGACCGATCACTACAACGATACGCGCGGAAAAGAGTGGAAAAAACTGGTCATTTGACGACCAGTTTTGCAGAAGAGTTTTGCAGGGGTTTTGCAGAAGAATTTAAAAACGATAACCCGCAGAGAACATAAACACCCACGGATCGAGGCGTACGCTGTCTCGCTGCTGGACGCCACCCATTTTATAGCTTGCGGTGGTGTCGATATCCATGTACCAGACCGACATGTTAATCAGCCAGTCGCGGTTAATCAGATAGTCCATACCGACTTGCCCTGCCGCACCCCAGGAATCTTTCAGGCTCAGGTCCGATAATCCGGCTTCCTTACCGTTGTTGTTAAAGCCTTCGTCGAAGAAGGTGGTGTAGTTCACACCAACACCAACATAAGGACGCAGTTTGCTGCTGGAATCACCGAAGTACCACTGTGCCATTAATGTCGGCGGTAAATGGTGAACAGTGGCAATATCGCCCGTCGCGGCAGTCCCAATTTTGTGACGGAACGGCGTGGCTGCCAGTAATTCAACACCGATATTGTCGGTTGCCATGTAGGTGAATGTCAGACCCAACTGGGTGTTATTACTGACATCAAAGCCACCTAAGCTTCCCAGCGTCCCCCCCGCGCCTTCCGTCGGCCTGACGGTAGCAGAACCCGCACGAATGAAGAATTCTCCAGCCTCATGCGCAAATGCGTTACCAGAGAGAAGAGTTGTTAAAGCCACTGCTGCAACTGTTAATTTTTTCATGTCCGCTCCATCGTTATGGTTATAAAAGCGGAACAAATATACCCACATTGGAGTAATAAGTGATCTTACCTGGATCACATTGACTTTGATAATTTAACATTTATTGATCCAGATTAAGTTAGAACTTGCATTCAAAATCCTGGTTAAATTAATTCAGATCAATTTTGATATATTTTCGCCATGCAAGTATCCGATACCTGCTGATGGAAAGCGTTGCTTATTTGCCCATGATGCGCAGAGAACAACCAGCGTTCTTGCATAACGCTGAAGTGATAGCCAAAAATTACCGGAGCTTTACAAAGATATGCCTTTCCATACATCGCGCGATGCTGCCACTGTAGAGTTATCCAGGGTACAATTGCCCGCAAATGAACACCTGCAAAACTCAAGGAGAGTGCATGTCTATCACGGCGAAATCCGTTTACCGTGACACGGGAAACTTTTTCCGTAATCAATTCATTACCATCTTGCTGGTATCGTTGTTGTGCGCGTTTATCACAGTGGTGTTAGGGCATGCCTTTTCTCCCAGTGACGCACAAATTGCGCAGCTCAGTGAAGGGGATCAGTTAACCAGTAGCGTAGGTCTGTTCGATCTGGTACAAAATATGACCCCGGAGCAACAGCAAATTCTGCTACGCGCTTCCGCGGCGTCGACATTTTCAGGCCTGATTGGTAATGCCATCCTCGCGGGAGGTATCATCCTGATGATTCAGCTGATTTCAGCAGGTCATCGGGTCAGCGCGTTACGCGCCATCGGCGCCAGTGCGCCAGTGTTGCCCAAGCTGTTTATTCTGATTTTTCTGACTACTCTGCTGGTGCAAATCGGTATTATGCTGGTGGTCGTACCCGGTATTCTGCTGGCCATCCTGTTAGCACTCGCACCGGTGATGTTGGTACAGGATAAAATGGGTGTCTTTGCCGCAATGCGCAACAGCATGCGTCTGGCATGGTCTAATATGCGACTGGTCGCGCCGGCAGTGATCGGTTGGCTGCTGGCTAAAACGCTGCTGTTGCTTTTTGCGCCAAGTTTTGCGGTACTTACGCCGAACGTAGGCGCGGTATTGGCGAATACGCTGAGCAATATGATCTCCGCCGTGTTGCTGATCTATTTGTTCCGCCTGTACATGCTGATTCGCCAATAAACCCTGAACGCATACCGGGCGCAGGCCTGGTGCTTTTGATGACGGAATGAAGAATGAAGCAGTTTCTTGATTTTTTACCGCTGGTTGTCTTTTTTGCCTTTTATAAGCTTTACGACATCTACGCGGCGACCTCGGCACTGATTGTCGCGACGGCTGTGGTTTTGATTTACAGCTGGGTTCGCTACCGCAAGGTCGAGAAGATGGCGTTAATCACCTTTGTTCTGGTTGCCGTGTTCGGTGGCCTGACTATCTTCTTCCACAACGATGAATTCATTAAGTGGAAAGTTACGGTGATTTACGGACTGTTTGCCGGTGCGCTGCTGGTTAGCCAGTGGGTGATGAAAAAGCCACTGATTCAGCGCATGTTAGGCAAAGAGCTGACCCTGCCGCAGCAGGTCTGGTCGAAGCTTAATTTAGCCTGGGCCGTCTTTTTCATTCTCTGTGGCCTGGCGAATATCTATATCGCTTTTTGGCTGCCGCAGAATATTTGGGTCAACTTTAAAGTATTCGGCCTGACAGCCCTGACCTTATTCTTTACGCTGCTGAGCGGTGTCTATATTTACCGCCATCTGCCGCAGGAAGATAAATCGTAATACATGTCCGCCAGATCTACCGATCTGGCGAATTTTTATCCCCTCACGTTCCTCATTACCGCTAACCCGGCTTACTTCCACTTCACACACCGCATCCCTCTGTTCTCAACGCGCAAATTCTAGTAGCATCGCGCCTGTAATCTTTCTCTATAGTCGGTTCAACAATGACAACAACGAATAATACTCCCCAGGGTGAACTGGTTTTACGCACTCTGGCTATGCCTGCCGATACCAATGCGAACGGTGATATTTTTGGCGGCTGGCTGATGTCACAAATGGATATAGGTGGCGCTATTCAGGCCAAAGAGATCGCACATGGTCGTGTGGTAACGGTGCGCGTTGAAGGAATGAGCTTTTTACGCCCGGTTGCCGTAGGCGATGTGGTTTGTTGCTATGCGCGCTGCGTAAAACGCGGGACGACCTCGATCAGCATTAATATTGAAGTCTGGGTGAAGAAAGTTGCTTCAGAACCTATCGGCCAGCGCTATAAAGCCACCGAAGCCCTGTTTATCTATGTTGCCGTTGATAAAGACGGTAAGCCACGCCCGATCCCTACCCTGGGCTGATAAGTCACGATAGCATCGCCCTCCGGCAATCACTCAATTCATTGCTTATTGCCGGAGGGCGGCGAACCGCCAAATCCGGCCTGCGCCTTATTCAATCTGCGTTGCGCCGTTCAGACGGAACACGATATTCACTACCAGTCCGGACCCCGGTTTCCCGGCCTCATAGCGCCATCTGCGCATCGCATTTTTCACTTCACGCTCAAACATATTCGCCGGCTGCGCGGACAGAATTTCCACGTTTTCAACACGGCCATCCGGCGTCACATCAAATTTAACTTTAACACGACCTTCTATGCGTAGCGCTTGCGCTCGCGCAGGATACTGCGGCTGATTACGGCTTAAAGCGCGAGGACCTGCTGGCGCACTTACCGCTGCTTTACTGGTTGCCGGCGCAGTACTGGTCGTTGGACGCGCAGGCGCCGTATTTTCAAATGGGGATGCCGGGCGCGGCTCTGCGGGTTTAGCATCACGTTTGGGCTGCTCTACCACTTTTTTCACCGGTTTTGGCTTCGGTTTAGGCTTGGGCTTCGGTTTCTCAATCACTACCGGCGCCTCTTTTGGCGGCTCCGGGATTGGCTCTGGTTCCGGTTCTGGCTCAACGACGGGTTCCGGCGGCGGCTGAACGGCCTGGGGCGGTTCGAGATCGGCAGGCGCGACCATGGTAACGGAGATCGGCTGCGCTGGCGCAGGCAGTTCAATAACCTGATGTACCGAGGTATACAATAGACCCGCCACTACAGCACCATGGATGCCGACGGAAAGTAACGTTGGCCAGGGAAAGCGACGAGGTAAATCAAGGGTCATTGAAGTCATAATCGTTTCAGTTAAAAAACCAGGCCCTGATTTTAAATGCAAATAGCAATCATATTCAATAAGACCTGGGCAGTAAGCCGCATTTAAAACACGATTTTATGTAAAAAAACCTTCATCACAATGTGGTCTTAACAAATCCGTTATCTTTACGTTGCAGTTGGCATGCCTTTCCAATAACGTAATTAACGACTTTTACCGATTAAGGAGCTCTACCCGTGCTGTACGTTATTTATGCTCAAGATATCGCAGACTCTCTCGACAAACGCCTTTCCGTGCGCCCTGCTCATCTGGCCCGTCTGCAACTCCTGCATGACGAAGGACGACTGCTCACGGCAGGACCGATGCCAGCAGTTGACAGTAACGATCCGGGTGTCGCGGGGTTTACCGGCTCGACGGTGATTGCAGAATTTGAATCTTTAGAAGCAGCGCAGGCGTGGGCAGAAGCCGACCCCTATGTCGCAGCAGGCGTTTACGCGCAGGTTTCAGTAAAACCGTACAAGAAAGTATTTTAAAAACAGTACGAAAGCAGACATTGGGCACCACCAGCGGTGCCCTTTTGAGATCAGATACTGTGGATTGCAAACAGCAACGAGTTACGTTGATGATTCAGAATACACTTTCTGATGCTATGGATACGCATGTTACGACGCGATTGTCCTTCAAGCCAACGTGCTTTACGGCGGCTAGCCTGACGCTGCATCCGCCAGCGTCCCACTTCCGTTCTACTACGCTTCATGTTAACTACTCTTCCAGTCACTGAGCGGCCATTATAACGCCACACCGAATGCAGGCCAGTGGTTTTCCCGTGTTTTTATTTGCCAGATTTATCCTGATGCGTAAACTCTTAACAATACGCTTTCAAAAGGATTTTTAAATTTATGACAACCTTCTACACCGTGGTGAGTTGGCTGGTCATTCTGGGTTACTGGGTACTCATTGCTGGCGTCACATTACGCATTCTAATGAAGCGACGCGCAGTGCCCTCCGCAATGGCATGGCTGTTGATCATCTATATACTGCCATTGGTAGGGATCATAGCTTATCTGTCCTTCGGTGAACTCCACCTGGGTAAACGCCGCGCCGAACGCGCCCGGGCAATGTGGCCTTCCACGGCCAAATGGCTGAACGACCTCAAAGCCTGTGAACATATTTTCGCACAGGAAAACAGCAGCGTTGCTTCTTCATTATTTAAGCTGTGCGAGCGTCGTCAGGGAATCGCCGGCGTTAAGGGGAATCAACTGCAGCTGCTCACCAGTTCCGATGACGTGATGCAGGCGCTGATCCGTGATATTCAATTGGCGCGTCATAATATCGAGATGGTGTTCTACATCTGGCAACCGGGAGGTATGGCCGATCAGGTTGCCGAGTCGTTAATGGCGGCCGCCAGAAGAGGCGTTCACTGCCGCCTGATGCTGGACTCTGCGGGCAGCGTGGCATTCTTCCGCAGCCCGTGGGCGGCGATGATGCGTAACGCGGGTATTGAAGTCGTCGAAGCCCTCAAGGTTAACCTGATGCGTGTGTTTTTGCGCCGGATGGACCTGCGCCAACACCGTAAGATGGTGATGATCGACAACTATATTGCTTATACCGGCAGCATGAACATGGTCGACCCGCGCTTCTTTAAGCAGGATGCGGGCGTGGGTCAATGGGTCGATTTAATGGCGAGAATGGAAGGACCTGTTGCCACCGCGATGGGCATCGTCTATTCCTGCGACTGGGAAATTGAAACCGGGAAACGCATTTTACCCCCGCCGCCGGACGTCAATATCATGCCGTTTGAGCAGGCCAGCGGTCACACCATTCACACTATCGCCTCGGGACCAGGTTTCCCTGAAGATTTGATCCATCAGGCGCTATTAACTGCTGCTTATTCGGCGCGTGAATATTTAATTATGACCACGCCCTATTTCGTCCCCAGCGATGATTTACTGCATGCGATCTGTACGGCCGCACAGCGTGGGGTCGACGTCAGTATCATTCTTCCGCGTAAGAATGATTCTCTGCTGGTTGGCTGGGCAAGCCGGGCATTTTTCACCGAACTGCTGGCTGCGGGCGTCAAAATATATCAGTTCGAAGGCGGCTTGCTGCACACCAAGAGCGTACTGGTTGATGGCGAACTGAGCCTGGTCGGTACCGTTAACCTGGATATGCGCAGTTTGTGGCTGAATTTTGAAATCACGCTGGTTATTGATGACGCAGGATTCGGGGGCGACCTCGCCGCAGTGCAGGATGATTATATTTCTCGTTCACGCCTTCTTGACGCTCGTTTGTGGGTAAAACGACCACTCTGGCAGCGGATTGCCGAGCGACTGTTTTACTTCTTTAGCCCGTTGCTGTAAAACGTGCCAATCAGACAGTAAACAGGTAGTCATTATGGATATGGATTTGAACAACCGCCTGACCGAAGACGAAACGCTTGAGCAGGCTTACGATATTTTTCTCGAACTGGCTGCGGACAACCTCGATCCGGCAGATATCATTCTGTTCAATTTGCAGTTTGAAGAGCGCGGCGGTGCAGAATTATTTGACCCGGCAGAGGACTGGCAGGAACACGTCGATTTTGACCTGAATCCTGACTTCTTTGCCGAAGTGGTGATTGGTCTGGCAGATACAGAAGACGGCGAGATTAACGATATTTTTGCCCGCGTTCTGTTGTGTCGCGAAAAAGATCACAAGCTCTGCCACATTCTCTGGCGCGAATAATTAAAAAAAGCTGCTCTCGCAGCTTTTTTACTTTTAGCCCGGTAATTTGCTTCCGCACCGGTTACAAAACTGCGCGCTGTGCTCATGCTGACTTTGCTGACACTGCGGACATTTACGCTGATTCTGCCGATGCTGGAACGCACTGCTCATATGCGTCGTTATCAAACCTGTCGGGATCGCAATCACGGAATAACCGATCAGAATCAGCACTGACGCTACCATGCGCCCGAGCGGCGTGTGGGGCGTGATATCGCCATAGCCGACGGTGGTTACCGTGACGATGGCCCAATACACTGATGCATTCAGCGTACTAAAACCATATTTGGGTCCTTCAATCAGATACATTAGCGCGCCGAATACAATCATCAGAATGGCAATAAATGAATAGAACAAGATTAGCTGATGCCGGGCGCTTTTTATTGCGCTCCAGAATATACGCAGAGAAGGCATAAAGCGCAGCAGTTTGAGAATTCGCAGTACACGCAGGACACGCATCGCCCGCCAGGCGAAAACATAACTCAGACTGATTTCCGGCCATAACCACATCACATACAGTGGCAGAATGGTGGCAAGATCAATAATCCCCCAGAAGCTAAATACATATTTAGCGGGATTAGCCCAGCAGCATAATCGCAACAGATATTCGAGAGTAAAGACCAGAGTGATAAAGACTTCCAGCCAGACAAATACGCGCCACTCCTCAAAGGTCAAATGGTATTGCGTCCCGACCCCAGACTCAACGAAGATAACAATCACGCTGAGCAGCGCGAACACTGCGCACATACCTTCAAAACGGCGCCCCGAGCGTGTGTCTAAATCAAATAATGTACGATAAAGCGTACGGCGAACAGAAGAAACTAAGCCAGACACAAATACCTCACCAAAAAGAAGGGCTGACCTTTGTCAGCCCTCACGATTATAGCGGGTCTACTTTCAGGCAGGAAACGGCGTGTCGAAAACTGCCTTCGAGTACCGGGCGTGTTTTTGCACACTCTGGTCCGGCAATCGGGCAGCGCGTACGGAACACACAGCCCGAAGGAGGATTAATCGGCGACGGCAACTCGCCTTCCAGCAACTGGATAACTTTGTTCCTTTCCATATCCGGATCGGGGATCGGCACAGCAGACATGAGCGCTTTGGTATAAGGGTGCAGCGGATTATGGTACACCTCGTCATAGGTGCCTAATTCCACTGCGTGTCCGAGATACATCACCAGTACGCGATCGGAGATATGCTTAACCACCGCCAGGTCGTGGGCAATGAAAATTAATGACAGCCCCATTTCACGCTGTAGCTGCTGCAGGAGGTTGACGACCTGGGCCTGAATGGATACGTCCAGCGCAGAAACCGGTTCATCACAGATAATCAGTTTCGGTTCGAGAATCAGCGCGCGGGCAATACCGATACGCTGACATTGGCCGCCGGAAAACTCATGCGGGTAACGGTTAATCAGGTTTGGCAGCAACCCAACCTTCATCATCATTGCCTTCACGCGGTCACGGACTTCCTGCCCCGGCAGTTTCGGATGATAAGTCCGCAGCGGCTCGGCAATAATTTCACCAATGGTCATACGCGGATTTAATGACGCCAGCGGATCCTGGAAAATCATCTGAATATCACTGCGCACCTCCCGCCATTCATCAGGTTTCATACCCAACAAATCTTTCCCCAGCCAGGCGACCTTTCCATCAGTGGCTTTCACCAGACCGATAATCGCCCGAGCAAAGGTCGATTTTCCGCAGCCGGATTCCCCCACCACGCCAAGGGTTTCACCTTCATACAATCGCAGGGTGACGCCATCAACCGCTTTCAGGGATTTCGACGGTTGCCAGAACCACTGCTTACCATCCTTAATGTCGAAATGGACTTTGAGATCGGCAATTTCAAGGAGTACTTTTCGTTGTTCGGTGACTGCATTCATACCAATTCCTCCACCGGTTTAAAGCAGGCGCGCAGACGGCCCGGACTAAATTCCTCCAGTGGTGGGGCACTGCTACAGATTTCCATCGCATGCGGGCAGCGCGGCTGGAACGGACAGCCTTTTGGCAGACGCAGCAGGTTCGGCGGGTTGCCCGGGATAGTTAACATCTCTTCCCCTTCAGCGTCCAGACGCGGTACGGCATTCAGCAAACCAATTGAATACGGATGAACGGGCTTATAAAAGACATCCCGTGCACTGCCATATTCCATGGTTCGTCCGGCGTACATCACCAGCACTTTGTCACAAATACCGGCGACAACCCCCAGATCATGGGTGATCATGATAATTGCGGTGTTGAATTCGCTTTTCAGTTCATTCAGCAGCGTCATAATTTGCGCCTGTACCGTAACATCGAGCGCGGTAGTCGGCTCATCGGCGATCAATAATTTTGGTCTGCACAGCAGCGCCATGGCGATCATTACGCGCTGACGCATTCCGCCAGAGAATTCATGCGGATACATTTTCATGCGCTTACGTGCTTCCGGCATTTTCACCGCATCCAGCATTTTTACTGACTCTTCAAACGCTTCTGCTTTACTCATGCCTTTGTGCAGCATGAGAACTTCCATCAGTTGCTCTCCGACCCGCATGTACGGATTCAGAGAGGTCATCGGATCCTGAAAAATCATTGAGATTTGCTCGGCGCGCAGTTTGTTCAGCTCGTGCTCCGGTAAATTCAATATTTCACGCCCGTTAAACGTAGCGGAACCTCCGATACGGCCATTCGCCGCCAGCAGCCCCATCAGGGCAAACGCGGTTTGCGATTTGCCCGAACCGGACTCACCCACAATACCCAACGTTTCTCCGGCTCGCAGGGAAAAGTTTAAATCGTTTACTGCAGTAACATCGCCATCGGGGGTGGCAAACGTCACGCGCAAATCCTTAACGTTCAGCAGTGCGTTAGCCTGTTGTTGCGCGAGCGGCGCGGTTGCGGTCTCAATTACGCTCATGGCGGCGCTCCTTAACGGTCTTTCGGGTCGAGGGCATCACGCAGGCCATCGCCAATAAAGTTAAAACAGAACAAAGTAACCACCAGGAAACCGGCCGGGAACAGCAACAGCCATGGCGATACTTCCATTGAGTTGGCACCATCACTCAGCAATGCGCCCCAGCTACTTAACGGCTCCTGCGTCCCTAATCCCAGAAAACTCAGGAAAGACTCAAACAGGATCATGCTGGGCACCAGCAACGAGGCGTAGACCACCACAACCCCCAATACGTTTGGCACAATATGACGGATAACGATGCGCACGGTAGACACCCCGCCGACTTGCGCCGCCTCAATAAACTCTTTGCGCTTCAGACTCAGCGTTTGTCCACGCACGATACGCGCCATATCCAGCCAGGAAACCATCCCGATAGCGACAAAAATCAGCAGGATGTTTTGTCCAAAGAAGGTCACCAGCAGGATCACGAAGAACATGAACGGGAAGGAGTTGAGGATTTCCAGCAGGCGCATCATTACCGAGTCGATTTTACCGCCGAGATAACCCGACAAAGAACCATACAGCGTGCCAACCACGACCGCCACCAACGCGGCGGCAATGCCAACCATCAGCGAGATGCGCCCGCCAATCGCCACACGCACCAGCAGATCGCGACCCGATGAGTCGGTGCCAAAGTAGTGCCCGGACTCCATATCCGGCGCGCTGGACATCATTCCCCAGTCGGTATCAAAGTAGGTAAACTGCGACAGCATTGGCGCCAGCGTCACAAACAGCGCAATAATCACCAGCACCACCAGGCTTGCCACCGCCGCGCGGTTATGCATAAATCGGCGACGCGCGTCCTGCCACAGGCTGCGACCTTCGACCTCCAGCTTTTCACTGAAATTCTCCAGCGCCTCGCTGTTTTTCTTACTTAACATCATAGCGAGCTCCAGTATCAGTAACGAATCTTCGGATCGATAACGGCATACAGCACATCGACAATCGCGTTAAACACGATAGTCAGCGTACCGACCAGAATGGTCAGACTCAGGACCAGCGAATAATCGCGATTTAAGGCGCCATTGACGAACAGTTGCCCAATGCCCGGCAAACCATAGATGGTTTCAATGACCATTGAACCAGTAATTATGCCGACAAATGCCGGTCCCATATAAGACAGCACGGGTAGCAGCGCAGGTTTTAACGCATGGCGGAAAATAATCCGCCGCATCGGCAGCCCTTTGGCGCGCGCGGTACGAATAAAGTTTGAATGCAGCACTTCAATCATTGAGCCGCGGGTAATACGGGCAATACTGGCGATATAAGCGAGCGATAACGCCACCATCGGCAGGATCATAAATTTCAACGCCCCGCCGTTCCAGCCACCGCCGGGCAGCCATTTCAACGTTATGGCAAATATCATGACCAATAAGGGAGCAACGACGAAACTGGGGATAACCACCCCGGTCATCGCGACCCCCATTACCGTGTAGTCCCAGCGCGTATTTTGCTTCAGCGCGGCGATCACCCCTGCGCTAACGCCGACGAGCACCGCCAGAATAAAGGCCGCTGCGCCAAGCTTCGCTGACACCGGAAAACTTGAAGCGACAAGGTCGTTAACCGTGTAATCTTTATATTTAAAGGATGGCCCAAAATCGCCATGCGCCAGTTGTTTCAGGTAGCTGAAATACTGTGTGGAGATGGGATCGTTGAGATGATATTTCGCTTCTATATTAGCCAGCACTTCTGGCGGCAATGCGCGTTCCCCGGTGAATGGGCTTCCCGGCGCAAGGCGCATCATAAAGAATGAAATCGTAATAAGAATAAACAGCGTCGGAATCGCTTCCAGACAGCGACGTAAAATAAATTTCAACATAACCCGTACCTTCCGGCGTGTGCCTTTATACCCGTCATACTTCCAGTCGCAGGTGCGTTGGCTTTCTCACTCACCCCGGTCATTTACTACTCGTAAGCTCCCGGGGATTCGTTGCGTCGCCGCCTTCCTGCAGCTCGAATTATTTAGGGTATCCCCCTTTTCATTCGAAGAGGTGTGAATAGTGCGATGAAAAAAGACACTGTGGGGCAAAATTGATTGCCCCACGTCTTGCCATTAATGCTTGATAATATACAAGTCTTTCACATGGATATTATCCATCGGGTCTTTACCGGAGTATCCGCCAACCCATGGTTTCACCAGGCGGGCGTTAACATAGTAATAAACCGGTACAATCGCAGAATCTTTATCCAGTTGCTGCTCCGCTTTCGAATACAGCTCACTGCGCTGCGCTTCATCTGTCACTTTCAGGGTATCTGCAATCAGCTTGTCAAATGCAGGGCTCTTATAGTGAACCGTGTTGTTGGAGCTGTCGGACAGCACCATATTCAGGAAGGAAGTCGGCTCGTTATAATCCGCACACCAACCCGCGCGTGAAACATCATAGTTGCCCTGATGACGCGTATCGAGGAATGTTTTCCACTCCTGGTTTTCCAGCTTGACGTTAGCGCCCAGATTTTTCTTCCAGATAGAAGCCGCGGCGATAGCCAGCTTCTTGTGCAGGTCTGAGGTGTTATACAGCAGGTCAAAGGTCAACGGTTTTTCAGCGGTATAACCGGCCTCAGCCAGCAATTTCTTCGCCTCTTCATTACGTTTTTCCTGTGACCATTTGAACCACTCTGGCTCAACCAGTTTCGCGCCATCGGTGTAAGGAGGCGTAAAGCTATAGGCAGGCAGGTCGCCCTGGTTTTTCACTTTGTTGACGATGATGTCACGATCCATCGCCAGCTTCAGAGCGGTACGAACACGAACATCGTTGAACGGTGCTTTCTGGTTGTTGATTTCGTAATAATAGGTGCACAGATACGGGTCAACGTGAACTTCGTTCGGGATCTCTTTTTTCAGTTTCTGGAATAACTCGATCGGCATGTTGTTATAGGTCATGTCGATTTCACCGCTGCGATAGCGGTTAACGTCTGTCACTTCAGAAGAAATTGGCAGGTAGGTCACCTGGTTAATAACGGTTTTGGCGTTGTCCCAGTAGTTGGTATTACGCTCAAGCACAATGCGCTCGTTAACCACCCAGTCCTTCAGTTTATACGCGCCGTTAGTGACAATGTTGGCGGGCTGAGTCCACTTATCGCCGTATTTTTCAACGGCGGCTTTAGGAACCGGTGAAACGGAAGAGTGCACGAGCAGTTTGTAGAAATAAGGAACAGGTTCGCTCAGGGTTACTTCAAAAGTATGATCATCAATCGCTTTCACACCGAGATCGGTGACCGGCTTTTTACCGGCGATGATGTCATCAATATTAACGATATGACCGTACTGCAAATAACTGGCGTACGGTGAGGCAGTATTTGGGTTAGCCAAACGTTGCCAGCTGTACACAAAATCTTGCGCGGTAACAGGTGTACCGTCAGACCATTTAGCATCTTTACGCAGATGGAACGTCCAGACTTTAAAATCTTTATTGTCCCATTTCTCAGCCACGCCCGGCGATGGTTTGCCATCGACATCGCTGATTAATAAACCTTCAAACAGGTCCCGGTTAATGTTGGATTCCGGCACCCCTTCGATTTTATGTGGGTCGAGAGACTGAACTTCCGAACCGTTATTACGCACCAGAGTCTGCTTTTCAGCAAGCTGCACTCCCGCTGGCACAACTGCCGCCGTGGCCACATTTCCAGCGATTAGCGCAGTGAGGATCCCCGCAGCTACTAAACTTTTTTTAGTGATGTTCGTCATTGTGTTTGTACTCCCTCATTATTATGGCTGGTTTTTTAACCAGACTGTTAATCCTGTCAGGATCCCTGTACGGCACCGGAGATTTTCTGCCGTCAGGTGGTTTATTGTTTTACTGCTTGCTATCACCGACTTTATTTATTCTGGCGATTCGTACGACCGCCTTGCGTCGATTATCTACGTGTCTCCCCTGCCGGAAACACGCTATTACCCTGTTGAGAGAAACCAAGTGAAAATCATTCTCATCAACGTCAATTCTTCTGCAAAATACCTGGCCGGAAAGTACCAAATGCGTTTCTTCATCGCCAATACATTTTACAAATTTGTTAACCAATTCTCTTTTATTAGAAATAAATCTCACTGGCAAAGGCTTACGAATGAAAATTCATGGCAATAAAACATTAATAATCAATGAATTGCCTGATGGGCTTAGTTGACGCCCCTGTCCGGTATCAACACCATGCCAAAATGCACATAAATTTAACAATTGATTATTAATTAGCACATTCATCTAAAAAAAACGCTGAAATAACTAATAACATTTCGATAATCCCACAGCAAGCCCCAGAGTATGATGTTAATAAAATAACAGCAATATCGTGCTTCCTCTGACGCAGCGCTGAGGGTTATATCCATAAAATCAATGAATAACCGAATCGTTAACCATCAGCATTTTTCATTATTGTTATGCTGATTATCAACTTTAGTGAGAAGTTTTACTGATAATGAAAGGAAACGGAACCAACAGCGGCTCCGTTTATACTGAAGAAGGAATATCAGGCAAGCAAACCGGGGAAAATGGATTTGATACCAGTAACAATGAATTCAATCCCTAAGGCCATGAGTAACAGCCCCATAATACGCGTAATAACGTTGATCCCCGTTTGCCCCAGCAAGCGCACTAACCACGGCGCCATGCGAAACAGCCCCCAACAACACAAGGCAAACAACGCAATCGCGATAAAAAAGCCAAACAGATTAATCGCACTGTGGTAACGCGTCCCCCAAACGATGGTCGAGCTAATTGCCCCCGGTCCCGCCATCAGGGGCAAAGCCAACGGCACCACGCCAATGCTTTCACGAATGGCGGTTTCTGATTTTTCCTGTTTGTTCTGCTTATCTTCGCCAAGTTTGCCACTAATCATCGACATCGCGATAGTCACAACCAGAATACCGCCGGCAATCCTGAACGAATCTATAGAGATACCGAAAAGTTGCAGGATACCGTCGCCCAGGAACAGCGAAGTCCACAGGATGATAGCGACCGACAGGTTTGCCGTGAGATTGGTTTTGTTTCGCGCAGCCGCAGTTTGGTAGCTGGTCATACTGATAAAGACCGGGATGATCCCTACCGGGTTAACCAGGGCAAATAACCCAATAAAAAATTTAAAATAAACAGGAAAATCAAATAGCGTTTGGATCACGGTTAGCTCCGAAGCGTTAGCCGGATAAAATGAGTCATAAAAATTGGAAAAATCCGCGCTGAAGATACGCCTTTTGTCAGCATACTTCACCTTCTATCTGCGTATATCTACGTAAATACGCTACTAATACTTAGTGTTATTAATATGTATTAAATATGCTAATGTGATTAGCATTCATCACCTCAATTTTTTAACACTTACCGAGAAACGCTAAAAGGGCCTGCTGAAAGGTGTCAGCTTTGCGAAATCTTGATCCAGATCACGCAATTACTACTCAGAAGTGAGTAACCTTGCTTACGTCCCCTGGAGGTAAAGCGTAAAAGTTATCTGGCGCTTGCGTATAAGCTCTTTTAGTAAATCAAGGTAAAGTGGACGTTAATTAACCGTTTGATTTTCAAACCGTTACACAAATTTTCGTCGGTCTGTCTATACTCTCGTATCGAGCAGATGATTTACTAAAAAAGTTTAACATTATCAGGAGAGCATTATGGCTGTTACTAATGTCGCTGAACTTAACGCACTTGTAGAGCGCGTAAAAAAAGCCCAGCGTGAATATGCCAGTTTCACTCAAGAACAGGTTGACAAAATCTTCCGCGCCGCCGCTCTGGCTGCCGCAGACGCTCGAATCCCTCTCGCGAAAATGGCCGTTGCCGAATCTGGCATGGGCATTGTCGAAGATAAAGTGATTAAAAACCACTTTGCTTCTGAATACATTTACAACGCTTACAAAGATGAAAAAACCTGTGGAGTGCTGTCTGAAGACGACACTTTCGGTACCATTACTATTGCTGAACCGATTGGTATCATCTGCGGTATCGTTCCAACCACTAACCCGACTTCTACTGCTATCTTCAAATCGCTGATCAGCCTGAAGACCCGTAACGCCATCATCTTCTCTCCGCATCCGCGTGCTAAAGATGCCACTAACAAAGCTGCTGACATCGTTCTGCAGGCGGCAATCGCTGCTGGCGCACCGAAAGACTTGATCGGCTGGATCGATCAACCTTCCGTAGAACTGTCTAACGCGCTGATGCACCACCCGGACATCAACCTGATCCTTGCGACCGGTGGTCCAGGCATGGTTAAAGCGGCATACAGCTCCGGTAAACCGGCAATCGGCGTAGGCGCAGGTAACACCCCTGTTGTTATCGACGAAACCGCTGATATCAAACGTGCTGTTGCATCTGTTCTGATGTCTAAAACCTTCGATAACGGCGTAATCTGTGCTTCTGAACAGTCTGTTGTCGTGGTTGACTCTGTATACGACGCAGTACGTGAGCGTTTCGCCACTCACGGCGGCTACCTGCTGCAGGGCAAAGAGCTGAAAGCTGTTCAGGACGTTATCCTGAAAAATGGCGCGCTGAACGCCGCTATCGTTGGTCAGCCAGCCTACAAAATTGCTGAACTGGCAGGCTTCTCCGTACCAGAAACCACTAAGATTCTGATTGGTGAAGTTAAGGTTGTTGACGAAAGCGAACCGTTTGCTCACGAAAAACTGTCTCCGACGCTGGCTATGTATCGTGCGAAAGACTTCGAAGACGCAGTGGACAAAGCTGAAAAACTGGTTGCGATGGGCGGTATCGGTCATACCTCTTGCCTGTACACCGACCAGGATAACCAGCCAGAACGCGTTGCTTACTTCGGTCAGATGATGAAAACCGCGCGTATCCTGATCAACACCCCTGCTTCTCAGGGTGGTATCGGTGACCTGTACAACTTCAAACTCGCACCTTCCCTGACTCTGGGTTGTGGTTCCTGGGGTGGTAACTCCATCTCTGAAAACGTTGGTCCTAAGCACCTGATCAACAAGAAAACCGTTGCTAAGCGAGCTGAAAACATGTTGTGGCACAAACTTCCGAAATCTATCTACTTCCGTCGTGGCTCTCTGCCAATCGCGCTGGATGAAGTGATTACTGATGGTCACAAACGTGCGCTGATCGTGACCGACCGCTTCCTGTTTAACAATGGCTATGCTGACCAGATCACCTCTGTTCTGAAAGCGGCTGGCGTTGAAACCGAAGTGTTCTTTGAAGTTGAAGCTGACCCGACTCTGACCGTTGTTCGTAAAGGCGCTGAGCTGGCTAACTCCTTCAAACCAGACGTGATTATCGCGCTGGGTGGTGGTTCCCCGATGGACGCCGCGAAAATTATGTGGGTTATGTACGAACACCCGGAAACCCACTTCGAAGAACTGGCGCTGCGCTTTATGGATATCCGTAAACGTATCTACAAGTTCCCGAAAATGGGCGTGAAAGCGAAAATGATCGCCGTCACCACCACTTCCGGTACCGGTTCTGAAGTAACACCGTTTGCGGTTGTGACCGACGATGCAACCGGTCAGAAATATCCGCTGGCTGACTACGCCCTGACCCCGGATATGGCGATTGTCGATGCCAACCTGGTGATGGATATGCCGAAGTCCCTGTGTGCGTTCGGTGGTCTGGATGCCGTTACTCACGCTCTGGAAGCTTACGTTTCCGTACTGGCTTCTGAGTTCTCTGACGGTCAGGCTCTGCAGGCGCTGAAACTGCTGAAAGAAAACCTGCCAGCGTCCTACCACGAAGGTTCCAAGAACCCGGTAGCCCGTGAGCGTGTACACAGTGCAGCGACCATCGCCGGTATTGCGTTTGCGAACGCCTTCCTGGGTGTATGTCACTCCATGGCGCACAAGCTGGGTTCTCAGTTCCACATTCCTCACGGTTTGGCGAACGCCCTGCTGATCAGTAACGTTATTCGTTACAACGCGAACGACAACCCGACCAAACAGACAGCATTCAGCCAGTACGACCGTCCGCAGGCGCGTCGTCGCTATGCTGAAATCGCCGACCACCTGGGTCTGAGCGCACCGGGCGACCGTACTGCCGCGAAAATTCAGAAACTGCTGGGCTGGCTGGACGAAATCAAAGCTGAACTGGGTATTCCTAAGTCTATCCGTGAAGCTGGCGTGCAGGAAGCTGACTTCCTGGCACACGTTGACAAACTGTCTGAAGATGCGTTTGACGACCAGTGTACTGGTGCTAACCCGCGTTATCCGCTGATTGCTGAGCTGAAGCAGATTCTGCTGGATACCTACTACGGCCGTGAGTACAGCGAAGGTGAAACCACCGCTAAGGCTGAAGCAGTAGCTGCACCGAAAGCTGAGAAAAAAGCGAAGAAATCCGCTTAATTCCTTCAGTAAAGTTTTAGTCTGACTATAAACGGTCCCTTTTCGGGACCGTTTTTTTTGTACCTTACACGACCAAAATCAGGTAATACCTGACTCCACCACTTGCGAGATATGGCCTGGTGAAGATTACTTGCAGGGAGGAAGCCAGGATGGCGTCAGAAGAGCGTGTGACAGGGTAGAGACACGCATGAATGGTTGTGGCCTACCCTGTGTTTATAAGCGCCCAGAAGCGCATAGGGTTAATCGTGGCTGTGTCGTTCTTGTATTGCCGTCAGAGAGCCTTCAGACTGCGCTTGCTTATAATGCTTACGGCATACCGACACATAGCGCTCGTTTCCGCCTATAACCACCTGCTCGCCTTCGTTAAAAGGTCTTCCGGCCTGATCAAGACGTAGCACCATGCTGGCCTTACGGCCACAGAAGCAAATAGTTTTTAATTCAACCAGCTTATCTGACCACGCAAGCAGGTATTCACTGCCGCAGAATAGCTCACCACGAAAATCGGTGCGTAAACCGTAACACAACACGGGAATATCCAGCCGATCGACAACTTCAGATAATTCATAAACCTGTTGTCGCGTCAGAAACTGAGACTCATCAACCAGTACACAGTGAATTCTTTGCTGCGCATTGTCGGCGCGAATCTCTTCGAACAATGATGAATTTTGGTTAAACAATTTTGCAGGTGACGACAGACCTATACGTGAACTTACTTTTCCAGTGCCAAAACGGTCATCAATTTCCGCTGTATATACTACAGCGCGCATTCCACGTTCCTGATAATTGTACGAAGATTGCAGCAATGCAGTCGACTTACCGGCATTCATTGCAGAATAGTAAAAATATAGCTGTGCCATTGACCGTAGGCCCTCATCTGGGGAAATAAATATGGGCGGGATTGTAGCATATTTCACGAACATGTCGGTGCAGCGTTGTCCCGAAAGACGTATAAAGAAGCGTACCGACTCGCTCAGTGCCGCCTTAATAACCAGAGAATGCAGGTGCTCTTTATGGCTGGGAGTATGATAGCGCGACATCTTAACCCAAACAGGCTGGAGCTGAACCGTATATACACATTCTTTCACAAATAGTGCTCATGAAATTGATCGGCCTCGCTTATCAAGGGTCGACAATTAAGAAACCGTTCCCTTATTGTTATTGAATCGCCCCACCGCCGCCATGTAATAGCGAATTCACGTAAGCAAAACTAATACAAAAGGTTGAAATCACTGCAAAGTGATACTATTTGAACACGATAAAATGTGACCTGAATCTTGAATTTTTACTCTCAACCGTTGAGAAGCCCCCCCGCCAATAAGCCTTTTTTATGCCCAACATCACGGATGAATTTAAGACAGAGGAATTAATTCTGATACTAAATAAAGCGCAATTTTGAATTCCTTACATTCCTGGCTATTGCACAACTGAAATTATCGCTCTATTATTAGCTCAACAAACCACCCCCAATATAAGTTTGAGATTACTACAATGAGCGAAGCACTTAAAATTCTGAACAACATCCGTACTCTTCGTGCGCAGGCAAGAGAATGTACTCTGGAAACGCTTGAAGAAATGCTGGAAAAATTAGAAGTTGTAGTTAGCGAGCGTCGTGAAGAAGAAAGCGCTGCCGCTGCTGAAGTTGAAGAACGTACTCGTAAACTGCAACAATATCGTGAAATGCTGATTGCTGACGGTATTGATCCGAACGAGCTGCTGAATAGCATGGCTGCTGTTAAATCTGGCACCAAAGCTAAACGCGCTGCGCGTCCGGCTAAATATAGCTATGTTGACGAAAACGGTGAAACTAAAACCTGGACTGGCCAGGGTCGTACACCGGCTGTGATCAAAAAAGCGATGGAAGAACAAGGTAAACAACTGGACGATTTCCTGATCAAGGAATAATTCAGAAATAGTTTGCTTAAAATCCCGCCACTGGCGGGATTTTTTTTACCTGTACTTCGCATGGCCCCTACCCGGATTAGGTATAAAAAAAACGGCGCTGGATTAACAGCGCCGCTCTGACCTGATAATTACTGGTGGTTACTTCTTAATACCCATCTCTTCTTCCAGCCAGGCTTTAAATTCAGCGCCGAGGGTATTATGGCGAATACCATATTCAACGAACGCCTGCATATAGCCCAGCTTATTACCACAGTCATGGCTTTTGCCCTTCATGTGATAGGCTTCAACCGTTTCTTTTTCAATCAGCATATCGATAGCGTCAGTGAGCTGAATTTCGTCACCTGCTCCCGGAGGGGTTTTTGCCAGCAGAGGCCAGATATCCGCACTGAGAACATAGCGGCCCACGACCGCCAAATTAGATGGCGCAACATTCGCTTTCGGCTTTTCAACAACGCCAACCATCGGCACGCTTTCGCCCGGCGCTAATTCAACGCCTTTACAATCCACTACGCCATAAGCGGTAACATCTTCTACGGGCTCGACCATAATCTGGCTGCTGCCGGTTTCATCAAAACGATGAATCATTTCGGCCAGGTTTTCACGGGATAAATCTGATTCGTATTCATCCAGAATTACGTCTGGCAGAATAACCGCAACCGGCTCATCGCCAACAACCGGGTGCGCGCACAATACTGCGTGACCCAGACCTTTAGCCAGCCCCTGACGTACCTGCATAATAGTGACATGCGGCGGACAAATAGACTGCACTTCTTCCAGCAACTGACGTTTTACACGTTTTTCCAGCATAGCTTCTAACTCAAAGCTGGTATCGAAGTGGTTTTCAATGGAATTTTTAGACGAGTGAGTTACAAGTACAATTTCAGTGATACCCGCAGCAATACATTCGTTTACCACGTACTGAATTAATGGCTTATCAACCAACGGTAGCATCTCTTTCGGGATTGCCTTCGTAGCCGGTAACATCCTGGTTCCTAATCCCGCAACCGGGATAACGGCCTTTTTGACTTTTGAATTAATAGCAGCCATTTAAAACTCTCCTGGACTGTTCATGTATTGAACGTGTTCATCAATCTGTATCGCATCCAAGTATATCAGTACAGCGGTAAGCCTCTGGTCTGAAAAGGACGCACGTCGGTATAATTAAGACAAATACGAATAAATCTGGCGCTGATAGTAGCACTCGCAGCATGAGGGAGGTGAAGCAATTTCATTCCTCTCTCGCTCAATTGTTCATTCCGCAGACAACATCAGGCGCAGGCGACCACCCGCCCCCCAAATTTGGCACTGCCATGACTCACAACGCTGGCTCAACTGATTAAGATAGGTATTGCCAAGCGTTCCCAGCGGTACGCCATTGCTGATTTGTACCTGATGGGAACCGGTATTTAATGTCGCATTCAGTCCTGCTGATACCAGAATCAGGTTTTTTAACCCGCTGTGGTAATACCCTACCAGCAAGGGAAACTGGCCGGGTAAATTAGCCTGACGCAGCAAATGGTTCACCTGTTTCAATAACGCCCCTAACTCTGGCAACCGCTGATTTTGTTGCGTCAGCTGCTCCTGCAGCAAACCGTTAAATAGGGCTCGCAGTAATAATGCGGCCAGCACGCCATTATCCCCTGCCCGCGTGACATCCAGACAATAAAAAGCAAGGTCGTGATCCGACAGCGGCGCAATATCCAGCACCAGTCCCGGTTGATCGGCGGCAACCAATTGCCGATAGTTTATGCGACATTGTGAAATCACTTGTGATACAGGAGGCTGTAGCTCCTGCAACAGCTTTGCTGCAGCAGCAGGATCGTCCACCATGGCATCCCAGTCGCGAAACAGCCGCTCTTCTTCTTCAACCCGCGAATTGAACATATTGGGATACAGGCACGCAAAAACCGTTTCTCGCAGACGATTAAGATCCTTCACCGGTTTCAGAAGAACGTCGTCCACACCGAGTCGCAGCGCTTTGGCTATATCAGACATGTTTTCCGTCGCTGAAATCACCAGTATTGGCGTTTGATCGCCCCGATTGCGTAAATACTCAACCAGTTTAAGACCGTTCATTCGTGGCATTGCCAGGTCGCAGATCATCAAGTCAGGCGTAAAATGGCCAAGTAAATCCAGTGCTTCAAGCCCATCGCCGGCCACCGCCGTTGTCGCTCCCAAAGAGGAAAACCATGAGTCCATGAGTGAGCGGAATACCGGCTCATCCTCAACGATAAGAATCTGTTTTCCGACCAATGGCTGCGTCATATTCTCCCCCCTGACTGGCTTTAATAAATAGTGGCATGCTATTGCTACTCACGCCTGTCAGATTTAACTTAAGTATTGATAAAAAATGCCTAGACGTTGGTCTTCACCAGAGGTAGAAGCTCATCCATTTTCTTCTCAACCGCCAACTGCCCGGCAGCAATTGCTGCACTGGCGCGGTGGAAATCCAGCGTGGATATTTGCGGACAAAACGGCTGAATCAGGATATCAGGCGGGTCACCAGCCATACGGTTACGTTTCAGACGATTTTCCAGAACCTGAATAGAGGTTGTCATGATCTCCATCGCCGTCGGCGCGGTCACTGTCCGCCTCGCCGTAATGTTGCTCAGACGCTCTTTCAGACGGCCATGCCATGAGAGTTCGTCAGCGCCATCGCCTGATTCAGCATCGCTACTGACGTTGAAGGAGAGTAAATCTTGCTGCATAAGGTGCGCATCGTGCTGCAGGTCGACCGCAATAACGATATCGGCGCCCAGCGCACGCGTCAGGGAAACGGGGACGGGATTCACCACCGCGCCATCGACCAACCAGTAGCCATTATGCGCTACAGGGGACATCAGACCAGGAATACTGCAGGATGCCCGGACAGCCAGGTGCAAATCACCTTCGGTGAACCAGAGTTCCCGACCCGTACTTAAATTGGTTGCAACAGTTGCGAAACGGCGTGTGCATTGTTCAATCGCTTCTACTGGCATGACATTACGGTACTGGTTGAACACCCGTTCTCCGCGCAGTAGTCCTCCCCTGCGCCAGGAGAGATCCATCAGGCGTAAGACGTCCCAATAACTGAATGAACAAACCCACTGTTCGAGTGCAGGCAACTTATTGCAGGCGTAGGCAGCGCCAACCAGCGAGCCAATGGAGCACCCTGCCACAATATCAACATCAATCCCCATATGCTTAAGGGCTTTAATCACGCCGATATGCGACCAGCCGCGCGCCGCGCCGGAACCTAGCGCCAGCCCAATTTTAATTTTTCTCATTGTACGTACAAACTTCCCCTGGCTTGCAGACGTAGCAACATCGCTACCGCTCAGTTAACATAGTGCCACCCTGGCGTTTTTACGCCGTTTTTTTATTCCAGGGAGTACTTTGTGTCTCAGCTTTGTCCCTGTGGTAGCGCTGTCGAGTATAGCCTATGTTGCTACCGTTATGTGTCCGGCGCGCAAGTAGCACCTACGCCGTCACACCTCATGCGTTCTCGTTACTGCGCTTTTGTGATGAAAGACGCAGATTACCTTATAAAGACCTGGCATCCGGACTGCCATGCCGCTGCGTTTCGTGACGACATTATCGCAGGATTTACGCATACCGAATGGCTTGGGCTGACCGTTTTTGAGCAACACACGGCAGATTCAGAAAATATTGGCTACGTCAGTTTTGTCGCGCGGTTTTCTGAACAGGGAAAAACTGGCGCAATTATCGAACGCTCTCGTTTTTTAAAAGAAAACGGTCAGTGGTACTATATAGACGGTACACGCCCTCAAATTGGACGAAACGACACCTGCCCTTGTGGCTCGGGTAAAAAATTTAAGAAGTGCTGCGGCTAATCAACGCCCGACAGTATCAATTTTGCAAACATTCTCAATAGGATCACCGCTGCAAATGCATTCATTACAACGAAAAGTGCTGCGTACTATTTGCCCGGACCAAAAAGGTCTGATCGCGCGCATTACAAATATCTGTTACAAGCATGAACTGAATATCGTGCAGAATAATGAGTTCGTGGACCACCGTACCGGGCGCTTTTTTATGCGTACCGAGCTGGAGGGCATTTTTAATGATGTCACGCTGCTTGCCGATCTTGATAGCGCCTTACCAGATGGTTCCATCCGTGAATTAACGCCGGCAGGACGCCGCCGTATCGTTATTTTAGTGACCAAGGAAGCGCATTGTCTGGGCGATCTGTTAATGAAGGCCAATTATGGCGGGCTGGATGTTGAAATCGCTGCGGTGATCGGCAACCACGAGACGCTGCGTCCTTTGGTTGAGCGCTTTGATATTCCGTTTGAACTGGTCAGTCACGAAGGTTTAACCCGTGACGAACACGACCAGAAAATGGCCGATGCTATCGACGCGCACCAACCTGATTATGTCGTGCTGGCAAAATACATGCGCGTACTGACGCCGACCTTTGTTTCACGCTTCCCGAATAAGATTATCAATATTCACCATTCATTCCTGCCGGCATTTATTGGCGCTCGCCCATACCACCAGGCTTACGAGCGCGGGGTGAAGATCATTGGCGCAACGGCCCACTATGTGAATGATAACCTCGATGAAGGCCCTATCATTATGCAGGACGTAATTCATGTTGATCACACCTACACCGCAGAAGACATGATGCGTGCCGGCCGTGACGTTGAAAAAAATGTATTAAGTCGCGCGCTGTATCAGGTTCTGGCTCAACGCGTATTTGTTTACGGTAACCGAACGATCATTCTGTAATCGATTGATAATTTAATTGGTTACCTTTACATCTTTACGCGTAAAAATCAGGCAACCAGTTCTTTTTTATCAACGGAATACTTTACAGGGGCGCATCATCTGTTATGATGCGCCCCGCTTCCAACAGAAGCAGGCCAGTAATAAGCATTACCCCGTGGTGGGGTTCCCGAGCGATCATAAGGGAGCTGACTGCAAATCTGCCGTCATCGACTTCAAGGTTCGACTCGAGCGATAGTGAGAGAACGTTGCCGCAGGCAACGGCCCGAAGGGTGAGGAGCTTTAGCTCCGAATAATCCTTCCCGCTATAGAATGCAAGCAGCATAATGAATTTACCCTGTGGTGGGGTTCCCGAGCGGCCAAAGGGAGCAGACTGTAAATCTGCCGTCATCGACTTCGAAGGTTCGAATCCTTCCCCCACCACCATTCATTTTTGTAAGTTCTCAAAAATAAGTATACCCCTGGTGGGGTTCCCGAGCGGCCAAAGGGAGCAGACTGTAAATCTGCCGTCATCGACTTCGAAGGTTCGAATCCTTCCCCCACCACCATCATTTCATAAAGCATTAACACCCAATCCAACTGCAATGCCCTATCGTGCCCGCAATAGGCCTGATACGCTGCGCTTATCAGGCCTACAGAGAGTTGACGTCTACGTAGGCCGGATAAGGCGGTTACGCCGCCATCCGGCACACAGGCATAAAAAAACCCCGCCGGAGCAGGGTTTTATCTTACACAGATAACCGATTAGTGACGCGCGCGTACAATCTGGTATTTGCGGGTCAGATACTCGACCGGAACGCTCCAGATGTGCACCAGACGCGAGAACGGGAACAGCAGGAACAGCGTCATACCCAGCACCAAGTGCATACGGAAGATAAACGCCACGCCATCCAGATATTCAGACGCGCCGCCGTGGAAGGTCACCACAGTTTGCGCCCAGTTCACCAGTTTCATCATCTCGCTACCGTCCATATGCTGAGCGGAGAACGGAATGGTCAGCAGGCCAAGGGTACACTGGATAACCAGAATGGACAGCACCAGAATATCCGCACCAGTGGTGGTGGCCCGCACGCGTGGGCTGAACAGACGACGTTTCAGCAGCAACACGCCGCCGACCAGACACATCACGCCTGAGGCGCCGCCCGCAAACATAGCCATCTTTTGTTTCACTTCCAGCGGTAGCCACGCTTCGTACATCCAGTGCGGCGTCAACATGCCCAGAAAGTGCCCGGCAAAAATGCCCAGGATCCCGATATGAAACAGGTTTGACGCCAGGTTCATCCCTTTGCGATCCAGCATCTGACTGGACGCCGCGCGCCAGGTATATTGCCCGTAGTCATAACGCAGCCAACTACCGATCAGAAAGACAGAACCCGCGATGTACGGATAGATGTCAAAGAAGAACGTATTCAGGAAGTGCATTATTGCTGTCCTCCGGTGGTGATATTCAGATACTGCGGCGCAACGGCCCCGGCAAAACGACGCTGGTGAGCGGAGATTTCCGACTCGCCACACCCCTGATCGGCGAAGAATTTCACCTGCTCTTCTTCCCAGACCGCATCAAGCGCTTGTGGTGTATCATCACGCGCTTCATCCACAATTTTTTCAGCCACTTTGTCGCTGTCGATAACGGTATTCGCCAGTTTTAGCAGCAGATCAAACAGCACCGCATAACGGCTGTCACGCTGTTGCAAGCGAGCGCTGAGCAAAGCCAGAATCGGTGCGATATCCTGTAAACCACCTAACGCTTCGCTTTTCGGCAACTGCGCAAGGTATTCCAGATACAGCGGCAGATGATCGGGAAGTTCACGGCTGTCGAGCTGTAAACCGTGCTGCTCATACTGTGCCATCAGGTCAACCATCGCCTGACCGCGATCGCGGGACTCCCCGTGAACATGTTCAAACAGCAGCAGCGATGTGGCGCGGCCCCGGTCAAACAGTTCGCTGTAGGCGGCCTGAACATCCAGCATGTCCTGCGCGGTTAAATCGCGCAGGAAAACGCCCAGGGTCTGGGCATCCTCTTTATCCAGGTTCTCAGATGACGCGAGTGCATCGAAAAGCTCCTGCTGATGCTGCCATAAGGCAGCATCCGGGTACTCGAGCAGACGCGAAACAATGACGAGTTCAATCATTGGTGCGGCTCCGTTTTGCTGGTCACATCAACAGCGTCGATGCGGCGGCTGTTGAACAGATTGAATTTGGTATCAGAACCGTGGCAACCATCGCCGAAGGTAAAGCCACAACCGCTTTTCTCCGGAAATGCCTCACGGGCCAATTCACGATGGCTGCTTGGCACCACGAAACGATCTTCGTAATTAGCAATCGCCAGGTAACGATACATTTCCTGTGCCTGCGCTTCGCTTAATCCCACCTCTTCCAGCGCACGGGTATCAACTTTTCCGTCAACAGTTTCCGCACGTTTGTAGTGACGCATTGCCAGCATACGTTTCAGCGCCAACAGTACCGGCTGAGTGTCGCCAGCGGTCAACAGGTTCGCCAGGTACTGAACCGGGATACGCAGACTGTCTACATCCGGCAGAATGCCGTTGCTGCCAAGCTCGCCCGCATCGGCGGCAGATTGAATCGGTGACAAAGGCGGCACGTACCAGACCATCGGCAGCGTGCGGTATTCCGGATGCAGCGGCAGCGCCAGCTTCCAGTCCATCGCCATTTTGTAAACCGGAGACTGTTGTGCAGCATCGATGACGCTCAGTGGAATACCATCTTTTAGCGCCTGTTCAATGACAGCCGGATCGTTCGGATCGAGGAACACGTCCAGTTGACGCTGGTACAGATCTTTTTCGTGCTCAGTGCTGGCCGCGCTTTCGATCGCATCTGCGTCATACAGCAGTACGCCGAGATAACGGATACGGCCAACACAGGTTTCGGAGCAAACGGTCGGTTGACCCGCTTCGATACGCGGGTAGCAGAAAATGCACTTCTCGGACTTCCCGCTCTTCCAGTTGAAGTAAATCTTCTTGTACGGGCAGCCGGTGATGCACATACGCCAGCCGCGGCACTTGTCCTGGTCGATCAGCACGATGCCATCTTCTTCACGCTTGTAGATAGCACCACTCGGGCAGGTCGCCACACACGCCGGGTTAAGGCAGTGCTCGCACAGGCGCGGCAGGTACATCATGAAGGTGTTTTCGAACTGGCCGTACATCGCCTTCTGCATGTTTTCGAAGTTCTGGTCCTTGGCGCGTTTTTCGAATTCGCCGCCCAGAATTTCTTCCCAGTTCGGACCGCTGGTGATTTTGTCCATCCGCTGACCGGTAATCAACGAGCGCGGACGGGCAATCGGCTGCGCTTTGCTGCCTTCCGGCGCGGTGTGCAGATTCTGATAGTCGAAATCAAACGGCTCGTAGTAGTCATCCATACCCGGTAGATGCGGGTTAGCAAAGATTTTACCCAGCAGCAGCGCACGGTTACCCATGCGCGGTTGCAGTTTACCGTTGATTTTACGGATCCAGCCGCCCTTCCATTTTTCCTGATTTTCCCAGTCATTGGGGAAACCTACGCCAGGCTTACTTTCCACGTTATTGAACCAGGCGTACTCCATACCTTCACGGCTGGTCCAGACGTTTTTACAGGTCACTGAACAGGTGTGGCAGCCGATGCACTTATCAAGATTCAGCACCATGCCGACTTGTGAACGAATTTTCATTTTACGCTCTCCTGTACCTGGTCATTGCCTTCGCCATCCAACCAGTTAATGTTCTTCATCTTACGTACAACGACGAACTCATCGCGGTTTGAACCGACGGTGCCGTAGTAGTTAAAGCCGTAGGCCAACTGTGCATAGCCGCCGATCATATGGGTCGGTTTCGGCGTAATACGAGTCACCGAGTTGTGGATCCCGCCGCGCTGCTGGGTGATTTCTGAACCCGGCAGGTTAACAATACGTTCCTGCGCGTGGTACATCATGGTCATCCCGGCCGGCACACGCTGGCTGACAACAGCGCGGGCAGTTAATGCACCGTTGCTGTTGAAGACCTCGATCCAGTCGTTATCTTCGATACCCAGGTCTTTCGCATCCGTTTCACTCATCCAGACGATCGGACCACCGCGTGACAATGTCAGCATCAGCAGGTTGTCGCTGTAGGTGGAGTGGATACCCCATTTCTGGTGCGGCGTCAGGAAGTTGAGCGCTTTTTCCGGGTTACCGTTAGACTTCTCGCCGATCACCGCTTTCACTGAACGGGTATCGATTGGCGGACGGTAAACCAGCAGGCTTTCACCGAAATCACGCATCCACTGGTGATCCTGATACAACTGCTGGCGACCAGACAGCGTACGCCATGGGATCAGCTCATGAACGTTGGTATAACCGGCGTTATAAGACACATGTTCATCTTCCAGGCCTGACCATGTCGGGCTGGAGATAATTTTGCGTGGCTGCGCCTGTATATCGCGGAAACGAATTTTTTCGTCTTCTTTATTCAGCGCCAGATGCGTATGGTCACGACCGGTAAATTCACTCAGCGCAGCCCAGGCTTTAACGGCTACCTGACCGTTAGTTTCCGGTGCCAGGGTGAGGATCATCTCGGCGGCATCAATGGCGGTATTAAGCCAGGGCTGGCCTTTCGCCGGGCCTTCAGCCTTGGTGTAGTTGAGCTTACGCAGCAGATCCATTTCGCTCTGGGTATTCCAGGCAATCCCTTTCCCGCCGTTACCGATTTTTTCCATCAGCGGGCCGATGGAGGTAAAGCGTTCATAGGTTGCCGGATAATCACGCTCTACGGTCATGATGTGCGGCGCGGTAACGCCAGGAATCAGGTCGCACTCACCTTTTTTCCAGTCCTTCACGTCCAGCGGCTGCGCCAGCTCAGCGGCGGAGTCGTGCTGAATCGGCAGCGTAACAACGTCGGTTTCTTTACCGAGGTGGCCCACGCACACTTCAGAGAATTTCTTCGCGATGGCTTTATAGATCTCCCAGTCGCTCTTCGATTCCCAGGCCGGGTCAACGGCGGCAGACAACGGATGAATAAACGGATGCATATCCGAGGTATTCATATCGTCTTTTTCATACCAGGTTGCGGTCGGCAGCACGATATCGGAATACAGACAGGTACTCGACAGACGGAAGTCCAGCGTCACCACCAGATCCAGCTTGCCGTCCAGTCCGTTGTCCTGCCATTCCACTTCTTCTGGCTTCACGCCGCTCTGCTGGCCGAGATCTTTCCCCTGAATACCGTGTTCAGTGCCCAGCAGGTACTTCAGCATGTACTCGTGGCCCTTACCGGAAGATCCGAGCAGGTTGGAACGCCAGATAAACAGGTTACGCGGATGATTTTTGCCGTTTTCCGGCTGTTCCGCCGCAAAGCGAAGAGAACCGTCTTTCAGGGCGTTAACGGTGTAATCCACCGGCGTCATGCCGGCTTTCTTCGCCTCTTCAGCGATACGCAGCGGGTTAGTCCCTAACTGCGGTGCAGACGGTAACCACCCCATTCGTTCAGCGCGAACGTTGAAGTCAATCAAATGACCGCTATAACGGGATTTGTCTGCCATCGGGGACAGCAATTCCTGTGCGGTAACCGTCTCATAGCGCCATTGGCTGGAGTGGTTATAGAAGTAAGAGGTGCTGTTCATATGACGAGGCGGACGCTGCCAGTCCAGCGCAAACGCCAGCGGCTGCCAGCCGGTTTGCGGGCGCAGTTTTTCCTGGCCGACATAGTGGGCCCAACCACCGCCGCTCTGGCCGATACAGCCGCAGAACACCAGCATATTGATCAGGCCGCGATAGTTCATATCGAGGTGGTACCAGTGGTTCAGACCTGCACCGACGATAATCATCGAACGACCGTGCGTTTTATCGGCGTTATCCGCAAATTCGCGGGCGATGCGCACGATTTGAGCGCGCGATACACCGGTAATTTTCTCTGCCCATGCCGGCGTATACGCTTTCAGGTCATCGTAGCTGGTTGCACAGTTTTCATCGTTCAGACCGCGTTCCAGACCGTAGTTGGCCATGGTCAGATCGTAAACGGTCGTCACCAGCGCGGTAGAACCGTCGGCCAGTTGCAGACGTTTAACCGGCAATTTGTGCAGCAGAATGTTTTCCAGTTCAACTTTATTGAAGTGTTCGGTACCTTCGCCGCCAAAATAGGGGAAGCCGACTTCAGCGATGTCATCCTGGCTACCGAGCAGACTGAGTTGCAGTTCGGTTTCATCGCCCGATGTACCGTCGCGCTGCTCGAGGTTCCATTTACCCTTTTCGCCCCAACGGAAACCAATTGAACCGTTTGGCGCAACCATTTCACCGTTGCTGTTGATAGCGACGGTTTTCCATTCCGGGTTATTTTCCTGGCCCAGAGAGTCAACCAGATCCGCTGCACGCAGCATACGACCAGCAGCATAATAGCCGTCGCGCTCTTCGAGCATCACCAGCATTGGCATGTCAGTATAACGACGAACGTAGTCGGTGAAGTACTGGCTCGGGTTATCGAGGTGGAACTCGCGCAACATGACGTGGCCCATCGCCATTGCCATCGCCGCATCGGTCCCCTGCTTCGGCGCCAGCCACAGGTCGCACAGTTTGGCGATTTCTGCGTAGTCCGGCGTAATCGCTACCGTTTTGGTGCCTTTATAGCGAACTTCAGTAAAGAAGTGTGCATCCGGAGTACGGGTCTGCGGGACGTTAGAACCCCATGCAAGAATGTAGCTGGAGTTGTACCAGTCAGCGGATTCAGGGACGTCGGTCTGTTCGCCCCAAGTTTGCGGAGAAGCCGGCGGCAGGTCGCAGTACCAGTCATAGAAGCTCAGGCAGGTACCGCCAATCAGCGACATATAGCGTGCGCCGGATGCGTAAGAAACCATCGACATCGCCGGGATCGGCGAGAAGCCTGCGACGCGGTCAGGACCATAGGTTTTGATGGTGTACACGTTAGAAGCGGCAATCAGTTCATTGACTTCCTGCCAGGAGGAGCGAACGAAGCCGCCACGACCACGCGCTTGTTTGAAGCTTTTTGCTTTGTCGGCGTCTTCGATAATGGATGCCCAGGCATCTACCGGATCGCTGTGCAGTTTTTTGGCTTCACGCCACATCTTCATCAGACGTTTGCGCATCAGCGGGTATTTCAGACGGTTAGCGCTGTAGAGATACCAGGAATAGCTCGCACCACGCGGGCAGCCGCGAGGCTCGTGGTTTGGCATATCTGGACGGGTGCGTGGGTAGTCAGTTTGCTGGGTTTCCCAGGTCACCAGACCATTTTTCACATAGATTTTCCAGCTGCATGAACCGGTGCAGTTTACGCCGTGGGTTGAACGCACGACTTTGTCATGCTGCCAACGCTGGCGATATCCGTCCTCCCAGCCCCTGTTGGTATTGAGAAGCTGGCCGTGCCCATCGGCAAAGGTTTCGCCCTTCTGCTTGAAGTAGCGAAACCGGTCCAGGAATTTACTCATCGGTTTTCTCCTGTAGGAGCCTGACGGCTCTCTGATAAATCGACATTGCTTATTTGCCAGCGAAGGTAACGCTCTGAAAGGGCGTGAGAATTGATAACGATCAAGGCAGACAGGGATGAAAAATGAGGGGCGTTTTTCACATACCCCCTAAGTGGGATATCAGTGAATTAATTAACACATTGAATTTAAATAACTTTTTCAAATCCACTTATCATGCAAATGTTAAATTCTTTATAAGTGGGTATTAAGGGGTATCCCCCCTGCCAGGCATATTGCGAGCACCGTTCTCACAGAATGTTGTCATGTCACAGCACAAGAGTATGTTGTAACTAATAGCAGGCAAAAAAAAGCGCGGTCTAACGCCGCGCAATGGATAATCAACCTACACTTCATCCTTCAAACTGCCTCTGGGTTGGCTGCGCTCGTTCTCCCCAGTCACTTACTACAGTAAGCTCCTGGGGATTTCTCACTTGCCGCCTTGACGCAATTCGAATGATTTTGTGTATACCACTTTTTTACTTTTTAGAATGACGTCCGTACACCGCCCAGGTGATAACCACGCAGGCGACATAGAAGATCACAAAGACTTTCATCGCATCAACAGGTGAGCCCGTTAACGCCAGGGAAGTACCAAATGCTTTGGGGATAAAGAAGCCGCCAATCGCGCCAATGGCAGAGATAAAACCGAGCGCAGCCGCAGTGTCGGTTGCCGCTTCACGCATCGCCTTCTCTTCTGACCCGCCTTCCGCTTTCACTCTGTCCATCGTCAGCTTGCGGAAGATAACGGAGATCATCTGGAAGGTTGAACCACTGCCCAGACCGGCCGTCAGGAACAGCGCCAGGAACACCGCGAAGAAAGCGGTAAAGTTGCCCCCTACGCCATTGGTTGGCAGCGTCAGGAACAGCAAGGCACTGAAGAGAGCCATCAACACGAAGTTCACCAGCGTCACGCGAGTTCCGCCCAGGCGGTCAGAAATTGCACCGCCAGCTGAGCGCGCCAGCGCGCCAATCAGCGGGCCAAAGAAGGCGTAATGCAGGATCTGTACCTCAGGAAACTGCGTTTTTGACAGCATCGCGAAACCGGCTGAGAAGCCGATAAATGAACCGAAGGTTGCCAGATACAACAGGCTCATGATCCACAGGTGCCCGCGCTTTAGCACCGGCAATTGCGCTTTCAATGACGCTTTTGAGGTTGCCAGTTCGTTCATACCAAACCATGCAGCCAGCGTCAGCACAGCGAGGAACGGAACCCAAATCCATGCGGCGTTTGCCAGATACAATTGCGTGCCATCCGGTTGCTCAACGCCCTGGCTACCAAATGCAGCGAAGATTGACAGTGAGACCACCAGCGGAGCAACCAACTGCATTACACTGACGCCCATGTTGCCCAGACCACCGTTCAGACCCAGCGCACCGCCCTGCTTTTGTTTTGGAAAGAAGAAGCTGATATTCGCCATGCTTGATGCAAAGTTCGCACCGGCAAAACCGCACAGTAAGGAGATAATAATAAAGGTACTAAATGGCGTGGTGGTATCCTGCACCGCAAAACCTAACCATACACATGGGACGATCAGGATACCGGTGCTGAATGCCGTCCAGCGGCGTCCACCAAACAGGGGAACCATAAAAGAGTACGGCACACGCAGCAGCGCGCCGGAAACCGACGGCAACGCCGTCAACATGAACAATTGCTCCGTGGTGAAATTAAAGCCGACTTTCGGTAAGTTCACCGCCACGGCGCTAAATAACATCCACACGCAAAACGCCAGCAGTAAGCAAGGGACGGAAATCCACAGGTTACGGCTGGCGATTCGTTGACCACGCTGTTGCCAGAAGACAGGATCTTCCGGCCGCCATTCTGTAATTACAGCTCCAGATGCCCTTTCCGGGGCAGATGAGTGACTCATAGACACCTCTGATACTTGTTTCGATGCCTGCAACCTTAGGGTTTACAGCTGGAGGTAAGTTGATATAAATCAAAGGAAAAGGTGTCATTATTCATGCCTGAAATTTATCATCACCCTAAATGAGTACATTACTTCGGTAAAAAAGATGTGGTTTTTCACGCTTCTGTCGTCTTCTACTCCCCCCGACCCATGACCTCCCCCTTGGCTGGCAATTAAGAGGTAGCCCGTTTGAGGTATGGGTATACTCCAGTGTATCGCCGAGAATAACGCCACTGCCTGCAGCAGAACCGTTATTCAAAAGGGTTTCTGTTCTACGAAGACCCGAAGGAACAAGTCACCATGTTTAAACGTTGTCTCTCCCCGCTTACGCTGGTCAACCAGGTGGCGCTGATTGTTTTATTGTCTACTGCCATCGGCGTGGCAGGTATGGCTGTCTCCGGTTGGCTGGTTCAGGGCGTTCAGGGTAGCGCCCATGCAATTAACAAAGCCGGCTCGCTGCGTATGCAGAGTTATCGTCTGCTGGCGGCGGTACCCCTGGAAGCCGACGATCAACCGCTACTGGATGAAATGGAGAAAACGGCGTTTAGTCCAGAGTTAACGCGAGCCGCACAGCGCGATGGACAACAGGCGCAGTTAAAAGCATTACAGGATTACTGGCACACTGAGCTGGCGCCAGGGCTTGCCCACGCGCAAACGCCTGATGCGGTAGCGCAAGATGTAACGCGCTTTGTCGTTGGGCTGGATAAGCTGGTTACCGCCTTCGACCATACCACCGAATTACGCATTGAACGCGTCGTCCTGCTACATCGCCTGATGGCGGCATTTATGGCCTTACTGCTGGTCTTCACCATTATCTGGCTACGCGTACGTCTGCTGGAACCATGGAAACAGCTATTGGCGATGGCGCGAGCCGTCAGCCAACGTGATTTTACCCAACGTGCGCATATCAGCGGGCGTAATGAGATGGCGGCTCTGGGCTCGGCGCTGAATAATATGTCGGAAGAGCTGGCTGAAAGTTATGCGGTACTGGAACAGCGGGTGCAGGAGAAAACGGCCGGGCTGGAGCATAAAAATCAGATCCTCTCTTTTCTGTGGCAAGCCAACCGACGCCTGCATTCTCAGGTGCCGTTGTGTGAACGCCTCTCTCCGGTGCTGAACGGCCTGCAGAATTTGACCCTGCTACATGATATTGAGCTGCGGGTTTATGATCTGGAGGATGAAGATAATCATCAGGAATTTACCTGTCAGTCCAATGTCAGTTGCGATGAGAAAGGATGTCATCTGTGCCCACGCGGTACGTTGCCCGCGATAGACGGTGGTATCACGCTGAAATGGCGGCTGGCCGACGCGCATACCCAGTATGGTATCCTGCTCGCTACGTTGCCGAACGGACGCCATCTCAGCCACGATCAGCAACAACTGGTCGATACCCTGGTTGAGCAACTGACCGCGACGCTGGCGCTCGACAGACATCAGGAGCGCCAGCAGCAGTTGATCGTGATGGAAGAGCGTGCCACCATTGCGCGCGAACTCCATGATTCTATTGCACAATCGCTTTCATGTATGAAGATGCAGGTTAGCTGTTTGCAGATGCAGGGCGATGCGCTGCCCGAGAATAGCCGCGAACTGCTTAGCCAGATTCGTAATGAACTGAACGCCTCGTGGGCGCAACTGCGTGAGCTGTTAACGACCTTCCGTTTACAGCTCACCGAACCCGGATTGCGACCCGCGCTGGAAGCCAGCTGTCAGGAATACAGCGCCCGCTTTGGTTTTGCGGTTAAGCTGGACTATCAGTTGCCGCCGCGCCTGGTCCCTTCGCATCAGGCGATTCACTTATTACAAATTGCTCGTGAAGCCCTGAGCAACGCCCTGAAGCACTCCCATGCTGATGAAGTCGTCGTGACGGTGGTGCAAAATGGCAAACAGATCAAACTCACAGTACAAGATAACGGCTGCGGCGTACCGGAAAACGCCGAACGCAGTAACCACTACGGCATGATAATAATGCGCGACCGTGCGCAGAGCTTGCGCGGCGATTGCCGAGTACGCCGTCGTGAGACAGGCGGTACTGAAGTTACTGTCACTTTTATTCCCGAAACAAACTTCACAGAAGTCCAAGGAGATACCCATGAGTAATCTGGAACCGGCAACCATCCTGTTGATCGACGATCATCCGATGCTGCGAACCGGTGTAAAACAGCTTGTCAGCATGGCGCAGGATATCACCGTTGTCGGTGAAGCCAGCAATGGCGAACAGGGTATCGAGCTGGCTGAATCTCTTGATCCCGATCTGATCCTGCTTGATCTCAACATGCCCGGCATGAACGGTCTGGAAACCCTCGACAAGCTGCGTGAAAAGTCCCTGTCTGGCCGCATCGTGGTGTTTAGCGTATCCAATCATGAAGAAGATGTCGTTACCGCACTGAAACGCGGCGCGGATGGTTACCTGCTGAAAGATATGGAGCCGGAAGATTTACTGAAAGCATTACAGCAGGCCGCCGCCGGTGAAATGGTACTGAGCGAAGCCTTAACGCCGGTTCTGGCCGCCAGCCTGCGCGCCAACCGCGCGACGTCTGACCGTGATGTCACCCAGTTGACGCCGCGTGAGCGCGATATTCTCAAACTTATTGCCCAGGGCCTGCCTAACAAGATGATTGCCCGCCGTCTGGACATCACCGAAAGCACGGTTAAAGTTCATGTGAAGCATATGCTGAAGAAAATGAAGCTCAAATCACGCGTAGAAGCGGCGGTTTGGGTGCATCAGGAACGCATTTTCTGATAACGAAGTCGTGCATCATGATTAACGAGGATCATTTGCCGAAACGCTGATAAACGGTTCGGTCAGTGATAGCGTGATCTCATTGGAAGAGACACGCTGGCCCAGTTCATCTTCTACCACTACCGACAGCCGCCAGCGGTTTGTCGCCCCTTCTCTACTGTCCCACTTCGGCATAATAATCGTCCAGCCCTGTGCGCTTCGGGTACTGCTGCCAGCGGTTAAGCTCAGCGCCTGAGTATCGCCCTGCCATGCAAGATGGCGAATCCCATGCAGGCTGCGCACTTGTACCTTCAGCGCCACCGTTTCTCCCGGCTTGAGATCCCAGGGCGGCGTGGCCAAAAATACCGACAGGGTTTTACGCTGGCGATACTCCAGCGTCGGCAAACTATTCCGCTGCGGATCGTCATAACGACTGCCGCGCAGCGAGCGGCTGTTCGCCACCTCGCTAACCATCAGCTGTTTTTTTAACGGAACGCCGAAACGATAATTCAGCGTTAATCCGAGGTTATTCTGACTGACGCCATTTTCACCCTGCTTATGCTGCGCAGTCATCGTAATCAGCGGCACCGGCGTATAGCTCAGCCCGAGGTTCACCGCTACCGGATTGTGATACCCGGTTCCTGAATGAAACAGATCCACCCGGTCGCCAAAATACTGTTCTACGCTGACGCTGGTATTGAGATGTTGATAGAACGGCATCCGCATTTGCGCGGTCAGGTCGTAGCCGCGGGCCATCCGTTGTTCCTGTGTGGTGGAACGATTCTGCCAGGAGGAAAACGGCTGGTAGTAGTTAGCGGATAAACGTAAATACTCGCCCCACGCTTCTGCCCCTAAGCCGCCCCGGGGCAGATTTTCATCCAACAGATTGTCATAAAACGTGTTGTAACCCAGTAGCCAACCGCCATGTACCCAGCGCTGCCCAATTCCCGCATTACTGACTAAGCCCTCATCCTGTTGCGTTAAGCCTAACTGGCTCCAGGTAAGATAGCGCTGATTGTCCTGCCACGGAATAAACCAACTTCCCCGGCTGCCGGTAAAGCTGCCCTCTTTATCAACCTGCAACCCGACGCTGGCGTTTCCCCAGGGAGAGAGCCAGGATTCCAGTTGTTGATTCACCTGTTCGCTGACCGTGTCACGTACCTGACCAAACGCGAACTGCTTCGCCTGCTCGCCGGTATCAAGGCCGTTATCGGTCATACTGGCTTCACCGAATGCTTTCACCATTTCGGCGAAATGCTTTTCGCCTGCCCGCGATTCCGGCGCCATACCGAGATCGGGCAAGCCATCGCTATTGTTATCGAATGGGTTTTCAGCCTGCTGAATAAAAGAGGATTGTGCGCTGGCAGTACCCCCTGCCAGTGGCAAGAGTGCAAATACGGCGAGAGGAAAATAAATAATACGGCTCAAATCGTTAGTTATTTCTTAAATCAATTAATCAGGCACACTTAACCTAAACCATAACGTCTGCAGCAATTAATTGCAGCCTTTATCCCCGTTTTCGGGATTTTCTGACCCGAATAATCAGGGGTAGCCACATGCTTTCTTTTCGATATCTGGTACAGGGAGTACCATACACGCCAGGAATTATCCCTCCCATCCGACAACAGGAGTCAAAATGCAAAAGATAGTGATCGTCGCGAACGGTGCGGCCTATGGAAGCGAATCGTTATTTAACAGCCTGCGTCTGGCCATCGCCTTGCGTGAACAAGAAGCCGGTCTCGATCTGCGTCTGTTTTTAATGTCGGATGCGGTTACGGCGGGATTACGCGGTCAGAAACCGGCGGAAGGATACAATATTCAGCAAATGCTGGAGATCCTGACAGCGCAAAACGTTCCGGTAAAACTGTGCAAAACCTGCACTGATGGTCGTGGGATCACCGACCTGCCTTTAATTGATGGCGTCGCCGTGGGCACGCTGCCAGAACTGGCGCAATGGACGCTGGATGCAGATAAAGTATTGACCTTCTGACAGTGCCTTACAGGCACGCGCACTGAAAGCGCCGGAAATTTCCGGATTTTATCTTAGATGGGCGCGGTTTCGTTGAACGTTAGCACGCCCTTTCAACCGTCTTGAGGAATTTTGTCACTTTTGTTTAATCGTTATGCCATTTTTTGATCAAAATCAGCATCCTGTTGCTCCCCCTTTGGTGTTATGCAATGAGTGAAATGTGAACAACATCACGCAGCACTTTCGACAGAAAGTACGTTGTTTTCAAGAACGGGGTGAAAAATGGCATTAGTGAAGGCGAGTTTAAAGTTATTTGGTGGCGATACGGTGGTTGTGCGCTGTTCCGAGCGCTGTCACATCCATCTGATGAGCGAGAAAAATCACGTCAAAGACACGCAGTCCGACATCTTAAGCGTGCAGGACCGTGATAACGCATGGTTGACCGTACCTTATACCGGCGTCTGGAACGTGCTGATCGACAGCCACAGTCAGTCGCTTGAGCATTCGATAAGTTTTATTGCAGCGTAATCGTGAAATGCCCGATAAGCACCTGGCTGTCGGGCACACAACACTCCGCCGACGCTATGCAAAACCTGGTCGTATAATCCCTTCCGGCAGGTTCTCTCCCAACAATCGTTTGACCGTAATCACCAAATCGTTAAGACAATCATCCTGCATTCCCAGCTTCACCAGTTCTTGTTCCAGCGAGAACAGATACTGGGCATTAGTGCCTAAAGGTCCACTGGCCGTAGCGATAAGCGGCGCGATCACCTGCGCGCGGGTATCCGACTCAAACAACGGATGGCGCGGATCCATAATAAAGACCAGCGCGTTCACCGTCCGTCCGTCATCCAGCGCCAACTGACACCAGGTCGGCAGGTAGCAACCGGTGATCATTTCACGCTTCCACAGCAGAGAAAGCTCTTGCTCCAGCGATGCGTCTGGTAAGCGATAAGCCACACCGGTAGTGCGTCCACCCTCTTTCAGGGCCAGCATCCGTCCCGGCTGACAGGCCGTTCCTCGCCCCGCCGTCAGACGCAGGCAAAATGCACGGTGCCAACCGACCAATGTCCCGGTACAGGACTCTTCAAATTCTAAGGCCGGGTTCCACATCAACGATCCATAACCGAAGATCCACACCGGTCCATCATCTGGTCGGCAAGCAAGCGTGGCGGCCAGTGAGGCTGCCCGTTGTTCCGCTGACCAGAGTAGTGATTCTTCAATAGCGCCAAACGCCGTCTTACAGTCGGCATTCAATAAAAAATCACGCGTTAACACCTTACACCTCCGCCACTGCAGCTTCCCTGCGACAACTTTTTTGACGCCTTCCGGGCATTTTTACTGCTCATTTTGAAACCAATAGCTGGACAATAGGCAATTCACCGCTCGCTTGCAAGCCAGTAACGGCGCGGCGTAGCACGATTCGCTAACGGATGACTCAGGCTAGTTTATAAAGGCATTATAATTGATACCGTTACGTCTTTTTATGCCATTTATCATCATCACCTTTTTGATAATCATTTTTCACCGCCGCCCACGCCACCTTGTGCGCTGTCTCTTCGCGAGTGGCATCATCGCGACGGTCAGATTTATCTTTATACTGTTCCCAGGCGCTGTTAAAGGCTTCTTTATAGATGTCCTGAGCATGGGATGGCAGAACATGCTGTACGCTGTCAGGCAGATCGCTTTTCGATTTATAGGGCATTGTGAACTCCTCTTTTTGGACTAAACCTTAAGTGTGGTTAACAATGCTGCGATGCGCCAATAATGAACATTTTTAAATTACTACCTCATCTAACCTTCTGTTAATTAAATACTCTATAAACAAGACATTTGTTTTTGGCCACTTAGAGATGGAAAATAAGCGATGCGGTAAAATTTCGTAAAATGTCACCTGCAAAACCGCTTTTTCTGTTATTTTTTACATTCTTTAATACTTTTATAATTATAAATACCTGCAGAGATGGAGAATTAACTTAATGACACAACTACATGAGGCGGTAAAAACCCGCCACAAGGAGACCTCTCTCGTCTTCCCGATTTTGGCGCTGGTAGTACTGTTCTTATGGGGGAGCAGTCAGTCACTACCAGTGGTCATCGGTATTAATGCGCTGGCCCTTGTTGGTATATTAAGCAGCGCATTCAGCGTTGTCCGTCATGCGGACGTATTAGCACATCGACTTGGCGAACCCTACGGCTCGCTGATTCTCAGTCTGTCAGTTGTTATTCTTGAAGTCAGTTTAATTTCCGCATTAATGGCGACCGGCGATGCCGCGCCTACGCTAATGCGCGACACGCTGTACTCGATCATTATGATCGTCACCGGCGGTTTAGTCGGTTTTTCATTACTGCTGGGCGGCCGCAAATTTGCCACTCAGTATATGAACCTGTTTGGTATTAAGCAGTATTTAATCGCCCTGTTTCCACTGGCCATTATTGTGCTGGTGTTTCCAATGGCGTTACCGGGAGCCAATTTTACTACTGCGCAGGCGCTACTGGTGGCGCTCATTTCTGCGGCAATGTACGGCGTATTCTTGTTGATTCAAACAAAAACGCACCAGAGCCTGTTCATTTACGAGCATGAAGATGAGGGTGACGACGACGATCCGCATCACGGTAAGCCGTCAGCGCACAGTAATATATGGCACGCAGCCTGGCTCATCATTCACCTGATCGCCGTTATCGCCGTCACCAAGATGAACGCCAGTCCACTGGAAACCTTGCTGACTGAACTCAATGCGCCCGTGGCATTTACCGGTTTCCTGGTGGCGCTGTTGATCCTCTCCCCTGAAGGGCTGGGGGCGCTGAAAGCGGTGCTGAACAATCAGGTACAGCGGGCGATGAATTTGTTCTTCGGTTCAGTATTAGCCACTATTTCACTCACCGTACCGGTAGTGACGCTGATAGCGTGGGCAACAGGGAATGATTTGGTGTTTGCTTTGGGCGCGCCAGAGATGATTGTCATGGTCTCGTCGCTGGTACTGTGCCACATCTCTTTCTCCACCGGACGAACCAATGTGCTTAACGGCGCCGCGCATCTGGCGCTATTTGTCGCCTATCTGATGACGATATTTGCCTGATAACTAGTTTGGCGGGATCCACGGCCCTTTGCAGGGCCGTTTTCTTTTAGCGCGTTTATTGCTCCGGATAAACCTGTTGGCCATCGACAAACGTTAATAACGATTCCGTTTGATGCAGCTTGTCTGGCGCAATAGCCATAATATCTTGATTCAGCACCGCAAAATCGGCGAGCTTACCTGCTTGCAAACTTCCTCTTTGCTGTTCAGCAAAAGCCAGCCAGGCGGCATTTCGGGTATACATTTTTAACGCATCTTCCCGACTTAACTGGCGGGTGTCATGGCGTACTGAGCCGTCGAGCGCTTTACCTGTGACATGATATTCAATGGCATGCCACACTCCCGCAACGCCAATCCGCGTCGCATCTGTACCGCCGGCAACGATTACCCCCTGCTCTAGCGCGGGTTGCACTGGCGATGATAGCGCCGCCACCGTTTTACCATTTGCGCGTTCAATGGCGGGAGATTCAAAGTATGGCCCCATCTGGACAGAGTAGGCTAAACCGAGTTTCTTCATGCGGGCAATCGTTTCGGGCGTACCGGTATTAAGATGCGCAATCGACCAGCGCAACGGCGCAATATCATGCGATTTAGCCACCTCGCTAATGACATCTAAAATCGCATCCGCACTGTCATCGGTATAAGCATGTATTTCAACGGCAACACCTTCTTTGGCGGCAAGCTGAAGCACCTTTAATTGTTCTTGTTGGGACTCTGCTGAGGACGTGAACCCAGATGACATCCGCACGCCATCATTCATTGCCATCACCAGGCTTTCACCGAAGCCCAGAAAGGCTATTCTGCCGTCATCATGCATTGCCGGGCGAAACGCCAGGCGTTGTTTAAACCATTCCGTTTCATTACCAGGCGGTGCGGATAAACGATATCCAACGCGTATCCTGAGAGGTTGCTGCTGCTGAAGTTTAAAGAAATCACGATAAGCTTGCTCATGCCCGGCAGAAGGATCGATAAACCCGACCACGCCGCGTTTATTTAAATAACGTACAAAGGCGTTAAGGTTCTTTTCCACATCGCCAGTCTGGCTAATCTGGGCGAAAAGCTGGTTAAAACGGCCAATGGTCCCGCGCAATTTCCCCGTTGCCAGCCCTTTATCATCGCGTTCTATCACGATCCCTGCCGGAACATCCGGCTGTGGACTATTAAGTTTTAGGGTATCGATAGCCTTTTGATTTAACAAAGCATAGTCATAAAGACTTTGTATATACGCAGGATGATGAGGCAGCACCTGATTCAGTTCCTGAACCGTCGGATCCCGCTTTTCAGCAAATTGTTCCGGTATCCATGAACCCGCCACCGCCACCCATTGCTCTGCGTCTTTCTTTGCCGCAGATTGCGACAGTTTATTTAACGCATCGGGTAAGTTTTTAGTATCAAACCAGTAGGTTTCAAATAAAAATGTCCTTCCCCCCCGAATGCCATGCAGATGCGCATCAATTAACCCCGGAATAACGGTTTGCCCCGTAAGATTAATTTCCTTCGTGTTCGGTCCGGACCATTTTTTCACCGTTTCATTATTACCCACCGCAATAATATGCCGCCCTTTTACCGCCAGCGCCTGCGCATTGGGTTGTTGTTCATCCATGGTAATCAACTTGCCGTTATACAAAATAACGTCGGCCTTGTCCTGAGAATGCGCCAGAAATGAAATTCCTATCAGAATTGCGGCCAACGCTACGTTGCGCATAGCCGGAGGGGGAGTATTAAAGCAAAGTCCCAGTTTACCCATCATATTTATCTACCTTTTCATGTGATGAAAATCAGGAAAGCTGATGCAGCACCGCCTGGCTGGCGATGTGTGCGCTGGATAGCAAACGTTCGAGCGTATGCCCACAACGGGCTTTTCCCGACAGACCAAGCATCGTGGTACTGATGTAATCGGTCAGACTATCAGCCACTTCGGGATGGCGCTGTGCAATAAAGTCATGAATTTTATGTTCTGCAACCGAGTAGAAAGCCCGGGCCACCTGCCGCGCCTGCGGATCGTTGCTATGCGTGCCCTCCAGAACCAAACAACCAGGCGCATGCGGATCCGCGGCATAGCGTCGCGCCGCCTCTTCAAGCAACGCAGCAAGGCTTTCGGCAACCGGTCTGTCAGAACGCAAAATGTCATCAAACGGGATCGCATCGGTTTGTACATAGCGACCAAGTACGCGTTCATAAAGACCGATTTTGTTCCCAAAAGCGGCATAAAAACTGGGGGGTTTGATGTTCAGGGCCTGCGTAACATCCGCTACGCTCACAGCGTCGTATCCATGCGCGTGAAATAAGGGCTGTACTTTGGCAACAGCCAGTTCCGGATCAAAATTACGTGGTCGGCCTGGGGCGCGCGAACATTTTGTAGTGCTCATTACAAATCCATTGACAGAAAACCATGCACCAATTATATATCGATCACTACATAATTGTTCAAGGAGTATCTCATGTCCCCATTTAACGGCAAATCAGTTCTGGTTCTTGGCGGCAGTCGGGGGATTGGCGCGGCTATTGTGCGCCGTTTCGCCGCAGATGGCGCAGCGGTTACCTTTACCTATTCAGGCTCCGCAGACGCTGCAAAAGCGCTTGCGGATGAAACAGGTTCCCACACGACGCAAACCGATAGCGCCGATCGCGATGCCGTCATTAACCGGGTACGGGAAAGCGGCCCGCTGGATGTGTTAGTGGTGAATGCAGGGATTGTGCTGTTCGGCGACCCGCTGGAGCAGGATCCCGATGACGTTGAGCGCCTGTTCCGCATTAATATCCACGCGCCCTGGTACGCGGCAGTAGAGGCGGCACGACAAATGCCTGACGGCGGGCGGATTATCATTATTGGTTCAGTGAACGGCGATCGTATGCCAATTGCCGGTATGGCTTCCTACGCGTTAAGCAAGTCTGCTCTGCAAGGCCTGGCAAGAGGGCTGGCCCGTGATTTCGGCGCGCGTGGCATTACAGTCAACGTAGTGCAACCGGGTCCCATTGATACTGACGCTAATCCAGCAGAAGGTCCATTGAAAGAGCTGATGCACAGCTTTATGGCGCTAAAACGACACGGTCGACCAGAAGAAGTGGCCGGAATGGTTGCCTGGCTGGCTGGTCCGGAGGCCGGGTTTGTGACGGGAGCTATGCATACAATTGATGGGGCGTTTGGCGCCTGACAGTAATAACAGGCCGGAGACAAGTGCCCCGGCCTGTTCAGCTGTCTTAGTTCTCAGTATCGAGCTCGTCGAAGCTTTTCACCAGGTCATCAATCGCTTTGATCTGCGTGAGGAACTGTTCCAGTTTCGCCAGCGGCAGTGCGGATGGACCATCGCATTTAGCATTGGCTGGATCCGGATGCGCTTCAATAAACAGGCCTGCCAGACCTACCGCCATGCCCGCGCGCGCCAGTTCAGTCACCTGACCACGACGGCCGCCGCTTGCGGCGCCAAACGGGTCGCGGCACTGCAGCGCATGGGTGACGTCGAAAATCACCGGCGAATTGCCAGAGACCTTTTTCATCACGCTAAAGCCCAGCATATCCACAACCAGGTTGTCATAGCCGAAGTTCGCGCCACGGTCACACAGGATAACCTTATCGTTACCGCCTTCATGGAATTTATCCACGATATTACCCATCTGACCCGGACTTACGAACTGCGGTTTTTTCACGTTGATAACGGCACCGGTTTTCGCCATCGCTTCCACCAGATCGGTCTGGCGAGCGAGGAATGCCGGCAGTTGAATCACATCCACCACGTCAGCAACAGGCTGTGCCTGGCTGGCTTCGTGAACGTCGGTGATCACTTTTACGCCAAAAGTTTGCTTCAGTTCCTGGAAGATTTTCATCCCTTCTTCAAGGCCCGGTCCACGGTAAGAGTGGATGGAAGAACGGTTGGCTTTATCAAAGGAGGCTTTGAACACGTAAGGGATACCCAGTTTTTGAGTAACGGTTACGTAGTGCTCACAAATGCGCATCGCCAGATCGCGGGATTCCAGCACGTTCATTCCGCCAAACAGCACGAACGGCAGGTCATTTGCCACGTTGATGTCGCCAATGCTAACCACTTTTTGTTTCATAGGATCGCCTTAAACGGTAGGTAAAGTGTCATTAATCAATGCAATACAATTTGTTTGTGCGAAATGGCATTAATCTGCGCACGAATCATTTCGCTGATCGGGTCTTCCGGACACTGCTCAACGAAATAACTTAAATCTGTCAGCGCAACATGTTCACACTCCAGTTGCGCATATATCAATCCCCGATCGCGTATTTCATACGGGTCTTCAGGATTAAACTGTAATAATGCTTCACTGGCTCGCAGCGCCAGTTCCATTTGCCGCTCTTCCATCAGCGATGATTTCAACGTGTCGAGCAGTTTGCGGATCACTTCTGCGTTATCCGCTTCATCCAGATCTTCATTAAACAGTTCCGCGACCGGGCTGATGTTCCCCTTCAGCCACACTTCCAGCGTGTGTTCATTTAACGTTTCGCCATTGAACGGATTGATTAGCCACATTTCGCCATCAAGCGATTCAATGCGCAGGATGAGTTGTGTCGGGAAAATCACCGGTACCAGCGGCAGATCCAGTCGGTTGGCAATCCATAATAAGATCGCGCCCAACGACACCGCACTGCCCTGACGATTTTTCAGAACCTGGTCGAGCCATAGTGCATCAGAAAGACGATAGACGCCGTGGGTATCCGTAAACCCCCATTCGCCGTAAAAAAGTGCCAGCAGTTTTTCCAGTTGCTCATCCTGAGACAGGAGCTGGCTAATTTCTTCTTGCGCCAGACTGACCAGACGTTCCAGTTCGTCATAGACAGTTTGTGTTGGAAAATCCAGACGGATAGACTCCGACGCCAGGATCATCCCATCACACAATGGCGCTTTATTAAATTCGAAATCAGCTAACGACCTCATGACTTACCCCAGTAACGGTATTTTTGTGGTGGCGAGTTTAATGATGATGTACAGCACCACCAACGCCAGCGGAAATGCGACTAATCGCGCCTGCTGGCTGCGCGCCCGACGGTAATCGAGCGCAATAAAACCCAAAACGATGTAAATGATAACCCCAAACAGCTTTTCAGTCAGCCATGTCCCTTGTTCGGTGAATGGCAGGATGTGCGTTTTAACCATTAACGCCACGCCGCTGAGTAATAAAACGGTATCCACCACCGGCGGCACAATGCGCGTCCAGCGGGCACGGGCTAGACGCGCGTCGGTGTAACGCCACCAAAAACGCAGCGTCAGCAGACTAACGGAAAGCGCAATGCTGATGAGATGAACGTTGAGTAACACACTGATGGTACTCATGATGGGATGCGTCCAAGCGTAATTCGCTCGTTGCCGCCATAATCACGGCAGGTTTCAACCGCCAGATAACCGGCGCGCGTAAAGGCATCGCGCACGGCCTCACCCTGCTGCCAGCCATGTTCCAGCAACAGATAGCCGCCTGGCGTTAACACGTGCTGAGACCGATCGATAATATGTACGATATCCGCCAGCCCCTGATCGCCCGCCACCAGCGCCGACAGCGGCTCAAAGCGCACATCGCCCTGCGCCAGATGCGGATCCTGTTCGTCGATGTACGGCGGATTGCTGACAATCATGTCAAACTGCTGCCCCTGCAAAGCGCTAAACCAGTCGCTTTGCAGCACGCGAACATTGTCGATAGCCAGGTGCTGCGTATTACGCATAGCCAGCGCCACGGCATCCGGCATCCGATCAACCGCCGTCACCGCGCAATCCGGACGCTCGGTTGCCAGCGCCAGGGCAATCGCGCCCGTACCGGTCCCCAGATCGAGAATGCGACATGCACAGGCTGGCAAGCGAGCCAGCGCCTGCTCCACCAGACACTCGGTATCCGGACGCGGAATCAGCGTGGCTGGCGATACAAACAGCGGCAGCGACCAAAACTCGCGAACGCCGGTTAAGTGCGCCACGGGTTCGCCCCGCTGACGCCGCTCCAGTAACGTGTCGAGCTGCTGACGCTGCGCCTCGGTTAACAGCGTTTCGCCAAAAGCCAGAATAAAGGTGCGCCCCTTACCGGTAACGAACTCGAGTAAAATCTCTGCGTCACGGCGCGGGCTTTCGCTTGCCGGTAATTGGCTTATCGCTTCACGCAGCCAGTGCTGATAGTCCATTAATCCTGCTCGGACAATGCCGCCAGTTGGTCGGCCTGGTATTCCTGGACAATTGGCTCAATGAGCATATCCAGTTTGCCTTCCATCGCTTCATCCAGACGGTAGAGCGTCAGGTTAATGCGGTGATCGGTCACGCGCCCCTGCGGGAAGTTATAGGTGCGGTTACGATCGCTGCGATCGCCACTGCCCAGCAGGTTGCGACGTTCAGAGGCTTCCGCCTGTTGACGCCTTGCCACTTCGGCCGCACGAATGCGCGCCCCCAGCACCGACATCGCTTTCGCTTTGTTTTTATGCTGTGAACGTTCGTCCTGACATTCCACCACGATGCCGGTTGGCAAGTGGGTAATACGGATTGCGGAGTCGGTGGTGTTAACGTGCTGGCCCCCTGCGCCTGATGAGCGGAAGGTATCAATACGCAGATCGGCCGGGTTGATGTCCGGCAGTTCAGCATCCGGCAGTTCCGGCATGACCGCGACCGTACAGGCAGAGGTGTGAATTCGTCCCTGTGATTCCGTCGCCGGGACGCGCTGCACGCGATGACCGCCGGACTCAAATTTCAGTCGGCCATAAACGCCTTCGCCGCTAATCTTGGCAATGACTTCTTTAAATCCGCCATGCTCGCCTTCGCTGGCGCTCATGATCTCAACCCGCCAGCGACGTGCTTCAGCGTAACGGCTGTACATGCGGAACAGATCGCCGGCAAACAGCGCCGCTTCATCACCACCGGTTCCCGCGCGCACTTCGAGGAAGGCGTTACGTTCGTCATCAGGATCTTTCGGTAACAGCAGAACCTGCAGGTGTTGTTCCAGCTGTTCACATTTCTCTTTTGCTTCGCGCAGTTCATCCTGCGCCATTTCACGCATTTCAGGATCGTCGAGCATCATCTGAGCCGTCTCGATATCTTCCTGAACCTGTTGCCAGTCCGTAAAACAGCGCGATACATCGCTTAATTGGGCATATTCGCGCGACAGTGCACGAAAACGTTCCTGGTCTGCGATAGTACCCGCATCGCCGAGCAGCGCCTGAACTTCTTCATGGCGTTCATGCAGGGCTTCCAGTTTGGCAACGATAGAAGGCTTCATAGGCGTAAATGCACCCTGTAAAAATAAGATTGGTGTGCTGCTACTCCAGCCCGAGGCTGTCGCGCAGAATATTCAGGCGTTCACTATCCCCGTCACGGGCGGCCTGTTGAAGTGATTTGGTTGGTGCATGGATCAGGCGGTTAGTCAGTTTCCAGGCCAGATCCTGCATAATGGCTTGCGCATCACCGCCCTGTTGAAGAGCGGCCAACGCTTTGGCGGTCAGTTCATCACGGATCTGTTCTGACTGACTGCGATACTCGCGGATAGTGTCGCTTGCGCCCTGGGCACGCAGCCAGGCCATAAACTCACTGGTTTCCTGCGCTACAATCGTTTCAGCTTCCACAGCAGCCGCTTTGCGCTGCGCCAGGTTATGCGAAATGATGCTTTGCAGATCGTCAACGCTGTACAAGTAGGCGTTGGACAATTTGCCCACTTCCGGCTCGACATCGCGCGGTACGGCGATATCCACCAGCAGCATAGGCTGGTTGCGACGGTTTTTAAGCGCACGCTCTACCATTCCTTTACCGATAATCGGCAGCGGACTGGCGGTTGAACTGATAATAATATCGGCATCCTGCAAGCGGGCGTCGATATCGCTTAATGAAATCACTTCGGCGCCGACTTCATCCGCCAGCACCTGCGCGCGTTCACGCGTACGGTTGGCGATGATCATATTCTTCACTTTGTGTTCGCGCAAATGACGCGCGACCAGCTCGATGGTCTCGCCTGCGCCGACTAACAGCACGGTTACCGTGGAGAGCGATTCAAAGATCTGCCGCGCCAGCGTACAGGCGGCAAAAGCCACGGAAACAGCGCTGGCGCCGATATCGGTTTCGGTACGGACGCGTTTAGCGACAGAGAACGATTTCTGGAACATGCGCTCCAGCGCACTGGCGTTCTGGTGGCCTTTCTGCGAATCCGCAAAGGCTTTTTTCACCTGTCCCAAAATCTGCGGCTCGCCGAGCACCAGCGAATCCAGACCACTGGCAACACGCATCAGATGGCTGACGGCGTCATTGTCCTGGTGCCAGTACAGGCTATTGCGCAGATCTTCTTCATTAAGATTATGGTATTCGCACAACCAGCGAATCAGCGCTTCTTGCAGGTTATCCTGCTCTTCCACGCTGAGGTAAATCTCTGTGCGGTTACATGTCGACAGCACTACCCCGCCCTGCACCATTGGCAGCGCTTGCAGGCTGTCCAGCGCCTGATCGAGCGTATCCGGCGAAAACGTTACGCGTTCTCGCAGCGATACAGGTGCCGTTTTATGGTTAATACCAAGCGCTAAAAGGGTCATGTGAGCGGGAATAGTACCAGCGTTGATAAGGTTAGACTGGGTGCATCATACAGGATGCGTGCGGTCAATAAAAGAGACAGCCCCCTTTTGGAGTAATAGCTTAGCGCACAAATTTAAGCGATTTAAGATAACTTGAACGTAGACGATGTCAGATGGTGGCGCTAGCATTGAGAGTTATAACTGCAACGTATCTCAAGGATTTGTCATCATTATGACCCTGCCTGATTTTCGCCTGATTCGCCTGCTGCCCCTTGCAGCCCTGGTTCTTAGTGCCTGTACCCTCAACGCGCCGAAAGGTCCCGGCAAAAGCCCCGATTCCCCGCAGTGGCGCCAGCACCAGCAGGAAGTACGCGCCCTGAACCAATATCAGACGCGCGGTGCGTTCGCTTATATCTCCGATCAACAGAAAGTGTATGCCCGCTTTTTCTGGCAGCAAACCGGACAGGATCGCTATCGTCTGCTGCTGACCAACCCGCTGGGCAGCACGGAACTGGAACTCAATGCGCAGCCGGGCAACGTTGAACTTGTCGATAACAAAGGTAAGCACTACACCGCCGACGATGCCGAAGAGATGATTGGTAAACTGACCGGCATGCCTATTCCGTTGAATAGCCTGCGCCAGTGGATCCTTGGCCTGCCGGGTGACGCTACCGATTACAAGCTCGACGACCAATATCGTCTGAGTGAAGTGAACTACAGCAAAGACGGTAAAAGCTGGAAAGTGGTCTATAGCGCCTACGACAGCAAAACGCAGCCAGCGATGCCGGCCAACATGGAGCTGTCCGACGGCTCCCAGCGTATTAAGCTGAAAATGGATAACTGGATTGTGAAATGATGAGCCATTGGCCCTCTCCGGCAAAACTGAATCTGTTTTTATACATTACCGGGCAGCGTGCAGACGGTTACCACACGCTGCAGACGTTATTCCAGTTTCTCGACTATGGCGACGAGATTGGCATCAATCTGCGCCACGACGGTGAAATTCATCTCTTAACACCGGTGGAAGGCGTTGCGCATGAAGATAACCTGATCGTGCGCGCGGCACGTTTGCTGATGAAGACGGCGTCTGCGACCGCTCGCCTGCCCGCAGGAAGCGGCGCGGACATCAGTATCGAAAAACGCCTGCCGATGGGTGGCGGCCTGGGCGGTGGTTCGTCAAATGCGGCCACCGTTCTGGTGGCGCTGAATCATCTCTGGCAGTGCGGGCTTTCGGTTGATGAACTGGCGGCAATCGGTTTGACGCTGGGGGCGGATGTTCCCGTGTTCGTGCGCGGCCACGCGGCTTTTGCCGAAGGCGTGGGAGAAATTCTGACGCCGGTCAATCCCCAGGAAAAATGGTATCTGGTCGCTCATCCGGGAGTCAGTATTCCAACGCCGCTCATTTTTAACGATCCTGACCTCCCGCGTAACACGCCAAAAAGGTCAATAAAAACGTTACTAAAATGTGAATTCGGCAATGATTGCGAGGTTATCGCAAGAAAACGTTTTCGCGAGGTTGATGCGGCGCTTTCCTGGCTGTTAGAATACGCGCCGTCGCGCCTGACTGGTACAGGGGCCTGTGTCTTTGCTGAATTTGATACAGAGTCTCGTGCTCGCCAGGTGCTTGAGCAAGCCCCGGAATGGCTCAAAGGCTTTGTGGCGAAAGGCGTCAACCTCTCCCCTTTGCATAGAGCGTTACTCTAAATCATTCGGGTTTCAGGAAGATGGCGAGATGACGGAGCGCCTGGCGCATACAACAGTATGTACTGGTGTGAGGAATTAACGCCAACGCACATGAAACGCGAAGGATGAAGGGTAAACCGGGCAAGCTGAGTTGCGGTGACAACGTCACCCTGTTCCAGACGTTGCATCGCGCTCTTTAATACACCGCATGGAGAGGATACTGCCTGGCCCGCACAGTTTTCGGCAGATTCTTTCCACCAATGGACGCATGCCTGAGGTTCTTCTCGTGCCTGATATGAAGCTTTTTGCTGGTAACGCCACCCCGGAACTAGCACAACGTATTGCCAACCGCCTGTACACTTCACTCGGCGACGCCGCTGTAGGTCGCTTTAGCGACGGCGAAGTCAGCGTACAAATTAATGAAAATGTACGCGGTGGTGATATTTTCATCATCCAGTCCACTTGTGCCCCTACTAACGACAACCTGATGGAATTGGTCGTTATGGTTGATGCGCTGCGCCGTGCTTCCGCAGGCCGTATCACCGCCGTTATTCCTTACTTCGGCTATGCACGTCAGGATCGTCGCGTACGTTCCGCTCGTGTACCGATTACCGCTAAAGTCGTCGCTGATTTCCTGTCCAGCGTTGGCGTTGACCGCGTCCTCACCGTTGACCTGCATGCTGAACAGATCCAGGGCTTCTTTGACGTACCGGTTGATAACGTATTCGGTAGCCCGATCCTGTTAGAAGACATGCTGCAACTGAACCTGGACAACCCGATCGTGGTTTCTCCGGACATCGGTGGCGTCGTGCGTGCCCGTGCTATTGCTAAACTGCTGAACGATACCGATATGGCTATCATCGACAAACGTCGTCCGCGTGCGAACGTTTCTCAGGTGATGCACATCATTGGTGACGTTGCAGGTCGTGACTGCGTACTGGTTGATGACATGATCGATACCGGCGGTACGCTGTGTAAAGCAGCAGAAGCACTGAAAGAACGTGGTGCAAAACGCGTATTTGCTTACGCAACCCACCCGATCTTCTCAGGTAATGCGGCAAACAACCTGCGCAACTCAGTGATTGATGAAGTCGTTGTCTGTGACACTATTCCACTGACTGACGAAATCAAAGCACTGCCAAACGTGCGTACATTGACCCTGTCGGGTATGCTGGCCGAAGCGATTCGTCGTATCAGCAACGAAGAATCCATCTCTGCCATGTTCGAGCATTAATCGAGCCCGGCTCAAAAACCCGCTGCGGCGGGTTTTTTTATCTGTAATACTTATTTGTATGACTTTTGCCTCCTTCACCTGCCATTTAGTTGACAGATGATGCGCTCATGGATGAAACATTATTGTGAACAGATTATTTTCCTCACATGTGATGCCTTTCCGCGCCCTCATCGACGCTTGTTGGAAAGAAAAATATACCGCTTCTCGCTTTACCCGTGACCTGATCGCCGGGATAACCGTGGGGATCATTGCCATTCCGCTGGCAATGGCCCTGGCAATAGGCAGTGGCGTTGCGCCGCAGTACGGTCTGTATACCTCCGCCGTCGCTGGGATTGTTATCGCTCTCACCGGGGGGTCGCGTTTTAGCGTCTCTGGCCCAACCGCCGCCTTCGTGGTGATCCTGTATCCGGTGTCGCAACAGTTTGGGCTGGCAGGCCTGCTGGTTGCCACGCTCATGTCCGGGATATTTCTGATCCTTTTCGGCCTCGCCCGCTTTGGTCGCCTGATCGAATATATTCCCGTGTCGGTTACGTTAGGCTTTACGTCGGGTATTGGTATCACCATCGGTACCATGCAGATTAAAGATTTTCTTGGCCTGCAAATGGCCCATGTACCGGAGCACTACCTGCAAAAAGTTGGTGCGCTGTTTATGGCCTTGCCGACCATCAACTTCGGCGATGCCGCGATTGGCGTTGTAACGCTGGGGATCCTGATTTTCTGGCCTCGTTTGGGGATCCGACTGCCGGGCCACCTTCCTGCACTGCTGGCAGGCTGTGCGGTAATGGGGATTGTGAACCTGACCGGTGGTCACGTTGCGACCATCGGTTCCCAGTTCCACTACATTCTGGCTGACGGCTCACAGGGTAACGGTATCCCGCAGTTGCTGCCGCAACTGGTATTACCGTGGAATATGCCCGAGTCAAACTTTACCCTGAGCTGGAGTTCGTTACAGGCGCTGTTACCGGCAGCCTTCTCGATGGCGATGCTGGGGGCGATTGAATCTCTGCTGTGCGCCGTCGTCCTCGACGGGATGACCGGCACCAAGCATAAAGCCAACAGCGAGCTGATTGGTCAGGGGCTGGGTAACATCGTCGCGCCGTTCTTTGGCGGTATCACCGCCACGGCGGCAATTGCCCGTTCTGCGGCCAACGTCCGCGCCGGGGCAACCTCACCCATTTCTGCGGTCATCCACGCGATTCTGGTGATCCTGGCGCTATTGGTTTTAGCGCCGCTGCTTTCCTGGCTACCGCTTTCCGCCATGGCCGCACTGCTGCTGATGGTGGCATGGAACATGAGTGAAGCCCACAAAGTGGTGGATCTGCTGCGTCATGCGCCAAAAGACGACATCATCGTCATGCTGATGTGTATGTCGCTGACGGTGCTGTTCGACATGGTTATCGCCATCAGCGTCGGGATCGTTCTCGCCTCTCTGCTGTTTATGCGCCGTATTGCGCGCATGACGCGTCTGGCGCCGGTCAACGTTGATGTACCAGGCGATGTTCTGGTGCTACGCGTCATCGGCCCGCTGTTCTTTGCCGCAGCGGAGGGATTATTTACCGATCTCGAGTCGCGTATTGCGGGTAAACGTATTGTGGTATTGAAGTGGGACGCAGTCCCGGTGCTGGATGCCGGTGGTCTGGACGCCTTCCAGCGTTTTGTTAAACGTCTGCCGGAAGGTTGCGAATTACGTATCAGTAACCTGGAGTTCCAGCCGCTACGTACTATGGCGCGCGCGGGTATTCAGCCTATACCAGGACGTCTGACGTTCTTCCCGAATAAAGACGCCGCGCTGGCGGATATCAGTTGACGCTCAGCCCGACCAGGCGAAGCGCCCGGGCTACAAATGACAGGCAAAAAAAATGGCTCCCGCGGGAGCCATTTTTATACCAAGCATAATGCTTACGCTTTCAGCAGTTGCTCAGCCGTCGCCTTCACGCTCGCCAGCAGGACTTTCACATCCTCCAGGCACACGGTCGGGTTCAGCAGCGTCAGCTTCAGGCAGGTGATGCCATCGGCTTCGGTGACGCCGACGTTGGCGCTACCGGAAGCCAGCAGCACGTCGCCGATACGCTGGTTGAGCAGCGCAACAAACGCCATATCGTCGCTTGCCGGACGGAAGCGGAACAGCACGCTTGCCAGCTGCGGCTCCATCACCAGCTCCAGATGCGGCTGGGTTTTCACAAACTCAGCCACATCACGGGCCAGCGTTACGCCGTTATCGATAATTTCGGCATACTGCTTTTTACCCAGCGCTTCGAGGCCCATCCACAGCTTCAGCGCGTCGAAACGGCGCGTGGTCTGCAGCGACTTCGACACCAGGTTCGGCACGCCGTGCTCTTCATCGAAATCAGAGTTCAGGTACGCCGCCTGGTAGCGCATCAGCTCGTAGTGACGCGCGTCTTTTAACAGGAACGCGCCGCAGCTGATGGTCTGGAAGAACTGTTTGTGGAAGTCCAGCGTCACGGAATCTGCCAGTTCAAGACCGTTCAGGAAGTGACGATACTGCTCAGACAGCAGTAACGCCCCGCCCCACGCCGCATCGACGTGTATCCAGATCTGGTGCTCTGCCGCCAGCGCCGCGATATCGGCTAACGGATCGATTGCGCCCGCATCAGTCGTCCCGGCCGTGGCGACAATCGCCATCACCTGCTCGCCGTTGGCTTGCGCCTGGGCCAGCTTGTCTTTCAGGTCAGACAGGTCCATACGTGAGAACACATCGGTCTTCACCTGAGTGACGGAACGGTAGCCCAGCCCCATCAACGCCATGTTTTTCTGCACGGAGAAATGCGCGCTTTCAGAGCAAAACACTTTGATTTTACTCAGGTCGCCGGTCAGACCATTCTGCTGAATGGAGTGTCCCTGGCGAGCAAAGAACGCGTCGCGCGCCAGCATCAGGCCCATCAGGTTACTCTGGGTGCCGCCGCTGGTGAACACACCTGCATCACCTGCCGCATAGCCCACCTGCTCACGCAGCCATTCGATCAGTTTGATCTCAATGATCGTGGCCGACGGGCTTTGGTCCCAGGAGTCCATGCTCTGGTTAGTGGCGTTGATCAGCACTTCCGCCGCCTGGCTAATCACCAGGCTTGGGCAGTGCAGGTGCGCCACGCACTGCGCATGGTGAACCAACAGGCTGTCTTTGAGAAAGTATTCAACCGCACGCTCAATAGCGGCCTGGTTGCCCAGGCCCTGAGACGTAAAATTCAGGTTGATACGTTCGCGCAGCTGTTCAACGGTTTTGCCCTGATACATCTCAGGCTGCTTCAACCATTCAACGACCGCTTGCGTACTCTGCTCGATAGCGTCCTGGTAGGCAGCAATGCTCTGCGCCGAGCCGGACAGAATCGGGTTTACGTCTGACATTCGATCCAACTCCGTTTAAACCGGCTTTACGCCAGCGCCCAGCAGGGCGTTTTCGAATTTATCGAGGAACACTTCCAGCTCAGCGTTAGTAATCAGCAGAGACGGCAGCAGGCGTAGTACGCAACCGTTACGGCCGCCACGCTCCAGAATCAGTCCGTTTTCGAAGCATTTTTTCTGCAGCAGCGCAGACAGCTCGCCATCGGCCGGGTAGCAGCCCATGTGATCCTGCGCTTCGTTCGGCTTAACGATTTCCAGACCGATCATCAGACCCAGACCGCGCACCTGGCCAATCACCGGGTAGCGTTTCTGCAGGTCAGCCAGTTTGCCTTTCAGCCACTCGCCCTGGGCGGCAACTTTGTCGGCAATCTTGTCGTCTTTGAGGATCTTCAGCGTTGTCAGGCCGGTCGCCATCGCAAGCTGGTTGCCGCGGAAGGTACCGGTATGGTGGCCCGGAGCCCACGCATCGAACTGCTTCTTAATTCCCAGAACCGCCAGTGGCAGACCGCCGCCCACCGCTTTGGACATGACGATGATGTCTGGCTCGATACCCGCATGTTCGAAGGCGAACAGCTTACCGGTACGCGCGAAGCCTGCCTGGACTTCATCGATGATCAGCAGAATGCCGTGTTCCTGAGTGACTTTACGGATGCGCTGTAACCACTCGACCGGCGCCGGGTTCACGCCGCCTTCGCCCTGCACGGCTTCAAGGATAACCGCAGCCGGTTTACGCACGCCGCTTTCAACGTCGTTGATCAGGTTTTCGAAGTAGTAAGTTAATGCCTTCACGCCAGCCTCACCGCCGATACCCAGCGGGCAGCGGTACTGATGTGGATACGGCATAAACTGCACTTCCGCCATCATGTTGCTGACGGCTTCTTTCGGCGACAGGTTGCCGGTTACGGACAGCGCGCCGTGGGTCATCCCGTGGTAGCCGCCGGAGAAGCTGATAATGCTGGAACGGCCGGTTACTTTCTTCGCCAGCTTCAGCGCCGCTTCAACGGCATCGGCGCCGGACGGCCCGGTGAACTGCAGGCAATACTCTTTGCCCTGGCCCGGTAATAAAGACAGTAAATAAGATGAAAATTCATCTTTTAACGGCGTGGTAAGATCAAGCGTATGTAACGGTAAGCCGCTTGTGATGACACTTTGAATGCTCTGCAGCACTTCAGGATGATTGTGACCGAGCGCCAGGGTACCGGCACCTGCAAGACAATCAAGATATTGATTATTTTCTACGTCAGTAATCCAGACGCCCTGCGCTTTCGCAATCGCTAATGGCAGTTTACGTGGATAGCTGCGGACATTAGATTCAAACTCAGCCTGTCTTGCTAAAAAGGTATCATTGCTCTGCGGTAATGAATTAGCACTTAAAGTATCAATACGGACTTTATCCGTCATCATATCACTCCTACAACCAGGTGTAGATTAACGCCTGATTGAATAAATGGTTATAAGGATTACCTGTAAAAAAGCGCGGCTAATATATGTTGTTTTAGCACAGGACTCAATCATTTATTTTCCAACGTCCTAAATAAGAATTTTTACCTTAAAATTCAAAGCATAAAGCACATCCGACATTAGGAAATCATAAACAAATATAGCTATTTATTTTACAAAATTGTTGCCAGTCGCAACGTATACGATGTTATAAAAACCATGATGTTTTCATGTTTTTATTATTTTTTTACATGTTTTTACCATTAATAATGTACGCGTTTATTCACTACGACATGATTTTTCACTTATTTTTCGATAAATCGAATAAAAAAGTCGATCCCTAAATATAAATCACTTAGTATGGCGCGCTTATTTACAGGCTCTGTAAATAAAGAACTAATGCGCAGCACCCGGTAACGCGTACAGGCGACACGCGTTATCGACAACAGGTATTCCCTGGGTTGTCAGCAGAAATGTTCGCGGGCGGACATTTCGTAAGGAGAACGTACGTTCCCTTATGCCGAGAATGAAAATTTTCTAGCCATACTTTTATGGCGCCCTGATATGAGATTGTTATGACTCGCATTTATCCACCATCCGTCGTTGCCAAATTTGGCGGCACCAGCGTCGCTGATTTTGATGCGATGAACCGCAGCGCCAGCATTGTTCTTGCTGATCAAGATGTCCGTTTAGTCGTTTTGTCTGCTTCCGCAGGCGTAACAAACTTACTGGTCGAGCTTTCTGAAGGTCTGGAAACACATCAACAATTAGATAAGCTTGAGACGTTACGCGCCATCCAATACAACATTATTTCCCGCCTGGAGCAGCCGTCCGTTATCAGCACGGAAATCGATAATCTTCTCAACAACATACGCCGCCTTGCAGAAGCGGCGACGGTTTCACCGTCCGATGCGCTAAGCGATGAGTTAGTCAGCCACGGCGAACTGATGTCCTCATTGCTGTTTACTGAAGTATTACGTGAACGGCACGCCGAAGCCGGGTGGTTTGACGCCCGCAACGTAATGCGTACCAACTCGAACTACGGCTGCGCTGAACCGGATCTCAGCACCCTGCACCACCAGGTGGAGACTCATCTGCGCCCGCGTCTTGAACAGGCTATTATGGTTACCCAGGGATTTATTGGTCGCGACGCAGGCGGGCATACCACAACGCTGGGACGCGGCGGGAGTGATTACACCGCCACGCTACTTGGTGAGGCGCTGCACGCCGCACGCGTGGACATCTGGACCGACGTTGCCGGGATCTACACCACCGATCCGCGCATTGCACCACGGGCCAAACGGATCGACCATATCTCATTTTCCGAGGCCAGCGATATGGCCGCCTACGGTGCGAAGGTTCTTCACCCGGCGACGCTGCTCCCGGCAATGCGGAAAAACATTCCGGTCTTTGTTGGCTCAAGTAAAGATACTTCTGCCGGTGGTACGCTGGTGCACAACACCACCGATAATCCACCGCGTTATCGGGCACTCGCCGTGCGCCGTAAACAGACGCTATTACGATTACACAGTTTGCAGACACAACCGCCCTGTGCTTTTCTGGCGCAGGTATTTGCCATTTTATCCCACCACGCGGTGGCAGTGGATTTGGTCACAACATCAGAAAATTGTATTGCGCTGGCGCTGGACGCCACTCATGCGACATCGGGTGAGGGCCATATACTGAGCACGGCATTGTTTACCGCATTGTCCTCCCACTGTCGGGTGGAAGTGGAAACCGGACTGGCATTAGTCACTTTGGTGGGCAATAAACTGACCCAGGCTGCGGGGGTTTGCAAAGACGTTTTTGCCTGGCTCGAAGAGCATACGGTACGCATGATTTGCCATGGCGCATCAAACGATAACCTGTGCATTTTGTTACCGGCCGACGCGGCGGATAGCGCGGTTAAGACGTTACATTATCGATTATTCGAATAACATCTCTGCAAATGCGCAGCGAAGATAAGCGCATTTATCCAGGACAACATGAACAAGCAGAGGACTGGTTTTCAACCAGGACTCTGCCCGCAAACAGTGGCTCTCGCAGCGGAGAGGCTATTTAGTTGTGACGATGATTGGTATCACCGCGACGGCAGCGTTTGTCATAATGACGTACCCACCAGTAACGGTCACTGATTTGTTCGTGCCCGCCGACTCTGGCCCCCGCTAACCAGAGAACGCCGCCGACAAAAATACTGAGCACGGCACCATGTGCGAAAAACTGTGGCAGATTAAATTGCGGCAATTGGTTTAAAATAGAGTAACCAACGCCACCCACCATCACCACCAACCCTAAAGCCATGAGCACGTTACCGAGTAACGAAGCGTTTTTGCGTTTCATGTGTCACCTCCGGAACTTTGGGTTGTTACAGGGAATACCCCTAATCCTTATGTGTAAAGTATAGACAACACTGCCGTTCGCAAGTGCGGGAGCGATCACAATTACAAACACCCGCGCAACAAAACTTTACAAATAAGCTACTGAACACACTCAATTTCTAATAGTCCAGTTTCGCAATTATTCAGTTTTCGAGGATAAGCACGCAGTTTTTTGTCAAGCGCAGCGCCAGACAGTAAACTACACGTCGTTTATAGATACATTCAGGACAAAACACGTGACGATTAAATTGATTGTCGGTCTGGCAAACCCCGGCGCAGAGTATGCGGCAACGCGGCATAACGCCGGTGCTTGGTATGTTGATCTACTGGCAGAGAGACTACGCGCTCCCCTGCGCGATGAGCCGAAATTCTTCGGCTACACCTCCAGGGTTACGCTCGAAGGCGAAGATGTCCGCCTGCTGGTGCCGACCACATTTATGAATCTGAGCGGCAAGGCGGTCGGCGCGATGGCCAGTTTTTATCGCATTAACCCTGATGAAATTTTGGTTGCGCATGACGAACTAGACCTGCCGCCAGGGGTGGCGAAATTTAAGCTTGGCGGTGGTCATGGCGGACATAATGGCCTGAAGGACATCATCAGCAAGTTAGGCAATAACCCTAACTTTCATCGTTTACGCGTTGGAATTGGCCATCCGGGCGATAAAAACAAAGTTGTCGGGTTTGTTTTAGGCAAACCACCTGTTTCTGAACAGAAGTTAATTGATGAAGCGATTGACGAAGCGGTCCGTTGTACCGAGATTTTGTTCAAAGATGGCCTGACTAAAGCAACGAGCCGGTTACATACCTTTAAAGCGCAATAAGCAGCGATGTGCGGCATTTTGCTCGCGTGCTGTGTATAATAGGCGAAGTTATTTACTTTTCTACAATCTGTTTTCCATAACAGATTGAATATCAAAAGATTAAGGTGATTTAAACATGGGATTCAAATGCGGTATCGTCGGTTTGCCAAACGTAGGCAAATCCACCCTGTTCAACGCGCTCACAAAAGCGGGTATTGAAGCGGCAAACTTCCCGTTCTGTACTATCGAGCCGAACACGGGTGTTGTCCCGATGCCCGATCCGCGTCTGGATCAGCTGGCCGAAATCGTCAAACCGCAGCGCATCCTGCCAACCACGATGGAATTCGTTGATATCGCGGGCCTTGTAAAAGGCGCCTCTAAAGGTGAAGGTCTGGGTAACCAGTTCCTGACTAACATCCGCGAAACCGAAGCTATCGGCCACGTGGTGCGCTGCTTTGAGAACGACAACATCATCCACGTTAATAACAAAGTGGATCCGGCTGACGATATTGATGTTATCAATACCGAACTGGCGCTGTCCGATCTGGATACCTGTGAACGCGCTATTCATCGCGTACAGAAAAAAGCCAAAGGCGGCGACAAAGACGCCAAAGCTGAACTGGCTGCCCTGGAAAAATGCCTGCCGCAGTTGGAAAACGCTGGCATGCTGCGCGCGCTGAAAAATTTGACTGACGAAGATAAAGCGGCCATCAAATACCTGAGCTTCCTGACGCTGAAGCCGACCATGTATATCGCCAACGTCAACGAAGACGGTTTTGAAAACAACCCGTACCTCGACAAGGTGCGCGAAATCGCCGCTGCTGAAGGTTCCGTGGTGGTAGCTGTTTGCGCCGCCGTTGAAGCCGACATCGCAGAGCTGGACGACGCCGACCGTGAAGAGTTTATGGCCGAGATGGGTCTGGAAGAACCGGGACTGAACCGCGTGATCCGCGCAGGCTATGAGCTGCTGAATCTGCAGACCTATTTCACCGCGGGGGTGAAAGAAGTACGTGCATGGACCATCCCTGTCGGCGCTACCGCTCCGCAGGCGGCCGGTAAAATCCACTCCGACTTCGAGAAAGGATTCATCCGTGCACAGACTATCGCGTTTGAAGACTTCATCACCTACAAAGGTGAGCAAGGCGCGAAAGAAGCCGGTAAGATGCGTGCGGAAGGGAAAGATTACATCGTGAAAGATGGCGATGTGATGAACTTCCTGTTCAACGTCTAGACGCGTTTAACAATGAAATTTCAAAATCCACGCCGCGGCGTGGATTTTTCATTTTAGCCTTTTTTAAATCCACACCTGTAATTTACTCAGGCATGTTCCAGCCAATGCCTGAATATTGGGGTTTGCAGTATTCCTTGAAAATCAATCAACCCCGAACAACCAAGTTTCTTGATCAGATTTTGCCTGCTCAGGTAAATCGTTTTTAAGTGCAGGTTCAGCAAGCCAGAAATTTCAGAAATAGACCGCCCTTCCCCTAATTGCGTTAAGATGTATTTATCCCGTTCAGTCAGGACGATATTTATTTCAGCTTGCTGGTCGTGTTCAGTATCAATGCTGATAATTTCAGCGATAAATTTCTTGATTGAGGCTACGCCACTGTCTACAGGAAGCCTGTAGAATGAAAGTTCATTGAGGTACTGATACAGATGACCATCAATCAGAAGCACCAGCCGATGCGTCCTGAGATCATAGTTTTGTTTTTTTACAGTGTTGAAGTAGTTGATCGTAAAGAAAACTAGACGCACATTCTTATCTTTATACTCTATATCAGCGAGAATATTCTCCAGACCTTGCCTGATAAAAACATCATCAATCCACAAGTGTGCTTGTCTGGCGTGTTCCTGAACTGTATTCATCATTTATGACCTCTAAAAAATCACAATTAACCTGACGGGGTTCAGAACGAATAGCTGGTTGAAAGTGACTCATAATCTGCATATAAAGATCGGTTAATATAGCATTCTTCTCATTCTTCAGCTGTGCACTGAGCGCCTGAACAAGAACATAATCACTGACATAACCCATTTTTAACATCACATTACGCTCTAAATTCTTGTATAAAGCGCACTGGAAAATATAATTCTCCGGAATTGAATTAATCATATCAAGCCCATAATAATGTAGTCTAAGAATGAGAAGATGCTATGTGTAGTCTTAATTCAAAGTATACAAATACTCAGCACATACTATGGATGCTGGAGCTTCATGATTATATAATAATTTTATTAGACGTCGTCAGCTGTATAGCGCAACACTATTTCCAGTGTTTTTCTGATGATATCAGCCTGAACAACATCTGTTGTCGATTCCAGTGAAGCGATTAGGCTTAAAATGATGTTTTTATTATTAACATTATCGCCAGCTAAAATCACATTTGTTACTGCCTGCCCCAATACAACGGATTCATCTGCTAATAGCTCACCGGCATTACGGAAGTAACTCGACAAAGCCTTATCTGCAATTGCTCTGTGAACATTCATTTCCTGAAGCATAGTCACCTCGCTTGTATAGTATGGAAAATGGTCTCTAATGTAATTTAGGCTTTTTACTGCCACTGAATACACTCTCATCAACAGTTCTTTCCGGTTTGGGGTTCATCCTTGCCGGATTAGAATCTGTGAAATCATGAATTATGCTGTCAATAAGATGTCTACGCCCGGCATCCACTTCACTTGCCTTCATAAGACGTAATTGCTTAATCAATGCGGGTAATGATATTACCGTGTTCATGCGCAAAATCTGTATAACAGCTAAACCTGTAATTTCGTGTTTCAAGCGTTCATGGTCAGTTTTCTTCATAACTACTTCACTACTTTCCCCATTTATATGTTTTAGGGTGTCCCTTTATTCGAAGAGCAGGCCGATTAGGGCATTGTAATGCTTCTGTTCGTCCTCACCAGATGCTTTTTCAAGACGGTTCAAAAGCTTGGCACAGAGTGACTTTCGGCTCAGGTTGCGTCCATCTTTTAGTATCTCAGTGACGATTTCTCCCAATGTTTCCTGCTGTGTAGGAAGATGCGCTTTTGCAAAGTAACGAGAAATTGCGTTTGCGGAATCAGTGAGAACTCTGTGCTGCTGCATATGTTGCTCCTGTAACAAAATGCTGATGAGTATTAAGTTTTATAACAGTAGCAAAGTTGTACCAAAAATGTGTACACGAAGATAAAGCAAATTTCAACATAAAGTGCTATATTATATTTTTCAATGAATTAGAGTGAAAATAAAAAGTACAACACCTCCAGGTACTGTACAGCCTTTGTTTCCCGGGAGCGGTTACGGCGTCTGTATAGCCTTATACGTGTAAATTTATGGTTAAAATAATGTATTGAAAATCAGGACATAACCGCGTTTGTCTGATACTGTCCTTACCTCACCTCATCCCTTAATCCCGGACTGTCCATGCTCACGACCATTATTTACCGTAGCCATCTACGTGATGACGCCCCCCTCTGTGCGATTGAGGATATGGTGATGGCCGCAAATCTGAAAAACAGGCGCTCTGATGTTACAGGGATCTTGCTCTTTAACGGTCAGCATTTTTTCCAGCTGCTCGAAGGCCCAGAGGAGCAAGTGAAGGAGATTTATCGCTGTATCTGTAACGACTCACGGCACTACAATATTGTCGAGCTGATGTGCGATTATGCTCCTGCTCGCCGGTTTGGGAAGGTCGGGATGGAGTTATTTGATTTACAAAAACATGAACGGGCTGAGGTCTTACAAGCTGTACTGAATCAGGGGACGTCAAAATTCCAGCTCACCTATGATGACCGGGCATTGCAGTTTTTCCGGACATTCGTACTGGCAACGGAAAAATCGACTTATTTTGAAATCCCTGCTGCCGATTTCTGGGATTTTATCACCGATAAAAGTTGTACAACCCTTAATGAAGCAGAGCTCGCGTCAAATACCGACTACACCTTTGCCTTTCAACCAATTATCGACCCTATGTCACAACGCGTTATCGCTCTGGAAGCGCTTATTCGTGGTAAAGATGGGGAAACTCCGGCAGCGTACTTTGACAAATTAAGCACGGAAGAGATGTACACCGCGGATCTGGAAAGTAAAAAGACGGCATTTGCCATGGCCAGCGCTCTGAATCTTGGTGAAAAAATGTTGTCAGTCAATCTGTTACCCATGACGCTGGTGAACAGACCCGACGCTGTTAACTTTCTGATTCATGAAATAGCCGCAAATGGACTGGTCCCTGAACAAATCATCGTGGAATTTACCGAGAGCGAAGTCATCTCCCGCTTTGATGCTTTTGCACAGGCGGTAAAATCACTTAAAGCGGCAGGGATTTGTGTGGCAGTTGATCATTTTGGCGCGGGTTATGCCGGGCTTTTACTTCTGTCTCGTTTCCAGCCGGACAGAATAAAGATCAGTCGAGAACTCATTGCTGATGTCCATAAAAGTGGCCCAAGACAGGCCATCATTCAGGCGATCATTAAATGCTGTACTTCACTTGAGATTCAGCTTTCAGCCGTTGGCATTGAAAAACCCGAAGAATGGATGTGGCTTGAATCCGCTGGGATCGAGCTTTTCCAGGGTAACTTATTTGCAGCAGCCTTGCTGAACGGTACCCCTTCTGTGGCATGGCCTGAGAGAAAATAAATAGCCACAAAATAAATCATTAATATTCAATGGATTATGAAAGACGTTTGTTACCACCCCCCTTTTCTGAGGTTAAAGCCAGCAATATTCTCACGCGTGATAGTAAAGTAAATCTTAATTTTGCTAGAATGCTCTGTATGTTTTGTACAATTTGATGCATGTTGTACAAAGTAACAGGAACCGCATATCGGTGACGGAGAATCAGGAGTGTTTGGGGGAACTATGGCTTATTACAGCATCGGCGACGTCGCAGAACGTTGCGGGATAAATCCTGTAACCCTTCGGGCATGGCAACGACGCTACGGTTTACTCAAACCTCAACGAAGCGAAGGCGGACACCGACTCTTTGATGAAGAGGATATTCAACGTATTGAAGAAATCAAACGTTGGATTAGCAATGGTACGCCTGTCGGGAAAGTGAAAGCATTACTGGAAACCAGTACCCGCGAAACTGATGATGACTGGAATCAATTACAGGAAGAGATGATGAGCATTCTGCGGATGGCCAATCCGCCGAAGCTGCGGGCCAAAATGCTCTCTCTTGGCCGCGCGTATCCGGTCGATGCGTTGATTGACCGAGTCTATCTTCCTGTACGCCAGCGACTCATACTTGATCATAATACCTCTCGCATAATGAACAGCATGCTTGACGGCGCGCTGATCGAATATGTTGCGGTACTTCTGTCAGAAACGCGTCGCAAGTCAGGGAAAGATGCCATTCTGATGGCCTGGGATGTTGAAGACAGAACCCGTTTATGGCTTGAGGCCTGGCGCTTATCGCAATCCGGGTGGCATATCGCCATTCTTGCAGAGCCTATTGAAACACCACGTCCTGAGCTATTCCCCGGGCAAACGCTTTTCGTCTGGACCGGTACGGCGCCAACCAGACGACAAAATGAACTGCTGCAACACTGGAATGAGCAGGGATATAAAGTTATTTTCCACGGGCCTTAAGCTGACGGACGCCGTAAAGACAGAATGCGTTAATACGTCCATTCAAAGCTTTCTTCTCCCCCCTTCTGACCGCTGTACGCATGATGATCTTATCTGCCAGGAGCCTGCGGCACGGGTAGCAGAAAAAAATAAAAACATACTCACTCATTGGTATTATTTTTTTGTAGGTGGCATCACCTTTTTCCTAAGTAAAATTTATTAGATCAACTGGCGGACGACTAATACTTATCCTAGGGTTAAATCATGTCTTCTTGTGCCACATTATTGTTTTTCTACAGTAATAAATGTGGTTATTTGAAAAAGGTTAAAGATATGGCTCTGGTCCTGGACAAACGCTTGATTCTTTTATGCTGCACCTTTTCCATTATTTCAGTGGCAAATGCAGCGACGACCAGTGGTACGTTTCAGGTATTGATGACGATTCAGAAGGCATGCACCGTTACCGCCGGTTCAGCTTCAAACATCACTCTTTTGCCTGTCAATTCTACAGCAACAAATACCAGTGCAAGTAATACCATTTCCATTAATTGTTCAAAGACTACCCCCTATTTTATTGGTCTGGCACCTTCAGCCGCCAATGGCGGAACGACGACAGGTTCTGGGGCAATGTCCTCCGTGGCTAACGCCGCCACCAATACGGATAAAGTGCCCTATCAACTGAACCGAACATCAGCAACAGGTCCGGTGTGGGGAAATACCGCCACTGACACCACGCAAGGAAACGGCGTGGCGGCGACGGGCACCGGCCAGGCGCAGACGTTTACTGTTTATGCCACCGCTCCGAGCGCCAACTTCACTCCTGACGACTATGCCGATACGGTAACAGTTAACGTTAATTACTAGCCTCAGGTAACCACATGAGAATAAAACTGCCTGTTCAGCAGTGTGCCTGCGCATGCCTGCTAGGGATGGTTGTGAGCGTAAAATTTGCTGCCGCCAGCGGGCTGCAAATAGCCCCCGTTACGTTAACCTTGCAAGCGACACAAAACGCCGATGGTATCTGGCTTAGCAACGCAGGGGAAAATATGCTTAATGCCCAGGTTCGGGTTTTTCACTGGACTCAGAATGCGTATAGCGACAGACTCTCACCCTCTCAAGGACTGGTCATTAGCCCACCGATGTTGGCATTAGCCCCCGGAGAACGCCAGTTGATTCGCGTTATTCGCACAGGTCCGCCATCGACACATACTGAAGATGCCTATCGGTTATCAATTGATGAGTTGCCGCCAGCAAAAGTACAAAAAAATAAACTTCAGTTTGTACTGCATTATTCCGTGCCCGTTTTCATCCAACCGGTCTCAACAGCACCAGCAGAAGCAAAACTACAATGGAAATTGCAACAACTCGATGGCAAAAAATTTATTGAAGTCAGTAATAAGGGAAATGGGCATGCACAATTATCTGCTGCAACCTATATAACCCCTAACGGCACTAAGAAAGTTATTACGCCGGGACTGTTAGGTTATGTTCTTCCAGGTTCCACAATGCGCTGGGTAGTCTCTCCGTCGGCCCGTGATACACATTACGGCGGGAAAGTTGAAGTAACAATCAATGGCCAAAAAACAGTACAAGATCTGTAAGAGATCCTGGTTTCTGGTGAGGTTTTGCTTTCTCAATGGAGTATTAATATCGGGAATGGTTTGTGCACAAACGCTGAATAATAATCTGAATGAAAAGAATGTTATTAATGACGCACGCCGACTCGCGGGTATCGATCTCTATCTCGATGTCACCCTGAACGCAAATCCCGTCGGGCTGGTACATTTTGGCTATGACAGTGGAAAGCTCTATGCAGGCACAGACACTCTGCGACAAATGGGTTTCCGCTTTGCACCAGACGCCATTGACCCTGTCTGCCTGAACGATATCCCCCAGCTAACCGTTGACTACAACGTTCAGTTGCAAACGCTCTCGCTCACCGCGCCATTAAGTTCACTCGACCTTGCTATCACTCAGCTTAACTCGCCTGTAACGCCTGCCCCGTCGGTGACAACATCACGCGGGGCGCTGCTTAATTACGATATATACGCCCAGCAGGGAGATGAAAGCGCAGTGAATACCTTTAGCGAACTACGCGCTTTTAATGCTTCAGGTGTGCTAAGTACAACCCAGTTGACGCAATACGCCAACGAGGAATATGCAGATAACAGCTTTGCGCGTCTTGATACCAGTTGGCGATCGTCATTTCCCGAAACCATGTTAGCAGTGACCATTGGCGATACCCTGACAAGTTCACTCATCTGGTCACGACCAACCCGCATCGGCGGTATTCAGATAGGAAGCGATTTTGGATTGCAGCCTTATATGCCAACTACCCCGCTCCCCGCATACCTGGGCTCAGCGACGCTACCCTCAAACGTGGAACTGTATGTCGACGGCGTCAGGTACTACAACGGAGAAGTCCCTGCAGGGAGTTTCCAGATCAACACCATGCCCAATATCAGCGGCGCGAGGACGGGCCAGGTGATGATGACGGATGCGCTGGGCAGAACGAGTGTGCAAAACTTTTCGTTCTACAATGACCAACAGCTTTTACGGGAAGGATTAACGGCCTGGTCAGCAGAGTTAGGCACGGTACGCAAAAATTATGGTTACTCCTCATTTGAGTATGCCAGCGCGCCAGTGTTAAGTGGGACATGGCGTCGCGGATTCAGCAACACGTTCACGGCAGGTACTCATGCTGAAGCCAGCGATGGACTTATCAATACGGGATTCGGTAACGACTGGATCCCAGGGACCCGTAGCGGGACATTTTCTACCGCCCTGGCCGCAAGTACCGACTCAGGAACAAGCGGATTTCTGTACAGTTTTGGTTATCGTTGGTCCGGCGAACGCTTTAATTTCAGTACCAGTACCACCGCAACATCGGGCGATTATCGTGACGTTGCCACTCATTATGGCGAGCCGCCGCCCACGCTCAGCAGCAACACGGTAATTGGCTATTCGCTGGAAACAGCCGGTAACGTTAGCCTGAGCTACCTGCAGTTTCGTTATCCGCACGAAAACGCGGTGCGTTATGCCAACGCCAGTTGGTTTAAAACCATCACGGATAACATTTCACTCAATGCCGGATTCAACCAGAATATTGATGATAACCGCGATCGCAGCCTCTATCTGATGGTGACGATAACGACTGAAAATAACCTGAGCGCCAGTAGCACCATACAACGCACCAACGATGAAACCGGCTACCAGTTCAATGCCAGCCGGACGCCACCTGCTGACGGCGGCTGGGGGTGGAATCTGGCAGCCAGTCAGCAGAGTTCCCGGCAAAGTGGTCAGGGTGAAGTAGGATACCTGGGGCGTTACGGCAAAGCCTATGCGGGACTCAGCCGTTTACCGGATAACCATTACGGCTATGCGGGTGCCACCGGATCGCTGGTGACCATGGGAGGCGGCGTGTTTGCAGCGCGAGAAATCAATAATGGTTTTGCCGTGGTATCAACTGACGGTGTGCCCGATGTGCCGATCAAATTGCAAAATAACCTGATCGGTCGTAGCGACGACCAGGGTCTGCTGCTGGTCACCCCACTGAACAGTTATCAAAACAATTTGATCAGTATTGACCCGATGGATCTCCCCGCCAACATGCGGATCGCCCGCGTTGAAACAAATGCAACGCCTGCGGACCGTTCCGGTACGCTGGTTAGCTTCGGCATCACTCCCATACGTGCCGCGCAGGTTATCCTCGTTGACGACCAGGGGAAACCAATCCCGGAGGGGAGTATGGCGTACGCCACCAGCGGAGCAGGACAATCGTCAGTCGTTGGCTTTGACGGCATGACCTGGTTCGACACTCTGGAGCACCACAATACGCTCCGCGTCGATACGGAGACAGGGAGATGTCGCGTGCAATTTGACTATCCCGCCTCAGCGAAAGGGATTGTACAAATAGGCCCGTTGGTTTGCCGGCCACAATAACAGGAGTACGCTCATGAGGTTAAGACAGCTATTACTCATCGCTGCCGTGCTCTTTTATCCGGCGATTAGCCCTGCGGTGACCTGTTCGGTGAGCAATGTCCAACCCATCAATTTTGGCCCGGTAAATCCGCTGTCAGCCACCGGGACTACGTCAACAATGACGTTCAGCTACACCTGTACCAAAGAGCTTGGTGACACGCTGGCGGGGATCAATCTGTGTTTTAATATTGGCGCCTCGGCCGTCAGTGGTCAGGTGACACCCCGAAATATGTCGTTAAGCGGCGACCCGGCCAGAACGTTGACCTATCAACTGTATCAGGGTGCCAATGGCTCGAATGTCTGGGGTAGCCAATACCAGACGGGGACCACGTTTCCGATGGTGCAACTTAACTTGCTCAATCTCACGCCTGTCACTGGTTCACTAACGGTCTCTGCCCAGATCGTCACCCCGCAAACCGCAGCTGTCCCAGGAAACTATCAGGATAGCTATACGACGGCGACAGCGTTTGTCACGCTCAATCCCGGCCTGCTTTTCCCGCCCACCACCTGTGGCGATACCGTTGCCGCCAGGTTTCCTTTCACCGTATCAGCGGCTGTCAGCAAACAATGCAACATCACCTCGGCGACTAATATCAGCTTTACGCCAACGAAGGCCACCGGGCGTAATCTGACGGCTTCAAATACCGTGGGCGTCGCATGCTCTAATAACACCCCTTACACCATCGGCTTGCAACCCTCCAACGGGAATACGGCGGGTAGCGGTCAAATGACCGGGACGGGGACGAATGCCGATAAAGTCCCCTACCAGCTTAGCTCAACGCCAGGACCTTCCGGTACGGTCTGGGGCAATACAGCGCTCAATACCGTCGCGGGTAACGGCACGGGTACAACCACGGCGTACCCGGTTTACGCCACCGTTCCCAGCGCGAACTACACACCCGACAACTATGCCGATACCGTTACCGTTGTCGTTACCTATTGACGCCCCGCTAAAAAGCAATAAGGAAAATACATTTTATTATCACATTGTTTACTTTTAGAGGTCCGTCATAAATCTGACAAATTATGAATTTCACAACAAATGCATATTAACCCATTTTAAAAGCAAATATTTTCAATAAACACCACATTTAAAGTATAACTATTCAACAAACATCTAAAGCCCACACTAATAATACAGATAAACCGAGCTGGGCAAGCAGGCCGTCCTTTGAAAAAAATGTTAAATTTAGGTGTATATGGTGAGATTCACTGTATACCACGGCCAAATTAAGAACATATTACTTTTATAACTAAGGTTTATCATGGATAAGTTATCTTACGCTTCAGATAGCAGCACATCTGCCTGGAATACCTACCTGCAACAAATCGAGCGTGTGGCCCCTTACCTGGGCGAACTTTCCCATTGGGTGGATACCCTGCGTCACCCAAAACGCGCGTTGATTGTTGATATCCCGGTACAAATGGATGACGGGACTATCCGTCATTTTGAAGGGTATCGCGTGCAACATAACCTTTCCCGTGGTCCGGGCAAAGGCGGTGTGCGTTTTCATCCTGATGTTGATCTTAATGAAGTGATGGCCCTGTCCGCATGGATGACCATCAAATGCGCAGCATTGAATCTGCCGTACGGCGGTGCCAAAGGTGGTGTGCGCGTCGATCCGTTCTCACTGTCTGAAGGCGAACTGGAGCGTTTGACCCGTCGCTATACCAGCGAAATCGGCATTATTATTGGACCACAGAAAGACATCCCTGCGCCGGATGTGGGTACAAACGGTAAAGTGATGGCCTGGATGATGGATACCTATTCCATGAACCACGGCACCACCGTGACCAGCGTGGTCACCGGTAAACCTATTCACCTCGGCGGCTCGTTAGGCCGTGATAAAGCCACCGGTCGCGGCGTTTTTGTCAGCGGTCTGGAAGTGGCTCGTCGTGCCAATATCGACGTTGAAGGCGCTCGCGTCGCGGTGCAAGGTTTTGGTAACGTCGGCAGTGAAGCCGCCCGTCTTTTCGCGGCAGCTGGCGCACGCGTAGTCGCTATTCAGGATCACACCGCGACGCTGTTTAACGCTACCGGCATCGACATGTCCGCGCTGTCAGCCTGGCAACTGGAGCACAAACAGATTGCTGGTTTCCCGGGGGCTGAAACCATCGCCAGCGAGGCTTTCTGGAGCCTGGAGATGGACATTCTGATCCCTGCCGCGCTCGAAGGTCAGATCACCCGTCACCGCGCTGAAACGCTGACCTGTAAACTGATACTCGAAGGCGCCAACGGTCCAACCTATCCGGATGCCGACGACGTTCTGGCAAGCCGCGGTATTGTGGTTGTTCCTGACGTAGTTTGTAACGCCGGCGGCGTTACCGTCAGCTACTTCGAATGGGTTCAGGACATGGCAAGCTTCTTCTGGAGCGAAGAAGAGATCAACCAACGCATGGATAAAATCATGACCGATGCGATGGTGCACGTGTGGGAAAAAGCCGCCGAGAAATCCTGCTCTCTGCGTACCGCCGCCTATATTGTCGCCTGTGAGCGTATTTTGCTGGCACGTAAAGATCGCGGAATTTATCCGGGCTAAGCCCCCTAAGTAACCTTGAGCATAAGCCACTTGCGAAGCAGGTGGCTTTCTATCTGCAGCTCACCGGGATCATGTACAATTCTGCACCAGGTGCAACTGGCCGAGCTATTGTTTCTTCACTCGCTGCGGGTTTCTCTGCGCTGAAAACCCTCTTTTCCTGTGCAGCGATGAGGAATTGTAATAATTCGCAATCCGACCTCAACCTAAATTTGTTCATTAAGGCTCGACGGTGTGCCAGCACCGTTTTCTGACAAATATGCATATGCAAACCAATTTGCTTTGACGTGAGCCCTGACAATAATAAACGAATTAACTGATGCTGCTGCGCTGTGAATGTTTTATGTGGGCAACCTAAGCAAGAGCGCCCCTTATTGGTTAAATTTGCATTTTTCGCTAAGGACCAGTGATGTTTAATCACCGTCCCCATTTGACTGGCCGGAGTATCGTGAGGAATAAAAACAATATGGTTGATACATGAAGGCACTTCGCCACGCGCAGGAATATGCTCCCTGTCAATTAAACCCACAATAAGCCCTGGAGATCGGGTAAAGAATTCTGAATGGCAAAGATAATGTTCACCGGGGCTGAGCATTAAAATCATCACATCATCAGTTGCCCTATTTTTAGAGTCAAAATTCTGAATACTCAGCGTTTGCTGGGCCATTTCCAGTGAAAACATTTCTCTTAGTAATGCGATCAATCCCAATTTATACATATTGTCATCACAGCGGATGCTGATGTTCATTAAGGCGCCTGCTTTAGTTTATTGGTAGGTCATAGAAATAGTAATCGCAGAGTTGATGGTTCCAGGCGTTACCAGCCCTTGCTCACTATAGATTCTGGCGCGCAAACGCCATGTATAGCGCTGATTGGAAATATTTGCGGTTAATGATTTTCCGTCGCCAAGGGTCGCACCATCGCTCGCCTGTACCTGGATTGCTACGGGTGAGGCGGTACCGATATTCCGGTACATATCATTGGGATGGTCGCTATCGGCATTGCCGTTAAATAATACTGTTACACGGCTTGTCCCAGTTGGACACTGTTCAACACTTAATTCAAAAGCGACCCACGGCGTGGTCGAACCCGCGGTGTATAACGATGAAGCGGTGACAGATTGCCCGGGCGTTAAATCAACAGTTTTGGTCACACTGTCGCTGCTCACCTGACAGGGCGCGGTTTTGACATTGCCGTTGATGTTGAGCGTCACAGGATCACCCATCCCCCATGCAGGTGATGCGAGCATCATCACTATGGCCGTCCTTTTTCCAGGTAACATTATTTATTCCCTGTTATTGGTAAGTAATATTCAACGTCGCGGTTGCATTGGCGCTTCCCGGTCTGACGACCGGCTTAGTCTGGTAGTAACGCGCTATCAGCGGCAACGTTTCCTGCCCGCCAGTTGAACGCTTCAATACAATGCGATTATTCAGTTGCAACGGAACGTTGTTATAAAGTATTTGTATTCCTACCCCGTCTGCAGTTCCTTGCGTTCCCTGACCGTTCAGCGCCAACACGCTCGTATCGCTTGTCACATCGGGGTTCTGCGTACCCATGAGTTCCACGTTAATGTTGGCGGACGCATCGCAGTTAAGTCCAAGGTTCTGGCTATCGCTACGCGGCGGGTTAAACCCCGATTGGTTAGAGAATTCACTGGCATTAATGTCGCCAAGGTTAAAATTCAGCGTCTGGCTGGAAACAGAGCATGCTAATACCGTTACCTGAGTATTTGCATCCAGGGAAATTTGCGTAAAATAATTATCTGGTGTGATGAACCATCCCTGCATTATTACTCCCGGCGTTAAATACCCAGGGGTTATTTTCCCGGTTTTAATTAACATTACATCGTAAAAACCGAGATTATAAATGTAAGCCGTACCGTTGGATGGCAGCACAAAACTACCAGGTAAAACTGATACACGAATTCCCACACCATCGAGGTTAGTGTTAAATACATTATTTATTGGCGAGTTCGTTGCCGATAAATAATTAAACGTATAACCGCCACTGCATGACGTTGGCCTGTCGGGAGCATCCACTTCAAGCTTTGCATACCCGGAAAGTCTGGCTCGCGCAATTTCGCTACCTACCGGCGCATCGCGTTGCACAATAATATTCCCCATGGTAACTGTGCCAAATAGCGTCGCATTGACGGAACAATTATCGGCATAGCTCAAACCGGGGAGTAATAATAAAATACAGAGAACGTAAATTCGGTTCATCTTAATAGACTCAATAAATAAAGTGAGTTACCGACACAGACTGTCAGTCACGGTAATACCACGATAATTTTCTTCGCTGTTCAGAGTATATTTAGCCGTACAGTGTTGTTGGTTGTCATTGCCCCAGACAACGTCCAGTACGCTTTGTGGCTGCATGCCGCTTAAATAAACCTGGCCATCATCCCCAACAATGAAGCTTTGCCCCTGAACACCTCTGACCGTCACCATCGCACCAAATGGCACAGGCTTTCCGTTATCACGGCGTAACGTGAGCAATGCGCGCAATCCTACGTTGGCCACAAAATCTGTGCGAACCACCGCGCCACGGGTCGGCACCACGATTTTATTGGTCAGTTCCAGCTCAACGTCATCCGCTATAGTTGCCGTCTCCAGTCCGATATCATTTTTGCGATAGGGAGAGACGTTACTGACAACGGTGTATCCACGAAAATCAGTGCGTACGCCACTTTGGTTTTTTATACCGACATTCGCAGCGCCCGGCGCTTTAATCAAGACGTTGGTTTCACCCAATGGCTGTGAAAATGTGACACCATCGGCGTGGGCGAGCACGCCCCCCGCTAGCGAATAATTCACCCTTTGCAGGTTGCGATCATAACTGTAACCCCCACTGACTTCCGCGTACCCGCCTTTATAATCAGCGTTCAGGCTGCCGGTATAACCCGCATCCTCGGAACCATAGCCCTGCCGAATACTCCAGTTCAGAGCATTTCCCTCCAGCGCCATCCCGCTCAAGCCGACGCTGTGCGTTGTCCCACTGTTACGGCTGGTATTCATGCTATAGCTGGCCCAGGAGTTGGTCGAAAAGCGTTCCAGTGGAAGGCTAATGTTCAGTGCCAGCAAACTCTCACTGTCGTAGCGAGCATTACTGCCCGAATAACCATTTTTACTCTGCATCCAGCTAATCCCATAGCTTATTCCGTGCCAGGTGTTGTTATAACTCAGGCTCCATGACTGCAGTGGTTTTGCGTAATGCCAGTAATCTTCCCGCACCGCGCTGAGCGAAAGGGAGCCACCTGACGCCCCCAGAGACTGGTTGATATTTGCCTCCATGCGATTACGGCGTTTCTCTATCGATGAACTGCCGGCCCCATAAGAATCAAAAGTGTCTTGCATCCCGGAATAGCCAGCCGTTGAATAACGATATCCGGCAATCGAAAAGTTTGTCCCGGTTACCACGCTGTTTTTGCTGTAACGAATGCGCCAGGATTGTCCCTGCTGTTGCCCCGTATTCTGTGGCTGGGACCAGGACTGGCTAACATCAGCCGACACCGCCCCCACCACGCCAAGATTTTTCCCGATACCTGTTGCAACAGAACGATAATTATCTGCCCCCTGGACGCCGCCATAAGCCGTGAATCCTGCCGGCAAACCATAAATCAGCGTTCCCTGAACAAAGGATGTCTGCTCAACCCGACTGTCATATGAGCGATAACGTCCGGCGGTCAAGGCATATTTGAGACGCCCTTCTCGTTGCAGCACGGGCAATGAAGCAAACGGAACGGTAAAATGTTGTTCACTACCGTCGGCTTCTTTGATACTCACGTCAAGATCGCCCGCGCCTCCGGTCGGGTACATGTCGGTTATTTCAAACGCCCCCGGAGAGACGTAGTTTTGGTAAATTTGATAACCATTTTGTCGAATGATCACCTGCGCGTTTGTTCGGGCGATTCCTCGCACCACCGGCGCATAGCCTTTCAGCGAATCCGGGATCATCTCATCATCAGAGGCAAGCTGGCCGCCGCGAAAAGGAATGCTGTCAAAAACGTCGGCTGGCGAAGAACTGTCGCCCAGTACCAGTTGCGCTTTCAGCGGAATAATATTGCGCTGCACGTAGCTATAGACGGTGTCCCAGTGCGCATTTCCCTGGCTGTCTTTATTCCAGGTGCTGTAGTTACGTAACCGCCATGGGCCAATGTTAATTCCCGGACGCAGGTTAACGTACTGACTGTTGCTGTTGTTTCCTGTGTCCTTTGTCCGGCTGTTATCCCCACTGAGACTGTAATTGAGCATCATGGCTGTAATACCTTCATCCCACTGTTCTGGTGCAACATAACCGCGCGCCGGTGAAGAAAGCGCGGCCTGCGGAATACTCAATAACAACTTCTGGGAAGAAAATAACAGTTCGCTGGAAGCCTGAGGAATAGCGGACAGATCAGCGCAATTCTCGTTCCCGACAAGCCCTGGATATAGTGCTGTCTTCACACCGTAGCCCTTCAACAACTCTGTTGAAAGGCACGGTTCCAGCATTCCCCCTTCCCGTCTGGTAAACACTACATCGCGGGTATCAACATTCTCTCCATTGAGAAGAATATCAACATGATATGTTCCTTCCGCCTGTTGTCCTGTCTCAAAGCCGGAAAGATCAACATCGCCATTTGTGGATCCTGTACGCTCCAGTAACGCAGGGTTAAAGTAATCACGACCTTTTACTTCATTCAGTACATTGGCGACGGTTAATAAAATACACAGCAATAATCGGACCGGAAGTGGATTAGATATCATCTTGGCTATCATCATTGACATAATCTTCCCGTCCGGACTGCGTTTTAGAGTGAGGCGTGATACGCCTCACTTATCCCGCCGTAATCATTAATAATTCTGTAGGTTATTGCTCCACCGGTAATACCTGTCGGTAGTGCGAAATTCGCGCTGCATCCGGGCGCGACAAACGTGACGTCTTCGATTCTTTTACCTGCCACGGTAATTTCATTAAAATTAATAAAGTATGAGGATGAGTTCGTCACCTGAATAAATTTACCGTCCGATTTCCAGCGTAGTTTTTCTACCTGCGCATCTGGTGTTGACTGGCTTAATCCGACCGGCCTGTAGATCAGTTTTATTCGCGTTTTGATAGCTATTTGTAATGTATTATCTTTACGCTCTGCCGACGGTATCGATTTAATATTGAGCCAGAACAGAGATTCTTTATCTTCTGGCAAATTACCTGTGCGAATAATGCGCATTACGTTTCGCTGCCCTTTATCCAAACGATAAAGCGGTGGAGTAATGATAAACGGTGCTTTCGCCCCGTCGTTGCTTTGCGTTTCAATCCAAGATTGAATTAAGTAAGGAACCGCATCAGGATTATTAACGCTCAGCGAAGCCTCTTTCTTTCCACCATCGTAAATGACTCGGGTACCACCAATTGAGACACCCGCATGCGCAGTAGTAATACCGATCGCCACAGCAACCAGGGGCAACATGCAAAAACGTAATACTCTCATCATAAACCTCTGAAAGGGCCGTTTGCCGGCCCTTAAAACTGCACAGGTAAATCAGTTGTAGTTAACAGTGAAATTAGCCACCGCGTTAGCCGCGCCAGGAAGAACAGGCACAGCGGTTGCCACATAGGCGGCATAGAAATCCAGATTATTATCCGCGGTACTGGATAACATGTAGGTATAACCGTTGTCCTGATTAAGTCCTAAGTTCACACTGTCTGCCGTCTTAAGACGTATTGCCACACCGCTTGCCGACCCGGAACCTTGTGTGATGGCCAACAAGCTACTGTCATTACCGTCATGCGCACCGTCAAATTTCACCTTTGCTGCGGCCACGCTGGCCGGGCAATCTTTCAGCCGTAGCGTAAATTTTGTGGTGGATGCTTCATCGCCAGTACTGACGAATGCTGTTTTAGCGACACGTCCCAGATCGACCATCAACGTATTACTACCACCAATATCAACGGTACAGGCCGAATCGAGGATTTCACCATTAAAAATAACCGTACCATCATAGGCCATTGCGTTTGAGGCCATGAGAATGGCCGCAGCAGACAACGTCTTCGCTATCACATTCTTTTTCATAATTGCTTTCCTTAACTTTTATTTATAGTGCTGCATCGTTATTTACCCTGATGCAAATAACGCCCCATAACTTTATTATTACCATCACTTTGAAAGTACTGTGAGAAATAACAATCAGCGCAAATTAGCAAGGATGGAATTAGGCTCCATGTAAGTAAAACCGATCCTTATTAGATGCTATTGCTCTTCTGCTTATGGGCAATTTTGATATAGATGCACATATTTGCTCAAGTTATTTTTCGGTGTAATTTTACACCGTGCGATGGATTCCATTATCTTCCTCTCATTACCATAATTATTAAAACCAACAACATCTTATGTTGTTTTTAGCAGCATATTTATTGAGGAGGGCGACTCATGCCTGAAACAAAAATAATCATTGAATCAAGTATGTATCAAGCCTTACCGATAAAGCCGGTGGAACACATAATAAATATTATTGAAAAGCTAAAGCCAAGCGCCAACACTTATGAAACAAAATACAGACAAATAATTAACTACAAGAGCAATAATTCTCATCAATGTTATTTGCTATTGAATGGCACGATTGCCATCTTCAGGCAACGCGACGGCTTTATGCTCAATTCTGAAGTCGCGCCATTTATCTTCGGACTAAGCAATCAGCTTGCAGAATCGGAATATCTCTTTATGCGGTGTGAAGAGTGCTCAACCGTTGCAGCCATTCCTCTGGAAACAGCTAATGAGATTATTGCCGATGAGGATCTGTGGGAGAGCCTGTCCATGTTACTCATTTATACGGCCGGGCGTGTTTATGACCATTGCACTCGCATTTCCGCCCCAACATCTTACGATGTTATTCGCTCACAACTTTATGAGTTGATGCGCGAATCTGACGAGTTTCGGCAGCACATTACCGCCGCAAACTATATTCAGAGCCGCACGTTTCTGTCACGGAGCAGTATCATGAAAATTCTGGCCGAATTAAAAAAAGGCGGCTATATCGTTACCGAACGCGGCGTATTGAAACAAATACAGCAAAATATTCCCCTGAAGTATTAACCGTACGCTATGCTGCACAACGTAAACGAATGAAAATCTATGCGGGATAACCCCATTATGCCTCATGAATCGCCGATAAATCTGCTCAAACAACCCTCGCCTTATGCTCCGGAGTTGCTGCGACAATTGGCAGAAGAATGCGAGTTCAGGCGCTACCCCAAAGGTAGCCGCTTCGTATTTATCCATTCTGGAGAACATCTGTGTCAGTTTATCCGCCAGGGTACGGTAAGTATTGAAAACCTGGAGAATAATCTGGCTTTAGGCATCGCCTCTGCGCCGGTGTCTCTCGGCTTCACCAGTGCATTATCAGAGAAACTATTGCTCCGCGCCCTTGAGGAATGCGAAGTTGCGACTGTCCCACTGGAAACCGTTATGGCACGCATTGAAGCAAAACAGCTTTGGGAGATCATGGCCCGGCATATGATCATCGTGACAAATAAACTGTTTATTCAAAATGAGATGGTCGCGGCCCCCACCGCTTATGATGTGCTGTGCTATCAACTACAGGCTCTGGCCAAAGAATCAGACAACATTCGCCAGCAGATTGCCGCCTACCAGTACATTCTGGACAGGACGCACCTTTCACGCAGTAGCGTGATGAAAATGCTCGCGGCCTTAAAAAAAGGGGGATATATCGAACTTGAGCAAGGAAAACTGGTGGCGATCAACCACCTGCCTGCACGATTTTAACCTTCTTAATCTGCCTCCTGTTCGTTCACGCCCTTCACCTTGATGAAACTGCCTGCCCCCTTGCCAACCTTAAAACAAAAGGATGCCCAACGTCGCAGTTTAGGCGAATTTGACGTCATCTTGTTTCAATACGGAACATATTGAGATAGCAATGTTCCTTATTGAAACACCACCAAGAGCAATTTTCTTTTGCATACCCGTGTGCAAAATTACTTTATCGGCAGCGAGCGGTCGCCGTAGCGTTGTACAAACCGATACCCTACATCAGATGGCTGCAGAATTTTGGCAGCATCCAGGACTGTCTGCGGAGCATAAATAATGAAAAAATTGATCAACCGTGTTGAAGACGTACTGAATGAACAACTCGCCGGACTGGCGAAGGCTTACCCCTCCCTGGCGCTGCATCAGGACCCGGTGTACGTCACTCGCGCAGATGCGCCGGTGATGGGCAAAGTGGCGCTCCTCTCCGGCGGCGGCAGCGGACATGAGCCAATGCACTGCGGTTATATTGGGCAGGGCATGCTCGCCGGGGCCTGCCCGGGTGAGATTTTTACCTCACCTACGCCGGATAAAATGTTTGAATGCGCCATGCAAATTGACGGCGGTGAAGGCGTCCTGCTGATCATCAAGAATTACACCGGCGACATTCTTAACTTCGAAACCGCCGCCGAGTTGCTGCACGAAAGCGGTATTAAAGTCACGACCATGGTGGTGGATGACGACGTCGCGGTGAAAGATAGTCTGTATACCGCCGGTCGTCGTGGCGTGGCGAATACCGTATTGATAGAAAAACTGGTCGGCGCGGCCGCCGAACGCGGTGACTCGCTGGAAGCCTGCGCGGCACTCGGGCGTCAACTGAATAACCAGGGGCACTCGATTGGGATCGCCATTGGCGCCTGTACCGTTCCGGCCGCCGGGCAACCGTCGTTCACGCTGCAGGATAACGAAATGGAGTTTGGCGTGGGTATCCACGGGGAGCCGGGCATTGACCGCAGAGCCTTCACGTCTCTCGACCAAACCGTAGATGAAATGTTCGACACGCTGCTGGAAAACGGCAACTACAGCCGCACGCTGCGTCATTGGGACAACGTCCAGGGCGCGTGGCAGGAAGGCAAAGAAAGCAAGCGGGCGTTGCAAAGCGGCGATCGCGTCATTGCGCTGGTCAATAATCTCGGTGCGACGCCGTTGTCAGAACTCTTCGGCGTGTATAACCGCCTCGAAAGCCGTTGCCAGGATGCGGGGATCGTCATTGAGCGCAACCTGATCGGCTCTTACTGTACCTCTCTGGATATGACCGGTTTCTCAATCACCCTGTTACAGGTGGATGACGAAACGCTGAATTTATGGGATGCACCGGTTCACACCCCTGCTCTCAACTGGGGTAAATAAGGAGATTCATGATGTCCCTCACCAGAACGCAAATTGTTAACTGGCTCTATCGCTGCGGCGAAATATTCACTACCGAAAGTGATTTTCTCACCGGGCTGGACCGGGAAATCGGCGATGCCGACCACGGTCTGAACATGCATCGTGGCTTTAGTAAAGTGGTCGAAAAACTGCCGTCTATCGCCGATAAAGACATCGGCTTTATTTTAAAAAATACCGGCATGGTATTGCTCTCCAGCGTTGGCGGAGCCAGCGGCCCGCTGTTCGGTACCTTTTTCATCCGCGCCGCCCAGGTCACGCAAGCCCACCAGAGCCTGACGCTGGACGAGTTGTATCAAATGATTCGCGATGGCGCAGAAGGCGTCATTAGCCGTGGTAAAGCTGAGCCTGGCGACAAAACCATGTGCGACGTTTGGTTGCCGGTGGTGGAATCTTTACGTCAGTCCTGCGAGCAAAAGCTAAGCGTACAGGCGGCGTTGGAAGCCGCAAGCCAACAAGCGGAAGCCGCGGCACAAAGCACCATCACCATGCAGGCACGCAAAGGCCGCGCCAGCTACCTTGGTGAACGCAGCATTGGCCATCAGGATCCTGGCGCAACGTCCGTCATGTTTATGATGCAAATGCTGGCTCAGGCGTCCAGAGAGTAAGGATAAAGCGATGGTAAACCTGGTTATTGTGTCTCACAGCGCCCAACTGGGCGAAGGCGTCGGCGCGTTAGCCCGACAAATGTTAATGGGCGATGGCTGTAAACTCGCTATTGCCGCAGGCATTGACGATCCTGAGAATCCCATTGGCACCGATCCGATTAAGGTGATGGAAGCCATCGAGTCCGTGGCCGATACGGATCACGTGTTAGTGATGATGGATATCGGCAGTGCGTTGCTGAGTGCGGAAACCGCCCTTGAACTGCTCGACCCTGACATCGCCGCGAAAGTCCGTCTGTGCGCCGCCCCGCTGGTTGAAGGCACGCTGGCCGCGACGGTTAGCGCTTCTGCGGGTGCTGATATCGAGCAGGTCATCCGTGATGCCATGCACGCCCTCGACGCCAAATGTGAGCAACTGGGTTTACCTTCGCCCTCGGCAGCAAAGTCCGCTTCTGCCGCACTATCACCCGACACAGATGCCCGTTCGATTGCCGTTGTGGTGAAAAACCCCAACGGTATCCACGTTCGCCCGGCCTCACGGCTGGTATCTACGCTGTCTGGCTTTAACGCCGACATGTGGCTGGAAAAAAACGGCAAGTGCGTCGTTCCTGATAGTCTCAATCAGATAACCTTGCTGCAGGTGCGTTGTAACGACACGCTGCGCCTGATTGCCAAAGGCGAACAGGCAGAAGATGCCCTGGCCGCGTTCAAACAGTTGGCGGCAGAGAATTTTGGCGAATCGCTCGCACCAACGCAGGCGAAAAACGTGGCGACTCAGGTCCCGTCACGGGTAACGGGGACGGTAATTTTTTACACGCCATTCTCACCCGAGATAAGCCCGCAGCCTGCAGCATCATTGCAGGCTGAGCAGCAGCGATTACAGGCCGCCATCCAGAGCACGCTGAACGATTTAAGCGAGCTAACCGCGCTCGCTGAAGAGAAGTATTCCGCCGATATCGCCGCGATCTTCTCCGGTCACCACACGCTGTTGGACGATCCCGAGCTGTTCGATATGGCCTGTGACGTAATGCGTGAAAAGCAGTGTAGCGCCGCCTGCGCCTGGCAGCAGGTGCTGAGCGAACTCAGCCAGCAGTATTTACAGCTCGACGATCCCTACTTACAGGCGCGATATATCGACATTGAAGATTTACTGTCTCGTTCGCTGCAGCATTTGACAGGAGCGACGGCGCAAATCCCGACGTTCAGCCATCCGACAATCCTGGTCGCGGACGTCATTTATCCGTCTACGGTGTTGCAACTCGATCCGCTGACCATCAAAGGGATCTGTCTGCGTGCCGGGAGCGAGGCTTCTCACCCCGCGATTATCGCCCGTGAAATGGGACTTTGTTGGATGTGTCAGCTTGGGGAGACCCTCGATAGTATAAAGACGGGAGATACCGTCACTCTTGACTGCGTGGCGCATCGGATAACCCATACAGGTTAATGGCATCAGCACACCCTTTCTCAACAGGGTGTGTATCTTCCTGGCGCGTCGGGAAATGTCTGTTTATTCGCAAAATGGGGAGTCGATCACGCGCAACGGTCGATCCTGAACTAAGGTTTTCTCATGGTAAATGCCGCTGCTTCGGCACACCGCTAAGGAGATTAACCGATGATAACACCAGCAATTCGCCCTTCCGGGCTGCTTTCTGTTGCGATAAAACTGACGTTTGCCAGTACCCTTTTTGCCTGTACCTCTTTTACCGTCAATGCGGAGGACGCGCCAGCAGCGACACCGCAACCACCTGATATTCTGCTCGGCCCTCTGTTTAACGATGTACAAACGGCCAAATTGTTCCCTGACCAGAAAACCTTTGCTGACGCGGTTCCCAATAGCGATCCGTTAATGATCCTCGCCGATTACCGAATGCAAAAGAATCAATCTGGATTCGATTTACGTCATTTTGTCGGAGTGAACTTTACCTTACCGAAAGAGGGTGAGAAATACGTCCCCCCTGCCGGGCAATCGCTGCGCGAGCATATTGATGGTCTGTGGCCGGTGCTAACCCGCTCAACAACAGACGTTGAAAAATGGGACTCGCTGCTGCCGCTCCCGGAGCCATATGTGGTGCCAGGCGGGCGTTTTCGCGAAATATATTATTGGGACAGCTATTTCACCATGCTGGGGCTTGCCGAAAGTAATCACTGGGACAAGGTCTCCGACATGGTGGCAAATTTCGCTTACGAGATTGATGCCTGGGGACACATTCCTAACGGCAACCGCACCTATTATCTGAGCCGTTCTCAACCGCCGTTCTTTGCCTTTATGGTTGAACTGCTGGCGCAGCACGAAGGGGATGATGCGCTGAAAAAATACCTCCCGCAGATGCTCAAAGAGTACACCTACTGGATGGAGGGCGTCGAAACGCTCCAGCCCGGTCAGCAAAATAAGCGCGTGGTTAAGCTGGATGACGGCACCATTTTGAACCGCTACTGGGATGACCGCGATACGCCGCGGCCAGAGTCATGGGTGGAGGATATCGCCACCGCTAAAAGTAACCCGAACCGTCCGGCCACCGAAATCTACCGCGACCTGCGCTCCGCCGCAGCGTCCGGCTGGGACTTTAGTTCCCGCTGGATGGATAACCCCAACCAGCTAGGTACCCTGCGTACCACCAGCATTGTGCCGGTCGATCTCAATGCGCTGATGTACAAAATGGAAAAAATGATCGCCCTCGCCAGTAAAGCCGCTGGTGATGATGCCAAAGCTGCTCAATATGACGGTTTTGCCAATGCCCGACAAAAAGGGATCGAAAAGCACCTGTGGAACGACAAAGAAGGCTGGTATGCCGACTACGATCTAAAGAGCCACAAAGTACGTAACCAACTCACTGCCGCCGCCCTGTTCCCGCTGTATGTTAATGCAGCGGCAAAAGATCGCGCCAGTAAGGTCGCCGCGGCAACCCAGGCACATTTGCTGCAGCCCGGCGGTCTAGCTACCACCTCGGTGAAAAGCGGTCAGCAATGGGATGCGCCAAACGGCTGGGCCCCTCTCCAGTGGGTCGCGGCATCCGGGTTACAGAATTACGGTCAGGATAACGTCGCCATGGACGTAACCTGGCGATTCCTCACCAACGTGCAGCACACTTACGATCGCGACAAAAAGCTGGTTGAAAAGTATGACGTGAGTACCACTGGCACCGGCGGCGGTGGCGGTGAATATCCGTTGCAGGATGGGTTCGGCTGGACTAACGGCGTAACGCTAAAAATGCTCGACCTGATTTGCGCCAAAGAAAAACCGTGTGACAGCGTCCCCGCATCGCGTCCAGCCCCGGCTGGGACGGCATCAACTGAGCCTCAAAAGCAGACGCAACCGACGCCATAACGAACTTTCTATTCCAAAGAAACGGCCCCCAGAGGGGGCCGCTCACTCAATCTCGTCGCACAAGCCGGAAAACACCCAGCACAACAATCGCGCCGACTACGGCCACCAGGAAGCTGTGGAGATTAAATCCGCTGACATCACCGCCGATACCAAACATTGTTGCCAGCCATCCGCCGACCACAGCGCCGACAATACCGAGAATACAGGTCAGGATAAATCCACCGCCATCGCGCCCCGGCATAATCAGTTTGGCGATAATACCTGCAATCAGACCAAAAACAATCCAGGCAATAATTCCCATTTTCAGGCCCTCTTTCCAGTGAATGTGCGCTCGTTATTCCCGCGCCAGTGCATTAAGTATAGGCAAGCTGTTGGATGACGTTTTTCCACATAGACTTAATTCATTGGCTTTGGCAAAAAATTTCATTCATTTGTCTTAAGTTCCGTCGTTTGATGCCGATAATCCAACGATAAACCAGGCATCCAGGAGTCATTAGGTGTGAGCAACTACAATGAGCAGTTCCTGAAGCAAAATCCGTTAGCGGTGTTAGGCGTTCTCAGGGACTTAAATTCGCAGCAGGTTCCGCTGCGTATCTCCTGGTCAGGTGGCCAGTTCATTAGCAAAATACTGGCGGTCACCCCGGACGAACTGATCATGGACTTTGGCAGTCAGGAATATGAAAACCAGGCCGTGCAGCGGGCCAGCCAGATCTCAATTATCGCCGAAACGCAGGGCGCCAAAGTGGAATTCACGCTGCCGCAGCTTAAAAAAGGCGAGTATCAGCGACTACCGGCATTTATCTCAACGCTGCCGCCTTCCCTGTGGTTCATACAGCGTCGGGAGTATTTCCGTATCGGCGCGCCGCTGCATCCTCCCTATCGCTGCGCGGCAAAGATGCCGGACAACAGCATTCTGCATTTTCGCCTGTTCGATTTGTCTCTCGGCGGCATGGGTGGACTGTTAGAAACGGCAAAGCCAGAGGGACTGGTAGAAGGCATGCGCTTCTCACAAGTTGAACTGAACATGGCGCAATGGGGTGTGTATCACGTTGACGCCCAGCTGATTTCCATCAGCGAGCGCGTGGTTATCGACAGCAAAAACGAAACCATTACCACTCCCCGCCTGAGCTTTCGTTTTCTCAACGTCGGCCCGGCGGTGGAGCGGAACTTACAGCGGATTATTTTTTCCCTTGAGCGCGAAGCCCGGGAAAAAGCCAATAAGGTGCGCGGGTAGCATTACATGAACTACATGACATCCAGCGCTTGCTGGAGCTTCCAGATATAGCGTGGAGCCTGCGGCGCCGGATGATTATCAGCCACATGTTCAATAAATTCATCCGCGCTGAGATCGTTGATCTTATTAATGGCTTTTTTTCTGTCGGAGGAGAATGTTCGCAGCAGTGCGCCCGCCCCGTTAGCGTACGACACCACCAGCGCATATTGCATCACCTGAGGATCTTCAATTCCGGCCAGAGGCCCGGTCTCAAGAATACTCAGGTAGGCGGCTCCCATCGAAATATTACGCTCAGGATTTTTCAGCTCGCTGGTCGACGGCTCTCCGCTCCATCCCATACGACGGTAAACATCGCGTCCTGACGTGGACGCTTTTAACTGCATCAGACCAATCGCATTCGATTTACTGACCGCATTCGGGTTTCCGCCAGATTCAATGGCGATGATAGCGGTAATCAATTGTGGGCTGACACCCCAGGCCGCACCGGCTTTTTCACTGATCGGCATCCATTGCATTGCGCGTTTGACCGGAACTTCAGCATTCCATGGCGGATTTTTGTAATCCTGTTTTGAACTACAGCCCGCAAGTAATACAACCAAAAAAGCAAACCATCTCAATTTCACGTCATCTATCCTTATAGCCGGAACCTGTCGCTGAGGTGACAACGACATACCTACGCGGCATGATATACATTTGGTTTTAGTTGTAGCAAGGAAATGCCATGTCCCGGTTTCACTTAATTGCCCCTTCGGGCTACTGTATCAACCAGCAGGCTGCATTACGTGGGCTTGCGCGGCTTACTGAGGCCGGTCACCAGGTCGATAATTCAGCGGTTATTGCGCGCCGCTGCCAGCGTTTTGCGGGCACAGAAGCAGAACGTCTGGCAGATGTGAACTCGCTCGTTAATCTGCACACGCCTGACACTATTGTGATGGCGGTACGCGGCGGCTATGGCGCGAGCCGTTTACTGGAAGGGATCGACTGGCAGGGACTGGCTGCTCGTCAGCAACAAAACCCGCTACTGCTGTGCGGGCACAGCGATTTTACGGCGATTCAGTGCGGTTTGCTGGCGCAGGGCAATGTGATTACCTTCAGCGGCCCAATGCTGGCGGCTAACTTCGGGGCCGAGGAGATGAACGCGTTTACCGAGCACCATTTCTGGCAGGCTTTGCGTCATCCCCAATTTACCCTCGAATGGCAGAGTAACGGCCCGGCGTGTGCGACCGAAGGTACGCTATGGGGCGGAAATCTGGCGATGATCATTTCGCTGATGGGCACGCCGTGGATGCCCGCTATCGAAAACGGTGTGTTGGTGCTGGAAGACATTAATGAGCACCCATTCCGTATTGAACGCATGCTGCTGCAGCTATACCATGCGGGAATACTGGCCCGGCAGAACGCCATTATTCTTGGCAGTTTTAGCGGCAGTGCGCCCAATGACTATGACGCCGGATACAGCCTTGATTCGGTTTGCGCTTTTCTACGCGACAGATTGTCAGTTCCGTTAATCAGCGGTCTTGATTTTGGTCATGAACAACGTACCGTCACCCTGCCTTTGGGTGCCAATGCGGTGCTGAAAAACGATAAAAATGGCGCTCAGCTCACCATAAATGGTCATCCGGTACTTAAATCGTAAAAAAAGCTGCCAACAGGGCTAAGTAAAACGCTGTTTCTGTCGTTATTATGTTAGGGTTTGTTAATACGAAACAGCGTAATTCAGGAGTAAACGAACGTTGGATGCCGCAGCAGTTATTAGCCTTTTTATTTTGGGTTCCGTTCTCGTCACCTGCAGTATCTTACTCAGTTCATTCTCATCACGTCTTGGCATCCCTATTCTGGTGATATTTCTCGCTATCGGGATGTTAGCGGGGGTGGATGGTGTAGGCGGTATTCCTTTTGACAACTACCCATTTGCCTACATGGTGAGCAACCTGGCGCTGGCAGTTATCCTGCTCGACGGCGGCATGCGCACCCAGGCCAGCTCTTTTCGCGTCGCGCTGGGTCCGGCGCTATCGCTGGCGACCGTCGGGGTACTGATTACCTCCGGACTTACCGGCATGATGGCCGCATGGTTGTTTAATCTGGATCTCATTGAGGGGCTATTGATTGGCGCGATAGTCGGTTCCACCGATGCGGCGGCGGTCTTTTCCTTGCTTGGTGGTAAGGGGCTTAACGAACGTGTTGGCTCCACGCTGGAAATTGAATCCGGGAGTAATGACCCGATGGCGGTATTTTTGACTATCACGCTTATCGCCATGATCCAAAACCACGAGACCGGTTTAAGCTGGATGTTCGCGGTGCATATACTCCAGCAGTTTGGTTTAGGGATTGTGCTGGGTCTGGGCGGCGGCTATCTGCTGCAGCAAATGATTAACCGCATTTCGTTGCCTGCCGGGCTGTATCCGTTACTGGCTTTAAGCGGCGGGATCCTCATTTTTGCCCTGACTACCGCACTGGAAGGCAGCGGTATTCTGGCGGTTTATCTGTGCGGTTTCCTGCTGGGTAATCGCCCGATTCGCAACCGATTTGGTATTCTGCAAAACTTCGATGGTCTGGCCTGGCTGGCGCAAATCGCCATGTTCCTGGTGCTGGGGCTACTGGTCACGCCTTCCGACCTGCTGCCTATCGCGATTCCAGCGCTGATTTTGTCCGCATGGATGATTTTCGTGGCTCGTCCGCTGTCGGTCTTCGCCGGACTGCTGCCGTTCCGTGGCTTCAATCTGCGCGAGCGTATTTTTATCAGTTGGGTGGGCTTGCGCGGCGCGGTGCCGATCATCCTTGCCGTCTTCCCGATGATGGCCGGCCTGGAAAATGCGCGTCTGTTCTTTAATGTGGCGTTCTTCGTGGTTCTGATCTCCCTGCTGTTTCAGGGAACGTCACTTTCCTGGGCGGCTAAAAAGGCCAAAGTGGTGGTTCCCCCGGTCGGCTGGCCCGTTTCGCGTATTGGTCTGGATATTCACCCGGATAACCCCTGGGAGCAGTTTGTTTATCAGCTCAGTGCGGATAAGTGGTGTGTGGGAGCCGCATTGCGCGACCTGCATATGCCGGAAGAAACGCGAATTGCCGCCCTGTTTCGTGACAATGTCTTGTTTCATCCGTCGGGCAGCACGCGCCTGCGTGAAGGTGACGTGTTGTGCGTCATTGGTCGCGAGCGCGATCTCCCCGCTCTCGGCAAGCTATTCAGCCAGTCGCCGCCGGTATCGTTAGACCAGCGCTTCTTTGGCGATTTTATTCTCGAAGCCAGCGCAAAATATGCCGACGTGGCGCTGATCTATGGCCTCGACGATGGCACAGAGTATCGCGATAAACAGCAAACGCTGGGTGAAATCGTTCAGCACCTGTTAGGCGCCGCGCCGGTCGTTGGTGACCAGGTTGAATTTGCTGGCATGATCTGGACGGTGGCCGAGAAAGAAGATAATGCGGTGCTGAAGGTTGGTGTTCGCGTTGCTGAAGATGAGGATGAGTGACGTAGCTGTTTTTGCCGGGTGGGGGCTGCGCCTGACCCGGCATCCAAAAGTTACACCGTCACAACCGGTACGCGCAGCGCCAGCGAACACATCAGTTCGTAGCCCACCGTACCCGCAGCAGCGGCCACATCGTCAATTTTGATCTCTTTGCCCCACAGCTCTACCGGCGTGCCGATCCCCGCCTGAGGACATGGCGTCAGGTCAACCGCCAACATATCCATTGAGACCGTTCCGACCGTTTTGGTGCGTACACCGTCCACCAGTACTGGCGTGCCGCTCGGCGCATGGCGCGGATAACCATCTGCATACCCGGTCGCCACAATGCCGATGCGTTGCTCCCCGCTGGCGGTGTAACGCCCGCCGTAACCGACCCGATCGCCGGCTTTCAGCGTTTGTATGCCGATAATTTCGCTGCTTAACGTCATCACAGGTTTCAGGCCCGTATTGGCGATGTCTCGCCACTGTCCAGACGGCGATGCTCCGTACAAAATGATGCCCGGACGAACCCAGTCATAATGCGCTTCAGGATGCCACAGCGTCGCAGCCGAATTGGACAGTGACCGTCTGCACTCCAGCCCTTCCGTCGCCTGCGCAATACGTGTCATCGCTTCCTGAATGCCATTCGGGTGTTCTGCATCAGCGAAGTGCGACATCAGCGTCATTTCACCGACATTGGGCATGGCCCGCAGCTGTTGCCAGACCGTGGAAACTCTGTCTGGTAAGAAACCCAGCCGGTTCATGCCGCTGTTCACCTTCAGATAAACATCGAGCGGTGCGTTCAGGCGCGCATTCTGCAATGCTTTTAGCTGCCAGTTACTGTGCACACACGTTGTCAGACGATATTTGTCATATATCGTCAGGTCGTCGGCGTGGAAAAAACCCTCCAGCATTAATATCGGGCCTTTCCATCCCCGCTCGCGCAGGGTTATCGCCTCTTCAAGATTGAGCATGGCAAAACCGTCGGTTGTGCCCAGCGCATTCCATACTCGTTCAATGCCATGTCCGTAAGCATTGGCTTTCACTACCGACCAGACGCGGGCGTCCGGCGCGGCCTGGCGAGTAATGGCCAGATTTTGTTTCAACGCCTGCAGGTCAATGCTGGCCAGTATCGGGCGGGTCATCTCTCATCCTTATCAGTTATGTGCGCCGTGTAAATGCCGTGGCCGAGAGGGGGTAAACCCCGGGCTGTAACGCGCCACGCTCAAATCGTCGTAAGGAATGGCTGGGGTACGACCAGATAAAATATCGCTCAGCAGCTGGCCGGATCCACAGGCCATGGTCCAGCCCAGTGTGCCATGCCCCGTATTAAGCAGCAGATTTTTAAAGCGGGTTCGTCCCACGACCGGCGTACCGTCCGGGGTCATCGGACGCAGTCCGGTCCAGAATGTAGCCTGCTCCACATGACCGCCGCGCGGGAAAAGATCGTGTACAACCATCTCCAGCGTTTCGCGGCGAGGCTGCAGCAATTCGGTATTGAAGCCAACAATCTCCGCCATGCCGCCAACGCGAATACGGTTATCAAAGCGGGTTATGGCGATCTTGTAGGTTTCATCAAGGATAGTAGAAACCGGGGCCCCATCATCCTGCGCCACCGGAATGGTCAAGGAATAACCTTTAAGCGGATAGACCGGAATATCAACAATACCTTTGAGCATCGCCGTGGAGTAAGAGCCAAACGCCATCACATAAGCATCGGCTTTAATAATTTCATCCCCACACTGGACGCCATATATTTGCTCCCCCTCGCTGAGTAGCTTATCGACCGGGGTGTTAAAGCGGAACGTGACGCCCGCTTGCTCGGCCATCTGCGCCAGGCGCTGGGTAAACAACTGGCAATCACCGGTTTCGTCATTTGGTAAACGCAAGCCGCCGGTCAGCTTATGCGCCACTTCCGCCAGCGCCGGTTCGACTTCCGCCAGGCGGTTTGCTTCCAGCAACTGATATGGCACGCCCGCATCTTCGAGCACGGCGATATCGCGGGTGGCGTTCTCATACTGTTGAGCAGTACGGAACAGCTGTAACGTTCCACCCTGACGTCCTTCATACTCAATGCCGGTAGAGGCGCGCAGCGCTTTCAGGCAATCACGGCTGTATTCCGCCAGCCGTACCATGCGTCCTTTGTTTTCCATGTAGTGGCTGGTGTCGCAGTTACGCAGCATTTGCCACATCCATTTCAACTGGAACTGAGTCCCGTCGAGACGGACGGCCAGCGGGGCATGGCGCTGAAACATCCATTTAATTGCTTTAAGCGGTACGCCGGGCGCCGCCCATGGTGCTGCATACCCTGGAGAGATTTGTCCGGCGTTTGCCGCACTGGTTTCCAGTGCCGGACCGGGCTCACGATCAATGACGGTGACATCATGTCCAGCCTGACTTAAGTACCAGGCGCTGGTCACGCCAACGACACCACTTCCCAGTATGACAACTCGCATAGCCACTCCGTTAACAGTAAAAGAACAATCATCTAATTACATCTTGATAACTCAGTTGAAAATATTATTCAACATATGGCTTTTTTATGGTGACTTATCTCACATATAGCAGTGATTGCTGGGAACTCCCGGCTTTGGAATCTCATGCTGTGCGTTATTTTTATCCAGCATAAAATTTTGCGGATATGCCTTTTTTCTGCGCTTCGCTAACGTGAAATCGCAAAGAAAAAATTTCTGCCGCAGCACGTTTTTTAACACCATGATCTATGCTTGAAATGAGGTACTCCACACAGAGAGTGCCGCCAACAATGAGGGTGCGCGAATGGCTACGATTGATTCCATGAACAAGGACAGCACACGGTTAAGCGATGGACCCGACTGGACGTTTGATCTGCTGGATGTCTATCTGGCGGAAATAGACCGCGTGGCGAAACTCTACAGACTGGATACCTACCCGCACCAAATCGAGGTGATCACCTCCGAACAGATGATGGATGCCTACTCCAGCGTCGGGATGCCAATCAACTATCCGCACTGGTCGTTTGGTAAGAAGTTTATTGAAACCGAGCGCTTGTATAAGCATGGTCAGCAGGGGCTGGCCTATGAAATCGTCATTAACTCCAATCCGTGTATCGCGTATCTGATGGAAGAGAACACCATCACCATGCAGGCGCTGGTGATGGCGCATGCCTGCTACGGACATAACTCTTTCTTCAAAAATAACTACCTGTTCCGTAGCTGGACGGATGCCAGCTCCATTGTCGACTATCTGATCTTCGCGCGAAACTACATTACCCAGTGTGAAGAGCGTTACGGTGTGGATGAAGTCGAAAAGCTCCTCGACTCCTGCCATGCGCTGATGAACTACGGCGTGGACCGTTACAAACGACCGCAAAAAATCTCGCTGCAGGAAGAGAAAGCCCGGCAGAAAAGCCGTGAAGAGTATCTACAAAGCCAGGTGAATATGCTGTGGCGCACGCTGCCGAAGAAAGAGGAAGAGAAAACCATTTCCGAAGCGCGGCGATATCCTTCCGAACCGCAAGAAAATCTGCTCTATTTTATGGAAAAAAACGCGCCGCTACTGGAGTCCTGGCAGCGTGAGGTCTTACGCATCGTGCGCAAGGTCAGCCAGTATTTTTATCCGCAGAAACAGACGCAGGTGATGAATGAAGGCTGGGCCACCTTCTGGCATTACACCATCCTTAACCACCTTTATGATGAAGGTAAAGTTACCGAGCGTTTTATGCTGGAGTTTCTACACAGCCATACCAACGTGGTTTTCCAGCCGCCGTACAATAGTCCGTGGTATAGCGGGATAAACCCTTACGCGCTGGGCTTTGCGATGTTCCAGGATATCAAGCGTATCTGTCAGTCCCCCACCGAGGAAGACAGGTACTGGTTCCCGGATATTGCCGGTTCCGACTGGCTGGAAACGCTGCATTTCGCGATGCGCGATTTTAAAGATGAGAGCTTTATCAGTCAGTTCCTGTCACCAAAAGTGATGCGCGATTTCCGCCTGTTCACCGTGCTGGATGATGATCGCCACAATTACCTGGAGATTTCCGCTATCCATAATGAGGAAGGATATCGTGAAATTCGTAGCCGACTGTCGTCGCAATATAACCTCAGCAACCTGGAGCCGAATATTCAAGTCTGGAATGTCGATCTGCGCGGCGACCGTTCGCTCACCTTGCGTTATATTCCGCATAACCGTGCCCCGCTGGATAAGGGACGCAAAGAGGTACTGAAACATGTGCACCGGTTATGGGGTTTTGACGTGATGCTGGAGCAGCAGAATGAAGATGGCAGCGTGGAGCTGCTGGAGCGTTGCCCGCCGAGGATGAACGGTCTGTAAATCTTATTGCCGGAGGCGGTGTAAACACCTTATCCGGCCTGCGCATTCGAGGCCGGATAACACGCTTTAGCGTCGCCATCCGGCATTGCGTAATTAGCGTCCCTGAATAGCTAAATCGCCCGGCAGGTTTTTCTGCATACGATGCCAAATCTCGCCGCTGTCGTGACCATAGCGGCGCACCGTTTCATAAACCTGCTCATGAGCGCCCTGCTCGCACAGTTCTGACAGCTTACGATAGAAGCTCAGCGCCAGACCACGCGCTTCTGGATTGGCAAAATAATGACGACCAATACGGGTATATAACCCTTTCATTCCGTTGAGGATCAGACCGTATATGGGGTTACCGGACGCAAATGCCAGACCGCGAAAAATGTTGTAGTCCAGATCGGCGAACGCATCAGCGTGGTCAGCTACCTGATTTGCTGTCGCCAACACCTCCTGCGCTTTGTCAGGATGCTGGCGAAACGCGGTGCGGATAAAGATGGTTGAAATGTTGGTGCGCACAGACAGCAGATTATCGATCAACTGCGGTACGCTCTCGTGATCGAGGCGCGCCAGCGTTTCAAGAATATTCAACCCGGAGGTTTCCCAGAAGTTATTCACCTTCGTCGGTTTGCCGTGTTGAATGGTCAACCAGCCGTCCCGCGCCAGACGCTGTAATACTTCGCGCAACGTAGTACGTGTCACTCCGATCAGTTCAGACAGTTCACGTTCAGCGGGCAAAATAGTGCCAGGTGGGAAGCGGTTATTCCAGATACTCTCAATGATGTACTCTTCCGCGAACCCCGCCGGGCTTTGCGCCTTAATGACCATAGTAATAATTCCATTACACAGCAAAACATAGTTACAGTTATCATACCAGACGGGTTTCATAGCTGATAGCTGACGAAATGAAGAAAAAGTGGATCAAGGCTTCATTTTCCAGATAACGCTGATACTCACTCCCCCCTTGCCATTCACGTGAAGAGCTTGCCTGCGCCCCCTCCTCCCGCTAAGCTTTGCGGTCAAACATAAAAACATCATTTCATTTTTAAAGGTAGGGAAATCACCATGGAGCTATCATGGAGCCGCGCGATGTGGCGCAATTTTTTAGGTCAGTCGCCAGACTGGTATAAACTTGCACTGCTCATCTTCTTAGTCGCTAACCCGATTATTTTTTTCATCAATCCCTTTATTGCAGGCTGGTTGTTGGTGGCCGAGTTCATTTTTACGCTGGCAATGGCGCTAAAATGTTATCCACTGCTGCCGGGCGGGCTGTTGGCAATTGAAGCTGTCATCATTGGCATGACCAGCGTCGCGCATGTACGTGAAGAAGTTGCCGCCAACCTTGAGGTGTTACTGCTGCTGATGTTTATGGTGGCAGGCATCTACTTTATGAAGCAACTGCTGTTGTTTATTTTCACCCGTCTTCTGCTCAGTATTCGTTCCAAGTCACTGCTTTCGCTCTCCTTTTGCATTGCTGCCGCCTTCCTGTCCGCGTTCCTTGACGCGTTGACCGTCGTTGCCGTGGTGATAAGCGTAGCGGTCGGTTTTTATGGCATCTACCATCGCGTGGCCTCTTCCCGTGGGGAAGATAACAATATGCTCGATGACAGCCATATCGATCAGCACAACAAGGTCGTTCTGGAGCAGTTCCGTGGTTTTCTGCGTAGCCTGATGATGCACGCAGGCGTCGGTACGGCGTTAGGCGGCGTAATGACCATGGTTGGTGAACCGCAAAACCTGATTATCGCCAAAGCAGCTGGCTGGCACTTTGGCGACTTCTTCCTGCGCATGTCACCGGTCACCGTTCCGGTGCTGATTTGCGGTCTGCTAACCTGCGTGCTGGTCGAGAAATTACGTTGGTTCGGCTATGGCGAAACGCTGCCGGAGACCGTCCGCGATGTCCTGCAAAAATTTGACGATCAGAGCCGTCAGCAGCGAACCCGCCAGGACAAGATCAAACTGATTATCCAGGCGATTATCGGCGTCTGGCTGGTGGTCGCCCTGGCACTGCATCTGGCGGAAGTGGGATTAATTGGTCTGTCAGTGATTATTCTGGCAACGTCGTTAACCGGCGTTACCGACGAACATGCTATAGGCAAAGCCTTTACCGAGTCGCTGCCCTTCACCGCCCTGCTGACCGTGTTCTTCTCTGTTGTTGCGGTGATCATCGATCAGCAGCTCTTTTCGCCGATTATTCAGTTCGTTTTACAAGCCTCTGAACACGCACAATTAACGCTGTTCTATCTGTTTAATGGTCTGCTGTCGTCTATTTCTGATAACGTCTTTGTCGGCACTATCTACATCAACGAAGCCAAAGCGGCCCTGGAACAGGGGACTATCAGCCTTAATCAGTATGAACTGTTAGCGGTGGCGATTAACACCGGGACCAACTTGCCTTCCGTGGCCACACCAAACGGGCAGGCGGCGTTCCTGTTTCTGCTGACTTCCGCCCTGGCACCATTGATTCGCCTCTCTTATGGTCGCATGGTATGGATGGCTCTGCCTTATACCCTTGTCCTGACGCTCGTCGGGTTGCTTTGCGTGGAGTTCACACTTGTTCCAATGACCGAATGGATGACCCAGTCGGGCTGGTTAGCTACACTTTCATAACAATTAGCCGGGCAAATCACTGCCCGGTTTGACTTTTTGCATGATAATTATCCGATTACGCAAATTTTCAATTCCCGCTAGTGGCGCATAAAGTGAATTGGTTTAAACTGCGGTCTCTACGCATGTTGCAGGGAAATTATTATGTTGCGATTTTTAAACCAGTGTTCCCGTGGTCGTGGAGCGTGGTTATTGTTGGCGTTTACCGCCTTTGCGCTGGAACTCGTTGCGTTGTGGTTCCAGCACGTCATGCTGCTAAAACCTTGCGTGTTGTGTATTTATGAACGTAGCGCATTATTTGGCGTGATGGGTGCGGGACTGGTGGGGGCTATCGCGCCAAAAACACCGCTGCGCTATGTGGCAATGGTTATCTGGATTTACAGTGCCTGGCGCGGTCTTCAGTTAGCGTATGAACACACCATGATTCAGCTTCACCCGTCACCATTTATGACCTGTGATTTTGCCGCGCGCTTTCCGAGCTGGTTACCGCTGGATAAATGGCTGCCGCAGGTGTTTGTGGCATCGGGCGACTGCGCTGAGCGTCAGTGGTCGTTTTTAACCCTCGAAATGCCGCAGTGGCTGCTTGGGATCTTCGCCGCATATCTTGTTGTGGCAATACTGGTCGTCATAGCACAACCGTTTAAACCGAAAAAACGTGACCTTTTCGGTCGCTAACAGAGACGCTCCTTCGGGAGCGTTTTTTTTGGCTTAAATTCATTGCCTGCTGGCATCTATAAGATGTATATTAAATACATCTTATAGATGCCACACGAAGGAGATGTCTTATGTCCCATTTACGCATCCCGGCAAACTGGAAAGTTAAACGCTCTACTCCCTTCTTTACGAAAGACAATGTTCCTGCGGCACTGCTCTCCCACCACAACATCGCTGCGGGGGTGTTTGGGCAGCTCTGCGTGATGGAAGGCACAGTAACGTATTATGGCTTTGCCAATGAAGACGCAAAAGAACCCGAAGTGACAGTAGTGATTAATGCCGGCCAGTTCGCGACCAGCCCACCACAATACTGGCATCGCGTTGAATTAAGTGACGATGCGCAATTCAACATCAATTTCTGGGTTGAAGACGACAACCATGGAGATGAGATGTATCAGGCGAAAAAATCTTAACCCTTAACGCCTGTTAATCGATGGGCGGCTCAGTCCGCCCATGAAGGTTTGTTCAGGATATGATCCTGCCAGTCACGAACTTCTGATTCTTTTACCGCAATATGACGTACCGAAATACGTTCGCCATGCATTGCCGCTTTCGACCCGGTCAGCAACGGATGCCATTCTGGCAACTCTTTTCCTTCCGCCAGCAGACGATAGGCGCAGGTCATCGGCAACCATTCAAAGGTAGGCAGATTATCACGCGTGAGTTTGATACAGTCCGGCTCGTATTCGAATCGACGTTCGTAGTTACGGCACTGACAGGTTTTAATATTGAGCTGCTTACAGGCGACGTTGGTAAAATAGATTTCGTCGGTGTCTTCATCCATCAGCTTATGCAGGCAGCATTGACCACACCCATCACATAATGACTCCCACTCGGCATCGGTCATTTCATCAAGGGTTTTACTTTGCCAGAAAGGTATGTCGCTCATCAGGGTATCCGCTATCGTAATAAAGCTGCACCTTATAACCAGTCTGGCACGCTGATGCAAGTTTTGCCGCCCGAAAAGGCGGCAAGCAGAGATTACAGCACTCGTGTGGTCAGTGTTTGTCCATGGAAACTGATAGCCAGTTCATCACCACTACTTAACGGTCCAACCCCTGCTGGCGTACCCGTCAGCACCACATCGCCCGCTTTGAGCGTAAAGAAACGGCTCATATAGGCAATCAAAGGAACAATGGGATGGATCATATCTGCCGTCGAGCCGTGCTGACGCGTTTCGCCGTTTACCGTCAAGCCGAGCATTGTATCCTGCGGATCACCATCAAATTCCGCCACCGGGATAAATCCTGACAGCGGGCATGAGTTATCAAAGCCCTTGGCTTTTTCCCACGGCTGACCGGCTTTCTTCATTTTGCCCTGAATATCGCGCAGGGTTAGATCCAGCGCTACGCCATAGCCAGCGATGGCTTTACGCACATGTTCTTCTGTCGCCTGGCGTAAGGTTGCGCCAATCAGTACCGCCAGCTCAACCTCATGGTGAACCGACCCCATATCGGATGGGATCGCCAGCGGCTGGCGCAAATCACACAGCGCAGTTTCCGGTTTGATAAACAGTACCGGCTCTTCCGGGGTGGTTCCCCCCATCTCTTTTATATGGTTGGCATAGTTACTGCCTACGCAAACCACCTTACTCACCGGATAATCCAGCAGAGCACCATGCCAGTTGTGATGTTGATACATTACTTTCCCCTAACGTAGTCATAGATTTCAGGTACTGCATCGATGGAACGTGCTGCTGCCGGATGCAGTTTAACGTTTAGCGTCTGATGTATTTTGTTTGGCCGCTGCCAGATGCTGTTTGAGCAAATCTTCTGGCGGTGGCGGTATTTGTAAATAATAGCCCTGCTCGATTAGCGCCTGTTTTACTTTTTCAAGATCGGCATTAACCAGTTTTTTTCGACCATCAAGCGGTAACATCATTGCCAGCGTTGGCTGACCAAATCCTTTCATCAGTTCTTCAGGAACTCGCGAGAAATCGTCTTTTTTTTCGACATATAAATAAGTCTGGTCACGTTTGCTGCTTCGGTAGATCACACAAAACATATCTTTTACTCTGAATTCACGGAATGGTGGCTTGCCTCAATATAATACTGACTATAACATGCCTTATAGTCTTCGGAATATCACCCCGCGCTGGGGATGATAAATAGCAAAATGAGTAAGGCCAGGATGTCAAACACGCCAATCGAGCTTAAAGGCAGTAGCTTCACCTTATCAGTGGTTCATTTACATGAAGCAGAACCCGAGGTTATTCGTCAGGCGTTGGAAGACAAAATCGCGCAGGCCCCTGCATTTTTAAAACATGCGCCCGTGGTGGTTAACGTGAGTGGTCTTGAAAGCCCGGTAAACTGGTCGGCGCTGCAGGAAGTTGTCGCGTCTACCGGCTTGCGCATTATCGGCTTTAGCGGATGCAAAGACGCCCGATTAAAGGCTGAAATTGATGAAATGGGACTTCCTTTACTGACTGAAGGTAAAGAAAAAGCGCTTCGTCCCGCGCCTGTTGAGGCTTCAGTTCCCGTCCCGCCGCCGCAAAACGTTACTCCCATCACAAAAACACGATTAATAAATGTACCGGTTCGTTCCGGTCAGCGCATTTATGCTCCACAATGTGATCTGATTGTTACAAGCCACGTCAGTGCGGGCGCAGAGCTTATCGCTGATGGCAATATTCATGTTTATGGGATGATGAGAGGTCGAGCGCTGGCAGGCGCAAGCGGTGACCGGGAAGCGCAAATTTTTTGTACCCACCTGACGGCGGAACTGGTGTCTATCGCAGGTGTTTATTGGCTGAGTGATAAAATCCCAGCAGAATTTTATGGCAAAGCGGCACGTCTGCAATTAGCAGAGAACGCTTTGACAGTTCAACCGTTGAATTGATCCCTTTTTAACAAGGAATTTCTATGGCACGCATTATTGTTGTTACTTCGGGTAAAGGGGGCGTTGGCAAAACCACCTCCAGCGCGGCCATCGCTACAGGTTTGGCCCAGAAGGGAAAGAAAACTGTCGTTATTGATTTTGATATCGGCCTGCGTAACCTTGATCTGATTATGGGTTGTGAACGCCGCGTCGTTTACGACTTCGTCAACGTTATTCAGGGCGATGCGTCGTTAAATCAGGCGTTAATCAAAGATAAGCGTACCGAGAATCTCTTTATTCTTCCGGCTTCACAGACCCGCGATAAAGACGCGCTGACGCGTGAAGGCGTCGCAAAAGTTCTGGACGATCTGAAAGCGATGGACTTTGACTTCATCGTCTGCGATTCCCCGGCGGGTATCGAAACCGGCGCGCTGATGGCCCTGTATTTTGCTGATGAAGCCATTATCACCACAAACCCGGAAGTCTCTTCTGTACGCGACTCAGACCGTATTCTGGGTATTCTGGCGTCGAAATCCCGCCGCGCAGAAAACGGTGAAGAGCCGATTAAAGAGCATCTGTTGCTTACGCGCTACAACCCTGGCCGCGTAAATAAAGGTGACATGCTGAGCATGGAAGACGTACTGGAAATTCTGCGAATCAAGCTGGTTGGCGTGATTCCTGAAGATCAGTCAGTCCTGCGCGCGTCTAACCAGGGTGAGCCGGTTATTCTCGACATCAATGCTGATGCCGGTAAAGCCTATGCTGATACCGTAGACCGTCTGTTGGGAGAAGAACGTCCTTTCCGCTTCATTGAAGAAGAGAAGAAAGGTTTCCTCAAACGCCTGTTCGGAGGATAAGTTATGGCATTACTGGATTTTTTTCTCTCGCGGAAAAAGAGCACAGCGAACATCGCTAAAGAGCGACTGCAGATTATTGTTGCGGAACGTCGTCGTAGTGACGCCGAGCCACATTATTTACCGCAGTTAAGGAAGGATATTCTCGACGTTATCTGCAAGTATGTACAAATTGATCCAGAAATGGTCACCGTACAGCTTGAACAAAAAGACGGCGATATTTCGATCCTCGAGCTGAACGTAACATTACCTGAAGCAGAAGAGTCTAAATAACCTTTTGTGTAAATGCGTCATGGTTGCAAAAAAGGCAGATTATTCTGCCTTTTTTAATTTTCGTCCTTTGCCAATCTGCAACACATTTATTCCAACGTAAACTTCGGGTAGTTTTCGGCAAAATAGCGGCGCAAATACTCAACGGTAATACGGATTTTTGCCGACGTCGCCAGGCGCGAAACATAAACCGCCCAAATATTTGCTGGTTGATAATACTCAGGCAATATGTGTATCAGATGTCCGCTGGCAATGTTGCCACAGACATCCCACCACGAACGCAGAGCAATTCCCTGGCCGTCAAGACACCATTGATGCACCACTTCGCCATGATTAGATGACAGAGGCCCGGTCACTTTAATTGAGTGAGTCCCCTCTTTATTGCGCATTTGCCAGATACCAAACGGATGGTCACGCTCTTTAATGACCAGACAGGGAAAAGTAGAGAGATCGTTCAGTTGCTTCGGCATTCCATGCTGCGCCACAAACTCCGGCGAGGCGCAAAGAATGCGATAGTTAGTTGCCAGTTTACGGGCAATCAGATTAGGTGCGATATCATCCCCGATACGAATATCGAGATCGACGCCCTCATTCACCAGATCCACCAGACGGTCTTCAACATCGAACCTCAGCTCGAGCTGCGGGTACTCTTTCGCCAGCGCAGACAACGCAGGAGCCACCACCCGGCGGCCAAAACCAAAACTGCTGATAATACGTAACATCCCTTGCGGGATCTGCCTGACATCGGACAGCTCGTCCATCATCTGATCGACATCATGCAGGATCCGCTGCGCCCATTCGTATATCCGCTCCCCCTCTTCCGTGATGGTCACCCGCCGTGTTGTCCGGTGTAATAGCACCACGTTCAGCGTCTGCTCCAGGAGGGCTACACGCTTACTGATATAAGCCGGTGATACACCCAACTCTTCGGCGACGGCGGCAAAACCCGCGCGGCGCGCAACCAGCATAAAGACGCGCAAATCATTTAACAGCGGCAGATTATTCATGATCTGTGTTTTATGTTTCACCAGTTAGGGGGATTATCTATCGTTCAGTCAATTATAGGATGAGGGGAAAGTCAATTTTGATGGCGTACAAGTGAGAGCTGCTATGAAGAAAACCTATCGTATTGCCGCTATCCCCGGAGATGGCATTGGTAAAGAAGTCCTGCCTGAAGGCATTCATGTGTTACAGGCAGCCGCTGAACGCTGGGGTCTGTCGCTTAGCTTTGAACAAATAGAGTGGGCCAGTTGCGAATACTACGCCCATCACGGCAAGATGATGCCGGATGACTGGCGTGAACAGCTGCAATCCTTCGATGCGATCTATTTTGGTGCCGTGGGCTGGCCGGACACCGTCCCGGACCACATCTCACTCTGGGGTTCACTGCTTAAGTTTCGCCGCGAATTCGATCAGTACGTTAACCTGCGCCCGGTGCGGCTGTTTCCCGGTGTCCCTTGTCCGCTGGCGGGCAAACAGCCGGGTGACATTGATTTCTACGTCGTGCGTGAGAACACCGAGGGGGAGTACTCTTCCCTCGGCGGACGTGTGAGCGAAGGTACCGAACACGAGATGGTGATCCAGGAGTCGGTTTTCACCCGTCGTGGTGTCGACCGTATATTGCGTTACGCCTTTGAACTGGCGCAAAGCCGCCCGCGCAAAACGCTAACTTCAGCGACTAAATCAAACGGTCTTGCCATCAGCATGCCTTACTGGGATGAGCGCGTCGAAGCGATGGCGGCCAACTATCCCGGGATCCGCTGGGATAAACAACATATTGATATTCTCTGCGCCCGCTTTGTGATGCAGCCGGAACGTTTTGACGTCGTGGTCGCTTCCAATCTGTTTGGCGATATTCTCTCCGATCTCGGTCCGGCCTGTACCGGTACAATTGGCATTGCGCCATCTGCCAACTTAAACCCGGAACGCACCTTCCCGTCCCTGTTCGAGCCGGTACACGGTTCAGCCCCTGATATCTACGGTAAAAATATCGCCAACCCAATCGCGACAATCTGGGCTGGCGCGATGATGCTCGACTTCCTTGGTCACGGTGATGCCAACTATAAGGCCGCCCACGACGGCATTCTGGCGGCAACTGAGCAAGTTATTGCCAGCGGCCCGAAAACGCCAGATATGAAAGGTAACGCCACCACACAGCAGGTTGGTGAGGCCATTAGTCGGGCACTGCGCAGTTAACCTTCATGTCATTAAAAACGGGAGCACCCGGCTCCCGTTTTAGCTTGCTTACTGCGGATACTCCAACAGCAGCGCGTTAAGACGCTCAGCCATCAGTTCGCCACGCCAGCCGGAAATCAGCTCAGGCAGGGATTGCTGCGGCTTTAATTTCCAGTGCCAGTTGAGCAACTGGTTGATCTGGCGACGTGAAGCCAGCAGCTCGACGCTGAGATTTTGCTCCGCACTGACTTCGGCAACCAGCGCCTTAATGGCTTTGAACGCCTTGCGGTAGCCTGGCATATCCATCAAATTCAGTAGCGGTTGCGGCAGCGACGCCTCCGGTAAAGCCTGCGCTTTCTCGACAAGGGAAATCAGCGTCTTGCCGTGGAAGCGAATTTCGCTGCCGGAAAGACCCAGGCTGTCCAGTTCGCCCAGACTACCCGGCATATAACGCGCCACCGCCCATAAGTGTTCTTCACGCACCACAAAGTTTACCGCCAGATCGCGCTCGCGCGCTTTACGCAGTCGCCAGTCGGCAAGCAGTTGCAGACAGGCCAACTGACGGGTGCGCAGTTGCCAGGCGTTGGTGATCTCACGCCAGGCATCCTCGGGTGCCAGAATCTCCTGGCGACGCTGCTGCATTAAGCGACATTCGTCCAGCGCGGCGGGCAGCCAGCCGCTGGCTTCGGTTTCAGCCATCAGCGTTGTGGTGATCGGTAACAAATACCAGACGTCAGCCGCCGCGTATTCACACTGACGCTCGGTCAGCGGCCTGGCCAGCCAGTCGGTACGGGATTCGCTTTTGTCCAGGGCTATGCCGGTAAACTCTTCCACCATCGCGGCAAACCCCCACGACAGCGGACGACCGCAAAAAGCGGCGAGGATTTGCGTGTCAATCAACGGCTGAGGGAGTTCACCAAAGGCATTGAGAAACACCTCCAGATCTTCACTACCGGCATGCAGAAACTTGGTTATCGCCGTATCACGTAAAATATCGCGTAGTGGTGACCAGTCAGTGATCCCCTGTGGGTCAATCAGAGCAACGTGTTTGCCATCAAACAGCTGAATCAGCCCCAACTGCGGGTAATAGGTACGTGTGCGAACAAATTCGGTATCCAGGGCTATCGCCGGAAATTCACGGACGGCTTCGCACAGCGTGGCCAACGCGTCGTCCGTAGTGATCATTTGATAATTCAAATCGTGCTCTCTTAGGTTTACGCCAAAAAAAACGCCGGATTACCCGGCGTTTTCTGCTGGCTGACTTAACGCTCAGCCTTTATTGTCCACTTTGGCGCGTGCTTCGTCACGTAATTCTCGTCGCAAAATCTTACCAACGTTAGATTTTGGCAACTCATCACGAAACTCCACCAGCTTCGGTACTTTATAGCCCGTCAGATGGCGACGACAAAAAGTAACCAACGCTTCTTCGGTTAACGAGGCATCCTTCTTCACCACGAAGATTTTCACCGCCTCACCGCTGCTGCCCGATGGAACGCCAACCGCAGCGACTTCCTGTACGCCAGAATGTTGCATCACCACGTCTTCAATTTCATTCGGATAAACGTTAAAGCCGGACACCAGGATCATATCTTTCTTACGATCGACAATCCGCAGGAAGCCTTCATCATCCATCACCGCAATATCGCCAGTGTGCAACCAGCCGTCTTTGACGATTTCATCGGTCGCATCCGGTCGCTGCCAGTAACCCAGCATCACCTGCGGACCTTTCACGCACAGTTCGCCCGGCTCTCCCGGCGGCACTTCGTTATCGTCGTCATCCACCAGCTTGACCTCGGTGGAAGGAACCGGTAAACCGATACTGCCACTGTGATAGTCGATATCGTGAGGGTTAACACTCACCAGCGGGGCGCACTCCGTCAGACCATAGCCTTCCAGCAGATACTGACCCGTCAGCTTCACCCAACGCTCGGCCACCGCCTGTTGAACCGGCATGCCGCCGCCTGCAGAAAGATGCAGTGAGGAGAAATCCAGTTGCTGGAACTCTTTGTTATTCAGCAGCGCGTTAAACAGCGTGTTAACGCCAGTCATCGCGGTGAAGGGGTATTTCGCCAGCTCTTTGACCAGTCCCGGAATATCGCGCGGATTCGTAATCAGCAGGTTTTGACCGCCCAGCTCAATAAACAGCAGGCAGTTCATTGTCAGCGCGAAAATGTGATACAGCGGTAAGGCCGTTACCACCAGCTCTTTACCCGGATGCAGCAACGGTCCGTAGGTGGCGTTAACCTGCTCAAGGTTAGCCAGCATGTTGCGGTGCGTGAGCATCGCGCCTTTCGCCACACCGGTTGTCCCGCCGGTATATTGCAGAAACGCCAGATCTTCCGACACCACTTCAGGCTTCACATACTGCATGCGATAACCGTTTTGCAGCGCACTGCGAAACGAGATGGCATCCGGCAGGTGATATTTTGGCACCAGGCGCTTAATGTACTTCACGACAAAGTTAACCAGCGTCCCTTTGGCGGTAGAAAGTTGATCGCCCATACGCGTCAGGATCACGTGTTGCACCGACGTTTTATCGACCACCTTCTCCAGCGTGTGAGCAAAGTTAGACACGATGACAATCGCCGACGCGCCGCTGTCATTGAGCTGGTGTTCCAGCTCGCGAGGCGTGTACAGGGGGTTCACGTTCACGACAATCATGCCAGCACGTAAAATCCCAAACAGGGCGACCGGATATTGCAGCAGGTTAGGCATCATCAGCGCGACGCGATCGCCCTTTTTCAGCCCGAGCCCTTGTTGCAAATAGGCCGCAAACGCCCGGCTGCGCTCTTCAAGCTTGCGGAAAGTCATCACCTCCCCCATGTTTACAAACGCGGGCTGATCGGCATAGCGCCTTACTGAGTGTTCAAAGAGTTCCACCAGGGATTGATAACGGTCAGGATTGATCTCCGCAGGAACACCAGCGGGATAACGGTTAAGCCAAACCTTTTTCAATACATCACCTCTAAAATGCATATTCGTCGTCATCACAACCCCAGGCAATAAACAAACTGTTAACATAATATTAACTCAGCGTACCAGTTTGTTTATTACACAACGACAAGGTTGCGAAGCACGTCACTATTTATTTTTCTTATATCCACATTAATGCAGAAACAGCGGACGAGCCGCTGTTTCTTTTACTAATAAAACAAAGAGTTACTCAGTTACTATGGTCTGAACCTGTGCCGGACCGGGATTGTACCATCCCCATCCGCCGTAGCCACCGTAAGGCCAGCCACGCGCGCCGTAGAACCAGGGGTCGATCGGCTGAGGCGGCATAACAATCTGCTGAGTAATATGCCAGCGTTTATAACCGGTTACCTGCATCAGCATGAATTTATACGGCGTACTGCCAATTTTTCCGTCCACTGTTCCGCTAATCGGACCGACGACGGTAACCAGTTGACCACGAAAATCCACCGGGTCGAGAAAGCCGTTTACATCGGCAAAAATTCGTCCGCGAGAGGCTTCGCCCAGCACGGGGCGCGCCCCGCTATCGAGAGGAACCGTGGCAATTTCCAGACGGGATTTCCCCTGCTGGTTCTGAATATCCACCACTTTGCCGCCGAAACGCGCTTCCTGTCCGACATAAAGCTGCGGCGCATTCATCACCCGCACCAGATCCTGCTGTGGCGTAGGGCTTGAGCCTTTAATCGCATCCGGGATGGTAACGCAGCCGCTTAGCATTAACGCCAATACGCCCGCCAACACACCTTTCACTACCTGCTTTTGCACCGCCATATTGCGACTCCCTCTTCTTAGCGCCTGCCCCGGAAAATTCACCGATGCGGGTCACTGACGACTGCGCGAATTAACCGGGGATGTACTACTAAGATTCATTCTTTACCGGGAAGTTTCTTCCACGCCACGGTGTTACGTAAATAAACCGGTTCAGCATGTTCAACCGCCACGGTCTTACCGGCAGCCAGCAATTGCGTGGCGACAGGCAGCATGTCTTCAGCCGCCGGCAGCAGAACAGCGCCATCGCTCAGCGTCAGGCCGCTGTCTTTACTCAGTTCAGGCCAGGCAGGCCAGCCCGTTCCGACAGTGACCCATTCGCCAGACAGTTGCAGCAAGCGTTCATGTACTTGTTCAGGCGTTAACACGGCTTCGGTTTCTTCACCGCGCCAGATGCCATTTTCATCACGCTGGTATTCGGCCCAGTAAACCTCGCCCATTCGCGCATCAATCGCCGCCAGCACGCGGGTGGCGCCAGACTTACGCCAGGCCCCCTGCGCCATGGTCGCCAGGGTAGAGACGCCGATCATCGGTAAATTCGCGCCTAACGCCAACCCCTGAGCAATGCCAATCCCGATACGTACGCCGGTGAAACTGCCTGGGCCGCGACCAAACGCCAGGGCGTCGATATCGGATAAGGCTAATTCGCCAGCGGCCAGGATCTCCTGGACCATCGGTAAAATTCGTTGGGTATGTTCTCGTGGGCAAAGCTCGAAATGAGCTTTGATAGTACCGTCATTCCACAGGGCAACAGAGCACGCCTCTGTGGCGGTATCGATAGCCAGAATTCGCATGGGTGTTTGTGATCAGATCAATAAATTTGGCGCGCATCTTACCACACTCCGTAACAAATTACTCAGTCGATGGTATGGCAAGAAAACGGACAGCACGCGCAATGTCACGCGTGCGCGGCGCAGGCGGAAGACTCGCCAGGAAGGTAGCGCCGTAGGGTCGCATCACCAGGCGGTTGTCGCAAATGACCAGCACGCCGCGATCGTCTGCGTCACGAATCAGTCGTCCTACCCCCTGTTTCAGGGTGATTACCGCATCCGGGAGTTGAACCTCGTCGAAGGGATCGCCGCCGCGCAGGCGACAGTCTTCCATCCGGGCTTTTAACAGCGGGTCATCCGGCGAAGTGAACGGCAATTTATCGATAATGACCAGCGACAGTGTATCGCCACGCACGTCTACCCCTTCCCAGAAGCTGCTGGTAGCAACCAGTAACGCATTACCTGCGCTGACAAACTGCTGTAACAGTTGCCCTTTACTGGTTTCGCCCTGCAACAGGACCGGCAGCGTCATGGTGGCGCGGAATTGTTCTGCCAGATCGCGCATCATCGCGTGTGAGGTACACAGCATAAAGCAGCGACCGTTGTTTGCTTCAATAATGGGACGCAGCATTGACGCTAACTGGCGCGCGGCTCCCGGCTGGTTGGTTTGCGGGAGATTACGCGGCACGCAGAGCAGCGCCTGACGCGTGTAATCAAAAGGACTCGGCAACAGCATCGACTCGGCGTCATCTATGCCCAGCCGCGCGGTGAAATGATGAAGGTCATCGTTTACCGACAGCGTCGCGGAGGTAAAAATCCAACAGCCCGGCTTTTGTTCCATCACTTCTTTGAATTTATCCGCCACGGTGAGCGGCGTTAGCGCAAGAGTGAAATGGCGGGAGGTGCATTCATACCAATAGCTGAAGCCTGGCTGGTTAATCTCTTTCAGGCGCTTCAAACGGGCGCGATAAAGCGTGGCACGCTCAAACGCAGCATCCAACAACGCCGAACGTCCAAGAGACAGTTTCGCCACGTCGTAACACAGCTCCAGTGTGTCATCGAGCAACAAAAACGCGCGCTGCACACGCTGGTCAGCCAGCAGTTCGCGCAGATTGCCGCGATAGCCCGGCTCGCCAAGTTGCAGGCGGAAGTCCTGCGCGCTTTGCGCCAGGCGATCGGCGCACTTCTGCAACTGCTGAGTGTCTTTCAGCTCGGTGCGATAGGCAATGGTGATGTCTTTCGCCAGGTCTAACAACTGACGACTGGAGAGCGATTGGCCAAAGTACTGGCTGGCGATATCCGGTAACTGATGCGCTTCATCGAAGATCATCACTTCAGCTTCGGGGATCAGTTCGCCAAACCCGCTCTCTTTCACCACCATATCAGCGAGAAACAGATGGTGGTTGACCACAACCACATCTGCCTCCATCGCTTTTTTACGCGCTTTAACGACAAAACACTCTTTGTACAGCGGGCAGTCGCTGCCCAGACAATTGTCGTTGGTGCTGGTGACCAGCGGCCAGGCCTGAGAATCTTCCGCCACGCTGACGCAGGTACTGATGTCGCCATCAAGCGTTTGATTTGACCAGGAGCGCAGCAGAATGACGTCGCTTAAGGTTTGTACCGGCAGGTCGCCGCCCGCCAGCGCCTGCTGTTCAAGGCGTTCCAGACACAGATAGTTGGAGCGCCCTTTCAGCAGCGCCAGTTTGCCGGTGAATTCCAGCGCCTTTGCGACGGTCGGGAGATCGCGGCTATAAAGCTGATCCTGCAATGCTTTCGAACCGGTAGAGACGATGACCTTTTTACCCGCACGCAACGCAGGTGCCAGATAAGCGTAGGTTTTACCCGTTCCGGTTCCGGCTTCTACAACAAGCGGCTGTGATTTTTCAATGGCATGGCTAACGGCGAAGGCCATCTGCCGCTGTGGTTCACGCGGTTTAAAACCCGGTATCGCTTTAGCCAACTGACCGTCTGCTGCAAAATCGTCCGTCACACTGCCCCCTGTTCATTTGAACAGGGATTATGTCAGGCCAGCGGGTCTTTCGCCAGTTGAAGAGGTGACGTAGGCACAACATTATGGCAGTCTTGGCGCAACCTGAAGCCATTATGAAAAACGTAAATGAGGAATGATTTATGACAATTGTGCGCATTGATGCCGAAGCGCGTTGGTCCGACGTGGTTATCCATAACAACACGTTGTATTACACCGGTGTACCGGAAAACCTGGATGCAGACGCCTTTGAACAAACGGCGAATACGCTGGCGCAAATTGACGCAGTTCTGGAAAAACAGGGCAGCAACAAGTCACGTATTCTTGATGCCACCCTTTTTCTGGCAGATAAAAGTGACTTTGCCGCGATGAACAAAGCCTGGGACGCGTGGGTCGTCGCCGGTCACGCGCCGGTACGTTGTACGGTCCAGGCCGGGTTGATGAACCCGAAATACAAAGTAGAGATCAAGATTATCGCTGCGGTGTAAGCGACGTTACTCGTCTTCATCTTCGAAACGCGCCACGATCCGCTCACCGGTATGGCTGGCGCGTAACTCTTCAGCAACCAGAGCAATCGCTTGTCCGCTGCTCATCCCTTGCGACATCAGTTCCTGAATACGCTCGACTGCTTTTTGCTGCTGCTCATGACTGAGTGAAGGTAAACCTGCAAACATTGTTAACTCCTGCTAAATTGTCTGCGCTAATTATTTCATGCTACCGGGCGGTTAGCCAGTAGAGTAGCAACGAGTCAGGACAGATGAAGACGTTATCTCCCGCAGTAATCACATTACCCTGGCGTCAGGACGCCGCTGAACGCTATTTTTCGACCTTAAGCCATCTCCCCTGGGCGATGCTGTTGCATTCGGGTCATGCTGACCATCCACATAACCGTTTTGATATTCTGGTGGCGGATCCCGTCGCCACGCTGGTTACGCGCGCAGAAGAAACCGTTGTCTATGACGGACACGCAACTGTACGCACGCTTGATGACCCAATGACGGTATTACATTCAGCGCTCAGCGCACGGGGGATTCACCCGAGCTATCACCCCAATCTGCCGTTTCAGGGCGGCGCGTTAGGTCTGTTTGGCTACGATCTTGGCAGAAGATTTGAATTGCTGCCCACGATTGCCACGCGCGATATTGCCCTGCCGGATATGGCCGTCGGCATTTACGACTGGGCGCTGATTGTCGATCATCAGCTGCAGACCGTATCCCTGCTCAGCCATACCGATGTCGAAGCGCGGCTGCAATGGCTCAACGCGCAACAATCATCAAAACGTGAGCCATTTACATTAACCTCGGCGTGGCAGTCCAATATGAGCCGTGCCCAGTACGGCGAAAAATTTCGCCAGGTCCAGAGTTATCTGCACAGCGGCGACTGTTATCAGGTCAATCTTGCTCAACGTTTTCAGGCGCATTATCAGGGCGATGAGTGGCAGGCATTTGTACGACTCAATCACGCTAATCGTGCGCCGTTTAGCGCGTTCATTCGTCTTGAGGAAGGCGCAATCCTCAGCCTTTCACCCGAACGGTTTATTCTGTTGGAAAACCAGCACATCCAGACGCGTCCTATTAAAGGGACGTTGCCAAGACGTGAAGAGGCTGATGCCGATCGTGAGCAGGCCCAACTGCTGGCGAACTCACCGAAGGATCGTGCGGAAAACCTGATGATCGTCGATTTAATGCGCAATGACATCGGTCGCGTTGCCGTGCCGGGTTCGGTACAGGTTCCGGAGCTGTTTGTAGTCGAGCCGTTCCCTGCCGTTCATCATTTAGTCAGCACCATTACCGCACGTTTGCCGGAATCTTTGCACGCTACCGACCTGCTGCGCGCCGCCTTCCCCGGCGGCTCCATTACCGGCGCGCCGAAAGTGCGGGCGATGGAAATTATAGATGAGCTGGAGCCGCACCGACGTAATGCCTGGTGTGGCAGCATTGGTTACCTGAGCTTTTGCGGCAATATGGACACCAGCATCACCATTCGCACACTGACGACGACGGGCGGACAGATTTACTGTTCAGCCGGTGGTGGCATTGTGGCGGACAGTCAGGAAGACGCGGAGTATCAGGAAACATTTGATAAAGTGAATCGTATTTTGCACCAACTGGAGAACTGACACGTGGACTACAGCAGCCTGACGCTTGATGATTTTTTATCGCGCTTCCAACTCCTGCGCCCGCAGGTCAACCATGCCGCGTTAAACCAGCGCCAGGCAGCCGTGCTGATCCCCGTCGTCCGCCGACCACAGCCGGGGCTGCTGCTAACCCAGCGATCCGTTCATCTACGCAAACATGCCGGCCAGGTCGCCTTTCCCGGCGGCGCGGTGGACAGCACCGATGCCTCGTTGATCGCCGCAGCCCTTCGCGAGGCGCATGAAGAAGTCGCCATTCCGCCGTCATGCGTTGAGGTGATCGGCGTCCTGCCGCCGGTCGACAGCGTCACCGGTTTTCAGGTTACCCCGGTCGTCGGCATTATCCCGCCTAATCTGCCGTATCGCGCCAGTGAAGATGAGGTTTCCGCGGTGTTTGAAATGCCGCTGGCGCAGGCGTTACATTTGGGGCGTTACCATCCGCTCGATATTTATCGTCGCGGTGATTCTCATCGCGTGTGGCTTTCGTGGTATGAGCAATATTTCGTCTGGGGAATGACCGCCGGGATAATTCGTGAGCTGGCTCTGCAAATTGGCGTCAAGCCCTGACTATACTTATCTTTACGCACGCCATAGACAACTTGAAACTCAAGTCACAACATTAGTAAAACCGCGGTGATCTATTAGTTTAATTCATGTGAATAGTTAAGCCGATCGCCGCGTTCCCTCTTACACTATGCGCAGTTATAACATCGTTACTGGAAAGCCCAGTCGCCCTGTAGGAGTATTATCGTGATTAGTCTATTCGACATGTTTAAGGTGGGGATTGGTCCCTCATCTTCCCATACCGTAGGGCCTATGAAGGCGGGTAAACAGTTCGTCGATGACCTGGTCGAAAAAGGATTACTGGACAGCGTTACTCGTGTTGCCGTCGACGTGTATGGTTCACTGTCGCTCACGGGTAAAGGTCACCACACCGATATCGCCATTATTATGGGTCTGGCAGGCAACGAGCCTGCTACCGTAAACATTGACAGCATTCCCGGATTTATCCGCGATGTAGAAGCGCGTGGACGCCTGCTGCTTGCACAGGGTCAGCACGAAGTGGATTTCCCGCAGAATGATGGAATGCGTTTTCATAACGGCAACCTGCCGCTGCATGAAAACGGTATGCAGATCCATGCGTATAATGGCGAAACCGTCATTTACAGCAAAACGTACTACTCAATCGGCGGTGGATTCATCGTTGATGAAGAACATTTTGGTCAGGATACCGCCAATGAGGTCAGCGTACCTTATCCGTTCAAATCCGCCACTGAAATGCTGGAATACTGCAACAGCACCGGCCTGTCCCTCTCTGGCATGGTGATGCAGAACGAACTTGCTCTGCACAGCAAAAAAGAGATTGAAGAGTACTTTGGCAACGTCTGGCAAACCATGCAGGCCTGTATCGATCGTGGGATGAACACCGAAGGCGTTCTGCCTGGGCCGCTGCGCGTTCCGCGTCGCGCCTCTGCCCTGCGTCGTATGTTGGTCTCCAGCGACAAGCTCTCCAACGATCCGATGAACGTGATCGACTGGGTGAACATGTTTGCGCTGGCCGTTAACGAAGAAAACGCCGCGGGTGGTCGCGTTGTCACAGCGCCAACTAACGGTGCCTGCGGTATCGTGCCTGCGGTCCTGGCCTATTACGATCATTTCATTGAGTCCGTCAGCCCGGATATCTACACCCGCTATTTCCTGGCGGCCGGTGCAATTGGCGCACTGTACAAAATGAATGCATCTATCTCCGGTGCTGAAGTCGGCTGTCAGGGTGAAGTTGGCGTGGCTTGTTCTATGGCGGCTGCCGGTCTGGCTGAGCTACTGGGTGCAAGTCCTGAACAGGTGTGTGTTGCGGCAGAAATCGGTATGGAGCATAACCTCGGTTTAACCTGTGACCCGGTTGCCGGTCAGGTTCAGGTTCCGTGCATCGAACGTAACGCCATTGCTTCCGTGAAAGCTATCAATGCCGCACGTATGGCAATGCGCCGTACCAGTGCGCCACGCGTTTCACTGGATAAAGTCATTGAGACCATGTACGAAACGGGTAAAGACATGAACGCCAAATACCGCGAAACGTCACGTGGTGGTCTGGCAATCAAAGTTCAGTGTGACTAATACTTAATTTTCGCCCATCTGCGACGGATGGGCGAATTTATCTCCCCTTCCTCGTCTACTGTAATTTTCCCCACTACACTTGCTCTGTTGCTTTTGGCTTTTGTGACCAACGGCTTATCGGGCGGCCCGCATGCATACAGCACAACGGATCATTAAAAACTATCGCCGGAATCGCTTATTTGTTTGCACCCTATGTGCCCTGGTAACGCTTATCCTCACGTTAACGGTCCGATTTATTTCGGAGCGTAATTTAAATCATCGAAATACCGTAACCTTTGCCAACCACGCGGTTGAAGAGTTGGATCACGTGCTTTTGCCCCTTCAGGCCGGACGAGATGTGCTGTTGCCGTTGATTGGTCTCCCCTGTTCAGTCGCGCGTTTACCGTTGAGCAAGCATGCTGCCAGGCTGCAAACGGTACGCTCTGTCAACCTGGTTAAAGATGGGATTCTGTATTGCTCCAGCATTTTTGGTTATCGCAATGAGCCTGTTCGTCAACTGGAGCCTGAATTACCAAGCCAGGAGTCGCTACTGCTGTTATCAACCGACCATTCGATAATTAAAGACAGTCCGATTCTGACACAATGGTATCCATCCTCTGCCGATGGTGAAGATGGCGTGCTGGAAATCGTCAACATTGAGTTATTATCATCCATGTTGCTTGAGCCACAACTGCCGCAGATCACCCATGCCAGCTTAAGTGTCGGCAATCGCCATCTGCTCTACGGACAAGGTGTTGTCGATACGCTACCTGAACTAAAGAATGAAAAACGCTACCAGCTCTCATCACAGCATTTCCCGTTTACTATCAGCGTTACCGGTCCGGGCGCCAGTGAACTGGCGATTAAACATCTGCCAACACAACTGCCGCTGGCGGTGATCCTCAGTCTGTTAGTGGGGTACCTGGCGTGGCTGGCAACCGCCAACAGAATGAGTTTCTCCTGGGAGATAAATCTGGCCCTTGCCGCCCGGGAATTCGAGCTGTTCTGCCAGCCGCTGCTCAATGCGCAAACGCAGCAATGCATGGGGGTGGAAATCCTGTTACGCTGGAATAATCCGCGTCAGGGTTGGATCTCTCCCGAAGTGTTTATTCCCATCGCCGAGGAGCACAACCTGATCGTGCCCCTGACGCGTCACGTCATCGCAGAAACCATTCAGCAACGACACGTCTTCCCCATGAGCAGTCAGTTTCATATCGGGATCAATGTCGCCGCCAGCCATTTTCGCCACGGCACGCTGTTAAAAGATCTCAACCAGTATTGGTTTAGCCAGCATCCCATTCAGCAGTTAGTCATCGAACTTACCGAACGTGATGCGTTACTGGATGTGGATTATCGGGTTGTACGCGAGCTAAATCGCCTTGGCGTAAAACTGGCGATTGACGATTTTGGCACTGGCAACAGCTCGCTCTCCTGGCTGGAAAAACTCCGCCCGGATGTACTGAAAATTGATAAATCATTTACTTCTGCGATCGGTACCGATGCCGTGAACTCAACCGTTACAGACATCATCATCGCGCTGGGAAAAAGACTGAATATCGAACTGGTGGCGGAAGGGGTTGAAACGCAGGCGCAGGCACAGCATTTGCGCCGGCACGGTGTACATTTATTGCAAGGTTTTCTGTATGCGAAGCCAATGCCGCTACGCGATTTTCCAAAATGGCTGGCGGGCAGCACGCCGCCGCCCACCCGGCATAACGGGCGACATAGTATGCCCGTTATGCCGTTTCGCTAAACCCGATTACTCGTCTTCGTCGTGAGCAGGTTGTTCTTTAACAATGCGAACTAAATCCACACGATAGTCATTCGCTTCGACAATCGTAATACTCAGCGGCGCAACCTCGATAACATCGCCGACGCGCGGAATATGACCGTTAGCCGCGATGACTAAACCTGCCACCGTCGCGATATCTTCGTCTTCATCCACCAGCGTATCCACGTCCAGCGCCTGCTGCAATGCATGCAGGTCGGTTCCGCCTTTCACCAACCAACCGCCTGCATCAGCAATAATTTCAGGCGTTTCATCGGCATCGGGGAACTCACCGGCGATAGCTTCTAATACGTCCAGCGGTGTAACCAGCCCCTGCACGACACCAAATTCGTTAGTGACGATCACGAAACTACCGCGGGCACGACGCAGAACGCCCAACAGATTGATCGGGTCCAGCGTTTCCGGCACCACGATAGCCGGAGAGGCTGAGGCAATCGCCGCCACATCCACACCCTCTTCCAGCGCCACCAGCAGTTCTTTGGCACGGACGATACCGATAATTTCGTCCAGTTCACCGCGACATACCGGGAACAGGCTGTGCGGTGACGAAAGCAATTGCTCGCGAATTTCCGCTACGCTCAGGTCCGCATCAACCCAGCTAATCTCGCCACGAGGCGTCATAATGCCACGTAATGAACGCGAGGCCAGGGAGAGTACGCCGTTGATCATATAGCGTTCTTCTTCCACGAATGCGCCTTCCGGAACGGGCACAGGTACCGGATTGTCGGATTCCATCTGCGCGCTGGCCTGACGTTTACCGCCCATCAGACGCAGGATTGCATCCGCAGTCCGCGCACGCAGCGGCAGGGTCGACTGGTGGCGAATAAAGTTACGACGGGCAATCTGGTTAAACAACTCGATGATGATCGAGAAGCCAATCGCCGCATACAGATAACCTTTCGGAATGTGGAAGCCAAACCCTTCGGCAACCAGACTCAGACCAATCATCAACAGGAAGCTCAGACACAGCACCACCACCGTCGGATGCTGGTTCACAAATCGCGTCAACGGCTTGGAAGCCAGCAGCATCACGGCCATAGCTATCACGACCGCCGCCATCATGACCGGCAGATGGTTGACCATACCGACCGCAGTAATCACCGCATCCAGCGAGAACACCGCATCAAGGATGACAATCTGCGTCACCACAACCCAAAAGCTCGCATAGCCTTTCGTCTGCCCGGTATCATGTTCACGGTTTTCCAGCCGCTCATGCAGCTCTGTCGTTGCCTTGAACAAGAGGAAGATACCGCCCAGCAGCATTATCAGATCGCGTCCCGAGAACGCATAGTCCATTACCGTAAACAGCGGCTTTGTCAGCGTTACCATCCACGAAATCACGGACAACAAGCCCAGACGCATAATCAGTGCCAGTGATAAACCGATTAAACGCGCTTTATCTCGCTGTTTCGGCGGCAGCTTATCAGCCAGGATCGCAATGAAGACCAGGTTATCAATACCCAGAACAATTTCGAGAACGACAAGCGTGAGCAAACCCACCCAAATCTGCGGGTCCATTAATAATTCCATGACAAGCTCCTGCTTAAGGAATGACCAAACTGCGCGCTGAGGATCTCAGGCGTTAAAGCATTATGCAGAGAAAATTTGTGGCAAAAAGTGCCAATCTGACAGGCGCAAAGCGGCCTGAGGGTGAAATGACGTCGGTGACGATCCATATGGTGGGCTACTGCCCTATACTCCTGAGTAATTAAACAGATGCTAAACATAACAGAGACAACCGGTTTTTAGCAAAGATTTACCTTCCTTTGCAATAAGTTGTTTCGGAGATATTTTACCCTTCGAAATTTCTTTTCATCGGAAGTTAAATTACGGATCTTCATCACATAAAATATTTTTTTCGATATCTAAAATAATTCACGAAAATCATAGGTTTTTCTTTGTAACCCTTATCTGAATCGATTCGATTGCGGACGACGATTCAAATACATCTTTACGCTGATGTGTTAACGATAATAAAGGAGGTAGCAAGTGACCATTGCTATTGTAATAGGCACACATGGTTGGGCTGCAGAGCAGTTACTTAAGACAGCAGAGATGCTGTTAGGCGAGCAGGAAAACGTCGGCTGGATCGATTTCGTTCCAGGCGAAAATGCCGAAACGCTGATCGAAAAATACAACGCTCAGTTGGCAAAACTCGATACCAGTAAAGGCGTGCTGTTTCTCGTTGACACATGGGGAGGCAGCCCGTTTAACGCTGCGAGCCGCATTGTCGTCGATAAAGAGCATTACGAAGTTATCGCCGGTGTGAACATTCCCATGCTGGTTGAAACCTTCATGGCGCGTGATGACAACCCGAGCTTTGATGAATTAGTGGCACTGGCCGTTGAAACCGGTAGCGAAGGCGTGAAAGCGTTGAAAGCGAAACCGGTGGAAAAAGCCGCTCCTGCCCCCGTTGCGGCACCAAAAGCAGCAGCACCGGCGAAACCGATGGGCCCGAACGATTATATGCAGATCGGTCTGGCGCGTATCGATGACCGTTTAATTCATGGTCAGGTAGCCACTCGCTGGACCAAAGAAACCAACGTAACGCGCATTATCGTCGTCAGCGATGAAGTTGCCGCCGATACCGTGCGTAAAACGCTGCTGACTCAGGTAGCACCTCCGGGTGTGACGGCGCATGTGGTTGATGTCGCGAAAATGATCCGCGTCTACAACAACCCGAAATATGCAGGCGAGCGTGTGATGCTGTTGTTCACCAACCCGACCGATGTGGAACGTATCGTTGAAGGTGGTGTGAAAATTACCTCTGTAAACATTGGCGGTATGGCTTTCCGTCAGGGTAAAACACAGGTAAACAACGCAATTTCTGTTGATGAAAAAGACATCGAAGCCTTCAAAAAACTCAACGAACGCGGTATTGAGCTCGAAGCGCGTAAAGTTTCGACCGATCAGAAACTGAAAATGATGGATTTGATTGCCAAGGCGAAATAATTCCCTGGCATTTACTTAGTTTTCACACTTAAGTCTGTATAGCAATAGGAGAAGTACAATGGAGATTACCACTCTTCAGATTGTGCTGGTGTTCATCGTCGCATGTATCGCGGGTATGGAGTCGGTACTCGATGAATTTCAGTTCCACCGTCCGTTGGTGGCCTGTACGCTTATTGGCGCCGTTCTCGGGGATATGAAAACCGGTATTATCATCGGTGGTACCCTGGAAATGATCGCCCTGGGCTGGATGAACATCGGTGCTGCGGTTGCACCAGATGCCGCACTGGCGTCAATTATCTCTACCGTTCTGGTTATCGCGGGTCACCAAAGCATTGGTGCCGGTATCGCGCTGGCTATCCCGCTGGCAGCAGCAGGCCAGGTTCTGACCATCATCGTTCGTACTATCACCGTAGCATTCCAGCACGCAGCGGATAAGGCGGCCGAAAACGGCAACCTGACGGCGCTCTCCTGGCTGCACGTGTCCTCACTGTTCCTGCAGGCTATGCGTATCGCTATCCCGGCGGTAATCGTGGCGATTTCTGTAGGTACCAGTGAAGTTCAGAGCATGCTCAACGCCATTCCGGAAGTCGTCACCGGCGGCCTGAACATCGCAGGCGGTATGATCGTAGTGGTTGGTTATGCGATGGTCATCAATATGATGCGCGCGGGCTACCTGATGCCGTTCTTCTACCTCGGCTTCGTCACCGCGGCATTTACTAACTTCAACCTGGTTGCTCTGGGTGTGATTGGCGCAGTGATGGCAATCCTCTACATTCAGCTGAGCCCGAAATATAACCGCGTCGCCGGTGCGCCAGTTCAGGCAGCTGGTAACAACGATCTTGATAACGAACTGGACTAGCAGGTGAGCGAAATGGTTGATATGACTAAAACTACCACCGAGAAAAAACTCACTCCGAGTGACATTCGTGGCGTGTTCATTCGTTCTAACCTGTTTCAGGGTTCATGGAACTTCGAACGTATGCAGGCGCTGGGTTTTTGTTTCTCCATGGTACCGGCTATCCGCCGTTTGTACCCGGAAAACAACGACGCACGTAAGCAGGCTATTAAGCGTCACCTGGAATTCTTTAACACCCATCCGTACGTAGCCGCACCTGTGCTGGGCGTTACGCTGGCGATGGAAGAGCAGCGTGCCAACGGCGCAGAGATTGACGATGGTGCTATCAACGGTATCAAAGTTGGTCTGATGGGACCGCTGGCAGGCGTCGGCGACCCAATCTTCTGGGGTACCGTACGTCCGGTATTTGCTGCGCTTGGCGCTGGTATCGCGATGAGCGGCAGCCTGCTTGGACCACTGTTGTTCTTCATCCTGTTTAACCTGGTGCGTCTGGCAACCCGTTACTACGGTGTGGCATACGGCTACCGTAAAGGGGTCGATATCGTTAAAGATATGGGCGGCGGCTTCCTGCAGAAACTGACTGAGGGGGCGTCAATCCTCGGCCTGTTTGTCATGGGGGCATTGGTTAACAAGTGGACGCACGTGAATATCCCGTTGGTGGTCTCCACTATCACCGGTCAGGATGGTCAGACTCGCGTCACCACCGTGCAGACTATCCTTGACCAGCTGATGCCGGGCCTGGTTCCCCTGCTGCTGACTTTCGCTTGTATGTGGCTGCTGCGTAAGAAAGTGAACCCGCTGTGGATTATCGTTGGCTTCTTCATCATCGGTATCGCGGGCTACGCTGTCGGCCTGCTTGGCCTGTAAGACTGTTGTACACCACCGGGGGCTTGCCCCCGGTTTTTCTATTTAGAGGATTGAGGATTCATGACTATCACGGACCTGGTGCTGGTTCTTTTTATCTTTTCGCTGCTGGCGTATGCCATTTACGATCAGTTCATCATGCCCCGCCGTAATGGCCTTACTCTGCTGACGGTCGCCCTGCTTCCTCGCAGCCGTGTTGACAGTGTTATCTTCATTGGCCTGGTAGCTATTCTTATTTACAACAACGTCACCAGCCACGGGGCGCAATTCACCACGTGGTTATTATGCGCACTGATATTGATGGGGTTGTATCTGTTCTGGATCCGTACGCCGAAAATCATCTTCAAGCAAAAAGGGTTTTTCTTTGCCAACGTCTGGATTGAATATAACCGCATTAAAGAGATGAATTTATCAGAGGACGGCGTGCTGGTGATGCAATTAGAACAGCGGAGATTGCTGGTTCGCGTACGAAATATAGACGATCTTGAAAAAATATATAAGCTTCTCATTTCAAATCAGTGAATTAGAAAGATAGCCTGAACTATGTTTTTTATATATTTTTGAAAACAAAACATAGCTAAGGCTATATTACAACGTCCGTAATGTTATTTATTTTAACGTTCTGTTTATAAATAAATCTAAATGAAAATCGTTTTCAATTAGAAGTCAAATATTATTTCCCTGTTTCTTGTTTTATATTCTCAATATATGTTAAGGTTGCGCCCGTCGTTGGGGAGTAGCCGATTTCCAGACTCCGGAAATGTACGTGTCAACATACTCGTTGAAAAACGTGGCGCGTACGGACTGAACATACAGCTTCAGTCAGGCGAGACCATAGGCACATCAACTGCAATGCATACCTGAATGGCACGATATATTTCGTGATTTTAATCTGTGTGCATGGTTACTGGGGGCAGTGATGTGTTTTATGGATACCCCGGTCAGGACGCTGTTATGAATCTCACCGCTACTGTACTTCTCGCTTTCGGCATGTCGATGGATGCTTTCGCTGCATCAATTGGCAAAGGCGCCACCCTGCATAAACCCAAATTTTCTGAAGCTCTGCGCACCGGTCTCATTTTCGGCGCAGTTGAAACCCTGACGCCGCTGATTGGCTGGGGAATGGGCATGCTGGCAAGCAAATTCGTGCTGGAGTGGAACCACTGGATCGCTTTCATTCTGCTGATTTTCTTAGGTGGGCGAATGATAATCGAAGGTTTTCGCGACAACGGTGATGAAGATGAAGAACCGCCGCGCCGCCACGGATTCTGGCTGCTGGTCACCACCGCTATAGCCACCAGTCTCGACGCGATGGCCGTCGGGGTGGGTCTGGCGTTCCTGCAGGTTAACATCATTGCGACTGCGCTGGCCATCGGCTGCGCCACGTTGATGATGTCCACGCTCGGCATGATGATCGGTCGTTTTATTGGTCCGATGCTGGGCAAACGAGCTGAAATCCTGGGCGGGGTGGTACTGATTGGTATCGGCGCCCAGATCCTCTGGGCACACTTCCACGGTTAATTCAGGCGCTGCCAGATGTGAATACTAAAATCTGTCTGGCAGTCAAACGTCGTTTTTCCTGCCAGCGTTTCCCACACTTCCGGTTTTGCCCGCCAGGCGAACGGCGTCATTTGCAGTAATGCAACGGCTTCGCTGCCCTGGAGCTGCATCTGATAGCCCAGCGCAATACTTTGCTGCAGAATAAAACCGTCCAGTTGTTCGGTATGTGGCGCATGCAAACGCACCTCATCATAAATCAGCCCTTTCAGCTCCATTAAATGACGCGGCCCGGGCGTGGCGGTGATTACCCATCCGCCCGGTTTCACCACGCGAGCCAGCTCTTGCGCTTTACAAGGCGCGTAGATCCTGATGATGGCATCCATGGACGCATCGGCAAACGGCAGACGATGGCTGGAAGCCACGCAAAAGGTGACCTGCGGATAACGACGGGCTGCGGCCTTAATCGCCACTTTAGAAACGTCGAGGCCAACAGTCTTGCCGCCAGTCAGCGTATCGGCAAAGGCATGGGTGTAATACCCTTCTCCACAGCCGATATCCAGAATCGCCGCGTTCGCTGAACTCAGCGTCTGCGCAAGCACATTCACAATCGCGTCACGCAGCGGTTGATAGTGTCCGGCATCAAGAAACGCCCGCCGCGCCTGCATCATCTCAGCGCTGTCACCCGGATCGCGCGACCGCTTATGCTGAACCGGCAGTAAGTTGACATACCCTTCTTTCGCCACGTCAAACTGGTGCCGCTCAGGGCAAATAAAACTGTTTTTCGTTTGAGTAAGAGGCTGGTGGCAAAGAGGACAGGAAAACGACATGACAACTCCGGCAGGTGATTTGAGGGCGCAAGTGTAACGCGAATTGCGCCCCGGGAAAATAACTTACAGCGTCGGCGAGGATACGCTGTCGCCATGCATCACCAGCAGGTGATCGGAGTCGGCAGGCATACCGTCTGGTTTAACATTTTCCAGGCGTAAGACATCACCCATTATCTGGCTGAATACCGGCGCGGAGACGGCGCCCCCATAGTAAGCACCGTTTTGTGGATTATTAATAACCACGACTAAGGCGAATTTCGGGTCGCTCGCTGGCGCAACGCCTGCCGTATAAGCCACGTATTTATCAACATATTTACCATCATCGCCAATTTTTTTCGCCGTCCCGGTCTTCACCGCAACCCGATAATCCCTGACCGCGGCCTTGGTTCCCCCACCGCCGGGTAACGCGACGCTTTCCATCATATGTTCAACCTGATGAACCAGCGCCTCGGGCATCACCCGCGTCCCTATTACCGGCGGATCAATACGCGTGATAGAAAGGGGGCGATAGATGCCAAAACTACCGATGGTGGCATAGACATGCGCCAACTGGAGCGGCGTCACCATGAGCCCATAACCGAATGCAAAGGTGGCGCGATCCAAATCGCTCCAGTAGCGGCGTTGAGGCATTAAACCACTGCTTTCGCCGGTTAATCCCAACCCGGTTGGGTCGCCAAAGCCAAAACGTTTATAGGTATCCAGCAATTTCTGCACCGGCATAGCTAACGACAAGTGCGAAACGCCCGTGTCGCTCGATTTCTGCAAAATGCCGGTCAGCGACAGCTCCGGGTAAAATCCGACATCGCGAATACGATGCCCGTCGACATTAAAAGGATGGGTATCAATGACGCTGTCCGGTTGCACAATCCCCTGCTGGAGCGCGGTCATGATCACCAGCGGCTTAACGGTTGAACCGGGTTCAAAGGTGTCGCTAATGGCACGGTTACGAAAATCATCCAGTACCGCGCCGTCTCGATTGTTGGGGTTAAAGTCGGGGAAGCTTGCCATGGAGAGAATTTCGCCGGTGTCAATATTAACCAGTACCGCGGCCCCGGATTCCGCTTTATTCCATGTAACGGCATTGTCCAGCGCGTCTTCAGTGACCGTCTGCAAACGCTCATCAATACTGAGTTGTAACTCATGTGCAGGCACCGGCATCACTTCGGTGATATTTTCGATGACATGACCAAATTTGTCTTTACGGACCAGGCGGGAGCCGGGTTTGCCCATCAACTGGCTATTGAAGCTTTTCTCCAGGCCTTCAATACCCTGGCCATCAATATTGGTGAAACCAATGAGATTAGCCGCAACATGTCCGGCGGGATAAAAGCGGCGTGATTCTTCACGCAGATTGATCCCCGGAAGATTAAGGTTATCGATCCATTCAGCCTGCTGAGGAGAGATCTGGCGCGCCAGATAAATAAAGCGTCCCGCAGGATTACTGTTAACACGCTCAGCCAGAGAACTGAGCGAAATGTTCAGCGTCTTTGCTAACGCCTGCCAACGTTCGTTGTAGCCCACGCCTCCCTTGCTGATAATGGTTTTAGGGTCTGCCCAGACGGCATTCACCGGGACACTTACCGCCAGCGGTCGCCCTTCTCTGTCGGTAATCATTCCGCGTGGCGAGGCAATGGTAACCTCGCGTAACGAACGCATATCTTCCTGTTTTACCAAAGTTGTCGGCGTGACAATTTGTAGCCACGCCACGCGCCCCAGCAGCAATCCCAGGCTTAATAATATCGCCACACAAAGCAGGGCAAAACGTACGGGAGTAAAATTGCGCGCATCTATGTCGTTTTTCTTTTTCACCTGGACTCCCGCATGATAGTTTTTCAGGTGTCTGATTTAACGAGAAATGCCGCGAGAATGCGGGGAAAACTATGCTACGAACATCACGCCTTTGCAACAAAGCGCTAATGGATGGGCTTTCAGAAATATTTTGACGTAATTTGAATTAAAAAGCCCCGCATAAGCGAGGCTTTATATCTGAGATGGTTGCGCAAGAGCGCATCAAATCAGTGGTGTCGATCAGATAGCTGTTACGTTTACAGCAGCCGGACCTTTCTGGCCGTCCTGAATTTCGAACTCAACGTTCTGGCCTTCAGCCAGAGTTTTGAAGCCGTTACCCTGGATAGCGGAGAAGTGTACGAACACATCTTTGCTGCCATCAGCCGGAGTAATGAAGCCAAAACCTTTAGACTCGTTGAACCACTTAACTTGACCTTTAATCTTTGCCATTTGCAAAATTCCTTAGAGTATTTTCTTCGCCCGCGGGCATAACATAGATAAAACTGAGACATTACTGCTTGAGGCACTAATATAAGGTTCGGCAGAGAAGCGGTATTCAACGTCAACGTGTTTACTCAGGACTTCTTTACTGAAAATGCCACACATAAACAGAACTGTACCTCGTTTAACCCAAAACGTGTTATCACATACAACGTAAATAATGGCAAGCCATTTTTAAACGTGTCTCGATCGGTCGCACAAATCCTGTTGTTCATCAAACAACCACTGCACAGTTATGCGCCAGACCGAGCAGAGTTATATTCTCACCTCTCTCCCCTTGCCCCGTCAGGCTTGCACCGTCACAGGGACATTTCTACCATAGCTCAATAGCTTCGGTTGTTCCAGGTTATCTGTCACAGGGGCTGGTGGATATCATTTTTTATGCTTAGTAATGCATAAAATGTCACAAGCGTAAAAATGAGATCCGCCTTCTGGTTTTGCACTAAAATAATGAAAGAATGATGACAATGCACAAAAAAGTAAGAGAAACGTTTCGCTGTGAATAAGACGATCGCTATCACAAAAATGACATAATCATATTTTTAACGTATGGGAAAATATATTAGATCAGACCGCACATAAGATATTAATTGGATAGAGTATCTGAAAATACTCAGGTAACAGGCGACGCCGAACGCTAATTACGCGGCGAGAGCAGAAGAAAATGATCTGACATGTTGACGACAGGATGAGGTATCTGCGAACCGCATCAGCAGACCTTCACCCTGCCATACTGTTTTTAGCGCTCAGCTACCAGGCGGATGATGTCGTCATCTTCATCCTTCGCAGCAACCGCTGCAGGTTCTGCCGTTTTTTCTGGTTCGTTAGCTTCACAAAGGCGACGGAGCAATGCGTTCTGTCTTTTTTGCTGGTCTAACAATGCTTCAAGCAGTTCTATCTGCTCGTTAGTACGCGAACTTGCCCGATTGACGAAAAACCACAACACAAGCCCAACAACCAAAACCACCACCGATACCGCTAAAGACGCAAAACTTAACGCGCCAGAATTCAAAACTTCGTTCATTTCACCACCTCAATGTAGACAGCGTAGTTTACCACTGCCGCACAAGAAGGTAATCAACTGTTGTAAAAATGCGCTTACCAGGGAATAAATTTATTGATGGCACAAATACCGCTGAAAAATTGTACGTCCTGATCGCACATGATGTTAAACACCTGCGCCCACATCAATATGCATACCAGCACGATAACAATCAGTACCACCCAGCGTATTTTTTTCACTCCAGCTCCACTCTTCAACTCTACATCTTATGACTATAAATTATCATGCGTTACCTAAACCCAGCGTTAACTGTAACGGCATTCCATCTTTTTAGGAATGATTGACTTGTTTCATCCCGTGTACAGACTAATCTACTAATAACGAGAAAAGATAAGAGGTTGTAATGCGTCTGATTATCCGCGCTATTGTGTTGTTAGCTCTGGTTTGGATCGGTTTATTACTCAGCGGCTATGGCATTTTGATTGGGAGTAAAGAGAATGCGGCCGGTCTGGGTCTGCAATGCCAATATCTGACCGCTCGCGGGACCAGCACCGCACAATATGTCCACTCAAACAGCGGCCTTATTGGCCTTTCAGATTGCCCTGTATTGCGGAAAAGTACTGTCGTTATCGATAACGGTTAAGATAGAAGCAATACATTCTCAATGCTATTTGCGCAAAACAGCGTTAATTTTATTCATTAAAAAACCCCAGGTACGCAATACCTGGGGTTTTACACTTAGCGCTATTGCTGCGGATTAGAACGGATAGTCGTTATAGCCCATTTGTTCAGAAATCTTACGCGCTGCCGTATGCAGCATCGCCACATATTCGTGTAAACGCTCTTCGGAAAAGCGCAGCGTCGGGAATGAGATACTCAAGCCCGCAATCACCACGCCAAAACGGTCAAACACTGGAACACCGATGCAGCGCAGGCCTTCTTCCTGCTCTTCGTTATCTTCGCCGTATCCCTGTTCACGTACTTTATCTAACAATACCAGCAATTCATCAGTATTCGTGATAGTACGGTCGGTGCTGCGTTTATACTCGATGCCGTCAAGAATTTCCTTCACTTCATCGCGGTCACGCCATGCCAGAAGAACTTTACCGATAGCCGTGCTGTACAATGGGTTACGACGACCGACGCGGGAATACATACGCAGATTGTACATGGAGTCGATTTTATGAATGTAGACGATGCTGTCTTCATCCAGCGCACCAAGGTGTACGGTCTCTTTGGTCAAACGTGAAAGTTCACGCATCTGGATGTCAGCACTACGGATCAGATCAACGTTTTGTAACGCGCGCGCACCCAGTTCGAATAATTTCAGGGTCAGGGAGTATTTCTCTGACTCCCCTTCTTGTGCCACATAACCCAGCGTTTTCATGGTCTGCAAAAAGCGATAAACGGTGCTTTTCGACATCATGACGCGTTGCGACAGCTCGGTAATACCAATTTCGCGCTCTTCACCCAGCGCCTGCAGGATGCCAAAAACTTTCAGCACGGAAGATACAGAATCAGGTTGTTTATCCAGATCTGCGATTGCCATTTATCACCTCATTACGAGTGTTTTATAAAAATCAGAACCGGTTTTTATTATAATTTCACGGACCTGCCCTCGCAATCGCTCTTTGCTTACTTAGTTACAAATCTGCGACCTAACGCCTGTATATCAATGCTAAGATTATTATTCTCATCATAATTCCCGATAAAATGACCCCTTATGGAAAAAATTCAGGCTGATGGCCTGCCATTGCCCCAGCGATATGGTGCAATTTTAACCATTGTTATTGGCATCTCTATGGCAGTACTCGACGGAGCAATAGCTAACGTGGCACTTCCGACGATTGCTACCGACCTTCAGGCGTCACCCGCCAGTTCAATCTGGATCGTTAACGCCTATCAAATCGCCATTGTCGTTTCACTGCTGTCACTCTCATTTTTGGGTGATATGTTTGGTTATCGACGCATTTATAAATGTGGTCTCGTCGTATTCCTGCTTGCCTCGCTGTTCTGTGCTTTATCAGACTCGCTACAAATGTTAACTCTGGCCCGCGTGGCTCAGGGGTTTGGCGGCGCGGCGCTGATGAGTGTAAATACAGCATTAATTAGACTTATTTATCCCCAGCGTCAGCTTGGTCGGGGGATGGGAATTAACTCCTTCATCGTGGCGGTATCCTCAGCGGCAGGCCCCACCATTGCCGCGGCGATCCTCTCTATCTCGTCATGGAAATGGCTGTTTCTGATTAACGTCCCGCTGGGAATAATTGCCCTGCTGCTGGCTATGCGCTTTTTGCCACCTAATTCGTCCCGCAGCAATAAACCACGCTTTGACCTGCCAAGTGCGGTAATGAATGCCTTAACGTTTGGCTTGTTAATTACCGCGCTCAGTGGATTTGCGCAAGGGCAGTCGCTAAAATTGATTGGCACCGAGCTTGTGGCGCTTATCGTGGTCGGTTTTTTCTTTATCCGCCGCCAGTTGGCGTTGCCGGTACCGTTATTACCGGTTGACCTGCTGCGCATTCCGCTGTTTTCACTCTCGATTTGCACGTCAATCTGTTCATTTAGCGCGCAAATGCTGGCGATGGTTTCTCTGCCCTTCTTTCTTCAAACCGTGCTCGGTCGTAGCGAAGTCGAAACGGGCCTGCTATTGACCCCATGGCCGCTGGCAACCATGGTGATGGCGCCGCTGGCCGGATATCTTATCGAACGCGTCCACGCGGGGCTATTGGGTGCACTGGGTATGGCCGTGATGGCAAGCGGATTATTTGCCCTGGTGTTACTTCCCTCTGCGCCCTCCGATATTAATATCATCTGGCCGATGATATTGTGCGGCGCGGGTTTTGGTCTATTTCAGTCACCGAATAACCACACCATCATCACCTCCGCACCGCGTGAACGCAGCGGCGGGGCGAGCGGGATGCTGGGGACTGCGCGCTTGTTAGGGCAAAGTACCGGCGCGGCACTGGTGGCGTTAATGCTCAATCAGTTTGGTGACAGCGGAACACATATGTCGCTGATAACTGCGGGTGTACTGGCAACGGCTGCCGCCATAGTGAGCGGCTTACGTATCACGCAGCCGCGCGTTCAGGCATAAAAAAAGCGCGTCTGACGACGCGCTTTTTCTTCCAGACTTCTTCGGGTTACTTCAGGTATTCCCCACTACGCAGCGCTTCAATACGCTTATCCAACGGCGGGTGAGTCATAAACAGCTCACTCAACGATTTAGATTTACCGTTGATGCAGAACGCCATCATGCTGGTTGCTTCCTGCGGTTCATAGCTGGTTTTCAGACGCTGCAACGCGGCGATCATCTTCTCACGGCCGACCAGTTTGGCAGAACCGGCATCCGCATGGAATTCACGGTGGCGTGAGAACCACATGGTAATAATGCTGGCCAGAATACCAAACACCAGTTCCAGCACCGTCGCCACCGCAAAGTAGATTAATGGGTTACCGTTGCTGCCCTCGCCCTCATCGCGGTTACCGCCCATAAATCCGGCGGCAATTTGCGCCAGAATACGGGAGATAAAGATAACGAAGGTGTTGACCACCCCCTGAATGAGGGTCATGGTCACCATATCGCCATTGGCAATGTGGCTGATCTCGTGCGCGATAACTGCTTCGGCTTCGTCCGGGCTCATGTTTTGCAACAGGCCAGTACTCACAGCCACCAGCGAAGCATCCCGGCGCGCACCGGTAGCAAACGCGTTAATATCTGGCGCATGGTAGATTGCAACCTGCGGCATAGCGATACCCGCCTGACGGGCCTGATTCGCTACCGTATTCATCAGCCAGCGTTCTCTTTCATTACGGGGCTGTTCGATCACTTCCCCGCCAACGGACTTTAACGCCATCCATTTGGACATCAGCAGCGAAATGAAGGAACCACCAAAACCAAACAGCAGTGCCATGATCAACAAGCCTTGAACGCTGCTTGACTGAATCCCTGTCAGGCTCAATACCAGCCCGAAAACGACCATCACAGCCAGGTTCGTCAGCAGGAAGAGCGCGATTCGCATCATAATTTTCTTTTAACCTCAATTTAACAAAACGCACTATGCGATTACCCATATCGTATGGGTCTTATGGCTATTTTCAAGCATCCATAGGTGCTAAGTCACCAGAAAGACACAACTTTACATTTTATCGTATCAGACTGACGTCTTCATGCGGTTGTTAAAAAAACAGGCACAATTTCTTGTGCCTGTTGGAGGTTATTGACTGGTTGCGGGCTGTTCCGCTGGCTTCTCTTTTTCAAGATGCGCCAGGTCGAGCGCGATTTTTACCGTTTCATCCAGATACGGATCCGGCTCCTGGTAATCTTTCGGCAGATCGTCCAGTTTCTTCAACAACGGTTTGCCTTCACGCTTAAACCGGTCGTTGATGCGCGCCAGACGCAGTGCATCATCTTCGTTATTCTCTTTCTCACGCTGAGCGTAATTCAGAGAAGCAATGCTGCGCTTATCCTTCATTGCATTAAATCGCGCAATGTCCTTCATGATGTACTGGAACTCAGGATCGTTCGCAATACGTGCATTGTGCTCTTTTAGCAATTCAGGTCCAAATGGCGTCAGGTTATCAGACTTTGTATAGGTTGCCGCGTCAATGCTATCCCACGGCAGCGCGTTATCTTCAAACTTCTCACCGGTTTCAGTTTCTTCATTACCTGTCGGCATGATGATATCCGGCGTAACGCCCTTACGCTGCGTACTGCCACCATTTACACGGTAGAATTTCTGGATCGTGTACTGAACGGAACCCAGTGCTGGCCATTCCGGACGCAGCATCTGATCGTAAATACGGTTCAGAGAACGATACTGCTGTACGGTGCCCTTGCCAAAGGTCGGTTCACCGACGATCAGCGCACGGCCATAATCCTGCATTGCCGCGGCAAAAATTTCCGATGCCGAGGCACTGAAGCGATCGACTAACACCACCAGCGGACCTTTGTAATACACAACACCGTCGGTATCGCTGTCTTCACGCACTTTGCCGTTATTGTCACGAACCTGAACCACCGGGCCGGAAGGAATGAACAGACCAGAAAGCGAGACCGCTTCGGTCAGTGCGCCACCACCGTTAGTACGCAGATCGATAATCACGCTGCTGACATTCTGTTTTTCCAGTTTCTGCAGTTGAACTTTTACGTCATCCGTCAGGCCAACATAGAAACCAGGAATATCCAGTACGCCGACCTTTTCTTTGCCAACGGTTTTCACAGACATTTTAACAGCGCGGTCTTCGAGACGAATGCGTTCACGCGTTAGCGTGACAATGCGCGTCTTGGTGCCTTTACCAGCAGGCAGGATTTCGAGGCGAACTTTGCTGCCTTTAGGTCCTTTGATCAGCGCCACAACATCATCCAGACGCCAGCCAATCACATCGACCATGCCTTTTCCGGTCTGGCCCACGCCGACAATACGGTCGCCAACGCTTATCGCTTTGCTCTTGGCTGCCGGGCCGCCTGCCACCATGGAGTTAATGACGGTGTAGTCATCATCCATTTGCAGAACTGCGCCAATACCTTCCAGAGACAAGCTCATTTCAGTATTAAACTGTTCTGTGTTGCGCGGAGAAAGATAGTTAGTATGCGGGTCTATTTCACGAGCAAAAGCCGTCATCGCCAGTGAGAACACATCTTCACTGTTCGTCTGCGCCAGGCGGCGAATGGCAAATTTATAGCGACGTGTCAGCGTTTCGCGAATTTCCGCATCGGTTTTACCGGTCAGCTTCAGGCTGAGTTCGTCAAATTTTACTTTGCCGTCCCACAGCGCATTGAGCTCTGCTTCGCTCTTCGGCCAGGGAGCTTTGCTCCGGTCGAGGTTAAAGGTGTCAGTCCCGGTAAAATCCATTGGACGCGCCAGCACGCTTAGCGCGTACTGATATCGTTCAAATCGGCGTTTTTGCGCCAGATTATAAAGATCGTAAAAGACATCCAGCTTGCCCGTGCGCAGTTCATCGCCGAGGACAGTTTTCTTTTTTGCATACTGTTCGATATCGCTCGCCAACAGCACGTTATGGCTGTAGTCGAGCAGATTCAGATAGCGGTCAAAAATTTTTGCCGAAAACGCCTGATCCAGATCGAACTGGCGATAGTGTGAACGTGTAAAACGTGAAGTTACACGTTCACTCACCGTCGCATGCTGGGTTTCTTCCTTTAAAACGGGGATTTGATCGGCACGCGTGATGTCTTCTACAGCAAGTGCCTGGCCTGCTAATGCAAGCAGACCAGCTAACGCAGTAAGCCTAAAAAAAGTGTTCATGCCAGGCCTGGCCTCCGTTTCAGAACACCAGGTGTTCTGCGCGTACAATCAAAGACATACCCGAATTCAGCTGTACACGGACGCCATCTTTGGTGATTTCTAATACGGTGGCATCCATCGCATTATTACCTGCTTTCACCTTCAAGGACTGCCCTACCGTCAGCACTGAAATATCAGATACCGGGGTATGCTGTTCTTCACGAGGAGCACGCGGTGCTTTTGCTGCTGGTTTTTCAGCGCGAGGTTTACGTTCAGCCCCTTCTTTACGACGCGGAGCAGGACGCGGCTTACGCTCGCGACGCGGTGCGTCTTCTTTTTCGCCGGCAGCAGCGGCCGCTTCGCGTTTTTTCGCCTGTTGCTCTGCACGTTGCGCCTGAACGCGAGCTTTAGCTTCTTCCAGCTGTTTGCGAGCATGTTCAACATGTTGCTCATCCAACTCACCACATGGGTTGCCGTCGAGATCAACACGCGTTGCGCCCAATTTAACGCCATACAGATAGCGCCAGCTTGAAGTATAGAGACGTAAGGCAGAACGGAGCTGTGTCTTGCTGAGGTTCATTTCGCCCTCAACACGCTCTACCAAATCCTGAAAAATGCCAATTTTCAGTGGGCGCGCTTCGCCTTCAGCACTAAAACACTGCGGGAAGCGTTCGGCCAGAAACGCGATGACTTCTTTACTGCTATTCAACTTAGGTTGATTTTCCATGAAATTTCCTGATTACAACGGACGTAGCCAACAAGCGCAGGCATGAACAGGCGACATTATAATGACGTCATCAGTAATTGCTACGTTATCCGTTGATTATCCTGCGACGCTCGCAAAGAATTTTTTGTAATCCGTCGTTGCAAGCACGGTTTCAAGCTGTGCCACAAGCGTACGCAGCCCCTGTTCGTCTTCTTCAGTGAAGCGACCAAACGCAGTACTATCAATATCCAGCACGCCGATTATCTGATTTTCAACGGTGACAGGCAGAACGATTTCCGCGTTGCTGGCGGCATCGCATGCGATGTGCCCGTCAAACGCGTGCACGTCTTCAATACGCTGCACCTGATTGCGCGCCACCGCGGTTCCGCATACACCACGCCCTACCGGGATCCGCACACAGGCAATTTTGCCCTGGAAAGGGCCAAGTACCAGAGTCTCGCCCTCAAGCAGGTAAAAACCGGCCCAGTTTACTTGTGCCAGACGCTCGTACAACAATGCGCTGGTATTTGCCAGCGTTGCCAGAAAACTGGTTTCACCTGCCATTAATGCCTGAAAATCACGGTTCAGATCCGTGTATAGCTCTGATTTGTTCATTATGTAATCACTTAGTTGTCTTACTTAAAACTGCAGCCTACTAAAATAAACATTAAATGCGTTAATGCTCAAGATCATTCCCGTCATGAGTTAAGATAACATTACTTCAACATTTTGATACGCGATACATGGCCCTTACGACATCACGCATCACGCCAACTAAAAAAATAGCCATCAGGTCTATCGGCGAGGCACTACCGCGTGCACATTATCATCGTTGTCCTGAATGCGACCTGATATTTAGCTTGCCTAAAATGCGCTCGCACCAAAGCGCATTCTGCCCACGCTGTCAGGCAAAAATCCGTGACGGACGCGACTGGTCCTTAACGCGGCTGGCAGCAATGGCTGTCACCATGTTGCTGCTGATGCCCTTCGCCTGGGGAGAGCCGCTGTTACATATTTTTTTGCTCGGTGTACGCATTGACGCCAATGTGATGCAGGGTATCTGGCAAATGACCCGCCAGGGTGACCCACTCACCGCATCTTTCGTGCTATTTTGCGTTGCGGGCGCGCCGATTATTCTCGTTACCTCAATCGCTTATCTGTGGTTTGGTAATATTCTCGGGATGAACCTGCGTCCGGTGCTACTGATGCTGGAAAGGCTCAAAGAGTGGGTGATGCTCGATATCTATCTTGTGGGTATCGGCGTCGCGTCAATTAAAGTTCAGGACTATGCTTATTTGCAACCTGGGGTGGGACTGTTTGCTTTTATTGCGCTGGTGATCCTTAGTATTTTGACGTTATCGCACCTCAACGTAGAACAGCTTTGGGACCGTTTTTACCCACAAAGGCCTGCTCGTCGGCCCGATGAAAAGCTTCGCGTTTGCCTTGGTTGCCACTTTACAGGGTATCCGGACGCCCGCGGCCGCTGCCCTCGTTGCCACATACCGTTGCGCTGGCGCAGAAATCAAAGTATTCAAAAATGTTGGGCTGCTCTGCTGGCCTCGATTGTCCTGCTGCTGCCTGCTAACCTCCTGCCTATCTCGATTATTTATGTCAATGGCTCCCGGCAGGAAGACACGATCATGTCAGGCATACTGTCTCTGGCGAACAGTAATATCGGCGTGGCGGCGATCGTGTTTATTGCCAGTATTCTGGTGCCATTCACCAAAGTGATTGTGATGTTTACGTTGCTCATCAGCATTCATTTTAAATGTGAGCAAGGATTGCGTACCCGCATCAAACTACTGCGCATAGTGACCTGGATTGGTCGCTGGTCAATGCTGGATCTTTTTGTTATCGCTTTAACCATGTCGCTGATTAATCGCGATCAGATACTTGCTTTTACTATGGGACCGGCTGCGTTTTATTTCGGCGCAGCGGTAATATTGACTATTCTTGCAGTGGAATGGCTGGACAGCCGCTTACTTTGGGATGCACATGAGTCAGGAAACGCCCGCTTCGCAGACTGAAGCGCAGATTAAAACAAAACGTCGTATCTCCCCGTTCTGGCTGCTGCCGTTCATCGCATTGATGATTGCAGGATGGCTTATCTGGGGAAGCTATGAAGATCGCGGTAATACCGTAACCATTGACTTTATGTCGGCGGACGGCATTGTGCCTGGCCGTACCCCTGTTCGCTATCAGGGCGTCGAAGTGGGCACGGTGCAGGACATCAACCTCAGCAAAGACCTGCGTAAAATTGAAGTCCGCGTCAGCATCAAATCAAATATGAAAGATGCACTGCGCAAAGATACCCAGTTCTGGCTGGTCACACCGAAAGCGTCGCTGGCGGGGGTTTCCGGCCTGGATGCGTTAGTTGGCGGCAACTATATCGGCATGATGCCCGGAACCGGCGAGCCAGAGGATCATTTCGTCGCGCTTGATACGCAGCCGAAATACCGTCTGAACAACGGCGATTTGATGCTGCACCTGCGGGCCCCCGACCTCGGTTCGCTTAATAGCGGCTCGCTAGTTTATTTCCGCAAAATCCCGGTAGGTCGGGTCTATGACTACACCATTAACCCAAATAATCAGGGCGTAACCATCGACGTGCTGATTGAACGTCGCTTTACCAATCTGGTGAAAAAAGGCAGTCGTTTCTGGAACGTATCAGGGGTTGACGCAGATGTCAGCCTCAGCGGCGCCAAAGTGAAACTGGAGAGTCTGGCTGCGCTGGTAAATGGCGCCATTGCCTTTGACTCACCGGTAGATTCGCAACCCGCCGTTGCCGACGACACGTTTGGTTTGTATCAGGATCTCGCGCACAGCCAGCGCGGCGTGATCGTTAAGCTCGACTTACCCAGCGGCGACGGACTGAAAGCAGGTTCAACTTCGCTGATGTATCAAGGATTGGAAGTCGGTCAACTGACCAAACTGGATTTAAATCCGGGCGGGAAAGTCACCGGCGAGATGACGGTCGATCCCAGCGTCGTCACGCTATTGCGCGACAACACGCGTATTGAATTACACAGCCCTAAATTATCGTTAAGCGATGCGAATCTCAGTTCGCTGCTGACGGGCAAAACATTCGAACTGATACCTGGCGAGGGCGAGCCGCGTAACCAGTTTGCGGTGATTCCTGCGGAGCAATCATTGTTACACGATCCGGGCGTCATGACGCTAACGCTGACCGCGCCGGAAAGTTACGGTATTGATGCCGGCCAACCGCTGATTCTTCACGGCGTACAGGTCGGTCAGGTGATTGAGCGCACGCTCTCCAGCAAAGGCGTTTCGTTTACCGTCGCCATCGAACCGCAGCATCGCGCGCTGGTGCAAGGCGACAGTAAGTTTGTGGTCAACAGTCGGGTCGATGTCAAAGTTGGGCTTGATGGCGTGGAGTTTCTTGGTGCCAGCGCCAGTGAGTGGATCAGCGGCGGCATTCGTATTTTGCCTGGTACGAAAGGTGAAATGAAAAAAAGCTACCCGCTGTATGCCAACCTGGAAAAAGCGATTGAGAACAGCCTGAGCGATCTGCCAACCACCACGGTCAGCCTGAGTGCCGAGACGCTGCCCGATGTGCAGGCCGGTTCGGTGGTGTTGTATCGTAAATTCGAAGTCGGTGAAGTCATTAGCGTTCGTCCACGCGCCGATGCGTTTGATATCGATCTGCATATCAAACCGGAATATCGCAACCTGCTGACCAGCAACAGTGTGTTCTGGGCCGAGGGCGGTGCCAAGGTTCAGCTTAACGGCAGCGGTTTAACCGTTCAGGCTTCTCCCCTGTCGCGAGCGATTAAAGGCGCAATAAGCTTCGATAACCTGAGCGGCGCCAGCGCCAGCCAACGCAAAGGCGACAAGCGGATTCTGTATGCGTCAGAAACCGCTGCGCGTGCGGTGGGCGGCCAGATAACCCTGCACGCCTTCGATGCCGGTAAACTGGCGGCCGGGATGCCGATTCGCTACCTGGGAATCGATATTGGCCAGATCCAGACGCTTGAGCTGATCACTGCCCGTAACGAAGTTCAGGCCAAAGCGGTACTGTATCCGGAGTACGTACAGACCTTTGCGCGTAGCGGCACACGCTTCTCCGTGATTACCCCGCAAATCTCAGCAGCCGGCGTGGAGCATTTAGATACCATCTTACAGCCGTATATCAATGTTGAACCTGGCCGCGGTAACCCGCGCCGTGATTTTGAGCTGCAGGAAGCTACTATCACCGACTCTCGTTACCTCGATGGTCTGAGTATTGTGGTGGAAGCACCGGAAGCGGGTTCATTAAACATCGGTACGCCAGTTCTGTTCAGAGGTATTGAAGTCGGGACCGTCACCGGGTTGACGCTCGGCTCCCTTTCCGATCGCGTGATGATCGCTATGCGCATCAGCCAGCGCTATCAGCATCTGGTGCGTAACAACTCTGTATTCTGGCTGGCATCCGGCTACAGTCTCGACTTCGGCCTGACCGGCGGCGTCGTGAAGACCGGTACCTTTAATCAGTTCATTCGCGGTGGGATCGCCTTTGCAACCCCGCCGGGTACGCCACTGGCCCCGAAAGCACAGGCTGGTAAACACTTCCTGTTGCAGGAAAGCGAACCGAAAGAGTGGCGTGAATGGGGAACCGCCCTGCCACGATAACCTCTCCCTTTGCTCCGGCGTGCTCGCGCCGGAGCACTTATGCTACACTGCGCACCTGTTTTTTTGCCGGTGGTACCAAGTGGCTTATTTTCCCGACGCCTTTCTGACACAAATGCGTGAAGCAATGCCTTCCACGCTCTCATTCGATGATTTTCTCGCTGCCTGCCAGCGTCCGCTGCGCCGTAGCATCCGCGTCAATACGCTGAAAATCTCTGTTGCCGATTTCCTCACTCTGACAGCACCATATAACTGGTCGCTCACCCCTGTTCCATGGTGTGCTGAAGGCTTCTGGATTGAACGCGATGATGAAACGTCACTGCCGCTCGGCAGCACCGCAGAACATTTAAGCGGCCTGTTTTATATTCAGGAAGCCAGCTCAATGCTGCCTGTCGCCGCGCTGTTTGCCGATGGCAATACCCCGGAACGCGTAATGGATGTCGCGGCAGCTCCCGGCTCCAAAACCACGCAAATTGCCGCCAAAATGAATAATCAGGGCGTGATTCTGGCGAATGAGTTTTCCGCCAGTCGCGTCAAAGTCCTGCATGCCAATATCAGCCGTTGCGGTATCAACAATGTCGCCCTGACCCATTTTGACGGGCGGGTATTCGGCGCGGCATTACCAGAAACATTCGATGCCATATTGCTGGATGCTCCATGTTCCGGCGAAGGCGTGGTACGTAAAGATCCCGATGCGCTGAAAAACTGGTCCATAGAAAGTAATCTGGAAATTGCCGCAACCCAGCGTGAGCTCCTCGACAGCGCTTTTCACGCTCTGCGTCCCGGCGGCACATTGGTTTATTCAACCTGTACGCTGAACCGTGACGAAAACGAAGCCATTATGCAGTGGTTGATTGAAACCTACCCGGATGCCGTTGAATTTTTACCGTTGGGCGATTTATTCCCGGAGGCTGAACGCGCCCTGACGCCGGAAGGATTCCTGCATGTGTTCCCGCAGATCTACGATTGTGAAGGATTCTTCGTCGCGCGTTTGCGCAAAACGGCCGCCATTCCTGCTCTACCCTCACCGAAATATAAAGTGGGTAACTTCCCGTTCAGCCCGCTGAAAGGACGTGAATCCGCGCTTGTTGCCCAGGCCGCTAACGCCTGCGGATTACAATGGGCAGACAATTTGCGCCTGTGGCAGCGCGATAAAGAGATCTGGTTATTTCCGACAGAGATTGAACCCCTGATTGGCAAAGTTCGTTTTTCCCGCCTCGGGGTTAAACTGGCTGAGACCCACAACAAAGGGTATCGTTGGCAGCATGAAGCCGTCATCGCCCTCGCCGATCCAGGCCATAGCCATGCGTTCGAACTGAGCCTTGCCGAAGCGGAAGAGTGGTATCGCGGTAGAGATGTTTATCCGCAAACTTCACCCACAACTGACGACGTGTTGGTTACCTTCCAGCATCAGCCGATCGGCCTGGCAAAGCGTATTGGATCGCGATTGAAGAATAGCTATCCACGCGATCTTGTCCGGGATGGCAAACTCTTTACAGGATAACGCACGTTTTGACTGGCGCTTTTGCTAACGTTGACTACGCTGAAAAATGGACGGCCTAACTGGTCGTACCACAATCAGCAGATAAACGGAGAGCACGATGATGAAAACCAGTGTGCGCATTGGCGCTTTTGAAATCGACGACGCCGAGTTGCATGGCGAATCGCCGGGGGACCGAACGTTAACCATTCCATGTAAATCCGATCCGGATTTATGTATGCAACTGGACGCCTGGGATGCCGACACCAGCGTCCCGGCCCTTCTGAATGGAGAACATTCTGTTCTGTTTCGCGAGCACTACGATCGTAAGTCAGATGCCTGGATCATGCGCCTTGCCTGATTCAAAAAGAACCCGTCGCCAGACGGGTTATTTCCTGGCTAATTTCCCTCATCTATCAACATCTTCTACACTAGAGGTATGGCTTTACCATTAGAGGATGGAATGTTCACGCTGGTTCTTTTTGTGTGCTACCTTGACGGCGGTTGTGAAGATATCGTGGTTGATGTCTACAAAACTGAGCAGCAATGCCTTGTATCGATGGACGATCAGCGCATTCGTAACGGCGGATGTTTGCCTGCGGACGATTATATCGACAGCTTCTGGCGTCCGGCCCAGGAATACAGTGATTTCTGATTATTGCAGTTGCACCAGCGTTAATTCGCCGCCAAATACCGCACCGGTATCAATATAGTGCAGATTGTCGCGATCCAACCGATGCCGCAGCGGCGTATGGCCAAACCAAAAGTGATCCGCGCCGCGTATGCCGTTACCATTGTTCATCAACCGCGCACGATCCCACAGTACCCGCTGTAAATCGACCTCTTTTTGCCACTGGTAATCATCATCCGGGTAATCAGCATGAGCAACAACGTGTATACCACTCCGGCAGCGTAGTTCCAGAATCCAGGGTAACTTTCGGCACGCTTCCAGTGCTAACCTCGCCGCGGGCTGATCCGCGTGAGCAAACCACGCGCCGCCGTTCATAAACCACGACAGTTGCTGCCCCGTCGCCAGTGCATCCAACGCCATCTGCTCATGATTGCCCCTGACTGCCACAATCCAGCTTTTACGCATCAGGCGCAGGCAACGGAGACTGTCAGGGCCACGGTCGATAACATCGCCCACTGAAACCAACAGATCCTGCCAGGGATCAAAATGGCACTGGCGCAGTTTAACCATCAATAAAGAGAAGCAACCGTGGAGATCCCCAACGACCCAGACGTGTCGCCAGTTTGTTGCTGCGATCCGCTGGTAGATATTGTCAGGCTGTCCCATTTGACCTCCTGCATACAAATATTACCCTTCACTTAATTAAACCATAGCAGCAAAATTCCGAACGATGCTGGTGTCACGACCCTATGTGATCAGCCCGCCTAACAGGCACCTGGGCAACAGCTTCCAGCTCTTCTTCCAGTTCTGTAACAATAGATTGCAGGTCATAAGTGGGTGCATTTCGCGTGCTGGCTCTTTCTTCTCTTTTATGTTTGCTAGTTATTTTTATATAAAAATCAATAACCTCAGGTATGTCTGCTGTGATTTTTTTCACGTCATTATCATGGTAAAAGAGCAGTGGCGGCCCCCCCTGGGTATTAAATGCAACGGCCTTTAATGGTGTCAGCTCCATAGCTTCAATAAATCCTTTATCACAGCTTAAAATTCCAGGGAAAAAATACCGTTGATCATTTCCGGTATTGAAGGTAATAGCTTGTTCTAAATATCTGCAATGAGTAAGGTCCCATGCCATCCCATGTAAAGCTGGCCACATATTTTTTGATTTTTTATGTATCTTGTTAAAAAATCTAAATTGAGTTCCTCTTTTAAAGAACTCACTTGCAAGAATCAGCTCTCTTGTGGCCAGAAAACCGACTTTGTTGTGTGCAAAAATTAACAGATCGATAAGTTTATTCTTTAGCGACCTGGCGGGTGATTTGATTTGGATGATACTCATCATTAGAAGGTAAGCATATATACTATCATGTCGATCTCGTAGCGCACGCCTGAACTCAGAATCCTTGTGTTTAGCAAGCATAGAATTAAAATGCCTGTCAGTTTTAAGAAAAAGCTCGCTTTGTGATATTTTTGATGTCAATTTCCCGGTATTTCCCGTTTTGATGAAATCTACATCCTTTATAAACTCGTAACCTAACAATTTATCAAATATTTTATGATGGTTTTCTTTTACATCTAAATTGTTAAGATTCTCCAGTTCATACAATACAGAATCTACCTGAGTATTTTTATGGGAAATAAAATTGAATATTTCTTCAATGTCATCATCTAAACCTGAGACCTTTCCGTTAATATAAGGCCGCAAATAACTTAATGCCTGGCTATCAAGGGATATTGAGTAGTCTATTTTAAAAGTAGAGCAGCGTTTATCACTAAACATTTCTTCTATCGTTTGAGGATCCATGACGAACACGTTTTCATCATTGAATAAAGAACGAATAGATGCTCCGTTTTCGAATTTTTTGTTAGTTTGAAAGCCCGGATATGGACCTTTAGGAGACGAAAATACAAATTTATATTCAGGTATTAACTGATAGACATTAGTGTAGAGATTTAATGAGGAAGAGAGATCGTCTGCATTACCAATTTCCATCACCAGCCATTCTTTAAACTTATCCATTTCTTCTGTCTCTTTACTGTGAGTCTAAGTCCCGAATCAGTGGTGAGAACTTCACCTATTGATGAAGAAGTATACCGCTATCGGTACAAGCGAGTCCAAACGTCTGTGGGAACAAGAACCCACTGAAAACACTGACACATAAGTCATGCACACTCCTGGATACGAGGAAAAACAGCGCCCATCCCTGTTCTTTTTCTCTGCAAATACACTGTGAATGTTAAAAACTGTGTGGTATAACGAAGCAATCCCAAATACTGATATGTGGACAAATTTCGGAAATTTTTGGACATGACGTTCTAACTTATTGAAATGAAATCCGCATAAAAAGAGACCGAATACGATTCCTGTATTCGGTCCAGGGAAATGGCTCTTGGGAGAGAGCCGTGCGCTAAAAGTTGGCATTAATGCAGGCTAAGTTACCCTGCCATTTAAGAATAGATGACAGCGCCAGGTTTTCCAGTCCGCGACTAAAGTGGCCGGAAAAAAAGGCAGTTTGTTACACGACCAAATGTAAAAACCGCAAGTTCTCCTGTGAGATCCTGCGGTTTTTTTATTGGAAATCAGAACGCTACATCTGACAATTAACAGAGTTTTTCTGCACGCTCAACAAACGGCGCCAGGCTCATTTTTTCACCCGGTTTTGTCGGGTCATCAATCTGGATAATCTCAATCGGCTTCGCCGTGGTTTTACCGCTCGCAACCTGTTCTCTGGCAACATCATTCAAGGGATATTGCACCAGCGTGCTGGGATTGATGACATACAGCGCGTGACCTGCACGGCAGGTCAGCATCACCTCTTCCCGATTAAACGCCCATTTATCTTTGCCAACCTCAAAACGGCTGACGGTGATGACCTGTGGCGCTGCCAGCGCGGCCCCTGAACTTGCCAGTAGTAGTAAAGAGAGAATGATTTTTTTCATGCGTTTTGCCAGTCCACCAATCAAAAAGGTTCGAGGGTTGCAAACAGGCTGACAATCGCCAGCACAACGGCCCCTATTCCCCATTCCAGTTTTGTCATCCAAATGAAATAGAGCGTCACACAGCCATTATCCTGCTGCATGCGTGGTACCAGAACATACCGATTCGCCAGGGCAATCGCTACCATTAGCATGACAAGGGCACCTTTTAACAAAAGCAGTTGCCCATAAGCCATGTGCCAGGAGCCGGAAACACCGACAATAAACAGGGCATTCATAATCCCGGTAAGTAAAACCCCGGCCACGAAGAGATGCCCATAGCGGGAGAAACGCATCATGGTTCCGATCGCTTGTTCCCGCCAGCGGCCCTGCGCCATTCTCATACAGTAAAGTACGGGCAGCAAGCCGCCAAACCAGGCGGCGGCACATATCAGATGTAAGGCATGGTTAACCTGTTGGATAGCCCCAGCGACGCCAGTATGCAGCGTTGCATGTCCAACGCCTGCCAGCAAAATAAACTGAGCAATCGTCAGCATCAAGAGCAGTCGCGACATGCTGCGCGGCACAACGATGGTCACCACCAACGTGACCATCGCGAGGATAATCTGCCATAGCCAGACGCCGCCAAATTGCGTCTGCAGAACGGCGCCCCAAACGTCTGTAGAGACGACATCCCGCCATCCTGAGCCCATTAAGCCCCCCTGGATCGCCAGCATTAGCGTCGCGCTGATAAAACTCCACGTCGCGGCATGGCGTTGCAGACGTAAAAAACGACGCATCATTAAACGGCGAACCGAAACGGGAGCCAGCCATGCGCCGTAAAGCGCACAACCAAACACCAGCATCAACGCGGTAAAATGAATAAATCGCAGGGCAACCCAGGTAAATGCCAGCATCGGTTATTTCACGCTAAAGGTATATTGTCCCTTTGTCTTGTGGCCATCCACGGATACAACGTGCCAGTCCACCGTATATTTTCCGGCCTCCAGCGTTTGAGCGAGCGGAATAATCAGTTGCGTTTTGTCCTGATCGCTGCGGGTCGCTTTGCCCGTCTTGATTGATTCCTTTTGTGGACCTGTCAGCGTTGCGCCGCTGAACGCGGGTTCGACGCCTTCAGAAAAATTCAGCGTCAGCGCCTGGGGAGAAGCGGTGACTTCCGCATTCGCCGCCGGACTTTGTTTTGTCAGGTGAGCATGCGCCAATGCAGCGGGTGTTGCGAGGAGGCTGGCGAGTACGATGAGAGTATTACGTAGCGAAGATGCAGATGAAGCCATATCAACTATTCCTTTTTGTTATGTCTAATCTATAGAGAATAACCTTCTACAATGATCGAGTCGAGAATCATCAATTCTGTCTTGCCATTAATGCGCACTCTTAGTAACTTTGCGCGCCGGAAGACAGAGAAAAGGAGCAGCCTATGAACATCAATCTGGCCAAACTTGAGCAAGCCGAAATGGATAAGGTCAATGTTGACCTGGCCGCGGCGGGTGTCGCATTTAAAGAACGCTACAATATGCCGATCGTTGCCGAAGTGGTTGAACGTGAACAGCCCGAACATTTACGCGACTGGTTTCGTGAAAGACTCATCGCGCATCGCCTGGCATCCGTCTCTCTTTCACGTTTACCGTACGAGCCGAAAGTTAAATAAAACTTATATTACGTTACGATTCCTTACATGATGCCTGCTACAGTATAAGTATATTCTTAATCTATACTTTAAAGATGGTTGTAGACACTATGAAAAGGAAATCATTATGTCACACTGGAAAATCGCAGCAGCACAATACGAACCCCTTCACGCGTCAGTGACCGAAAACGTTGCCCATCACCTGCAATTCATTCAGGCAGCCGCACAATGCCAATGTGAATTGCTGGTCTTCCCCGCCCTCTCCTTGTTGGGCTGCGTTGATGAGAATGACTCCCTCCCAGCGCCACCTGATGAAGCGTTGCTGGAACCGCTGGCGCATGCCGCAGCGACTTACCGCATGACAATTATCGCGGGATTGCCGGTAGAGCATAACAATCGTTTTGTGAAAGGCATTGCGCTTTTCTCTCCCTGGATGACATCACCATTAACGTTTCATCAGAGCCACGGGGCCTGTATTGCCAGACAGCGCAATGCCATCAGCGTTGTGGATAGTCAGCCAGAAGGTATTGATATCGATCCTGCTTTTTCGTTATTCACCAGTAGCCAGTCCGTCAGCGAGCCAGAACTCCTCTCATCCGCATCTCAGCTACAAAGTTTCTCGCATAAATTTGCCATCGCGGTATTAATGGCCAATGCACGCGGGAGCAGCGCGTTATGGGACGAGCGAGGTCGATTGATTGTACGCGCCGACAGCGGTTCTTTGCTCTTAACCGGTCAACGCACGCCACGGGGTTGGCAAGGTGATATCATTCCATTACGCTAGTCGTTTTGGTCGGGAGCATGGCATGTTGCGCATAATAGATACAGAAACCTGTGGTCTGCAGGGAGGCATTGTTGAGATTGCTTCTGTCGATGTGGTTGATGGAAAGATAGTTAACCCAATGAGCCACCTGGTGCGCCCTGACCGCCCCATTAGCCCCCAAGCGATGGCTATTCATCGCATTACTGAAGCGATGGTAGCCGATAAGCCATGGATTGAAGATATCATTCCGCACTATTACGGCAGTGAGTGGTATGTGGCGCACAACGCAAGTTTCGACCGCCGCGTATTGCCAGAGATGCCCGGAGAGTGGATCTGCACCATGAAGCTCTCCCGTCGATTGTGGCCAGGAATCAAATACAGCAATATGGCGCTGTACAAATCACGTAAGCTGAACGTTCAGACGCCTGCAGGCCTGCATCACCACCGCGCTCTGTACGATTGCTACATCACTGCGGCTTTGCTGATCGACATCATGCAGACTTCAGGCTGGACCGCAGAGCAGATGGTCGACATTACCGGCCGCCCTGCATTACTCACTACTTTCACATTTGGTAAATACCGTGGAAAACCGGTATCAGAGGTGGCAGAACGCGATCCGGGCTATCTGCGTTGGTTATTTAATAACCTCGACAGTATGAGCCCGGAGCTGCGATTAACGCTGAAGCACTATCTGGATAACATCTGATCTGAAGCTTGCCCAGACAGCGTTCCCTGTGCCAGCCCAATCAAAAACGCGTACTCCAGGGCCACGCCTTCGTAAGATTTAAAACGCCCGGACTTACCGCCGTGCCCGGAATCCATATCCGTGCACAGTAACAGCAAGCGATCGTCCGTTTTCAGCTCACGCAATTTTGCCACCCACTTTGCCGGTTCCCAGTATTGCACCTGGGAGTCGTGTAATCCCGTCGTGACCAGCAAATGCGGATAATCCTGCGCGGTGACGTTGTCATAGGGGCTGTAGCTTTTCATATACGCATAGTATTGCGGATCCTGAGGATTACCCCATTCCTCAAATTCACCGGTGGTGAGTGGAATTGACTCATCCAGCATCGTGGTCACCACATCAACAAACGGCACCTGGGCAATCACGCCATGGAACAACTCCGGGCGCTCGTTGATGGCGACACCCATTAACATTCCGCCGGCGCTTCCCCCCATGCCGTAACATAACGATGGGGCGCCATAGCCCATTTTTAGCAGCGCATCGCAGACGTCGAGGTAATCATTAAAGGTATTTTTCTTGTGCAGAAACTTACCGTCTTCGTACCATTGCTGACCCAACTCACCGCCGCCACGCACATGGGCAATGGCATAAACAAAGCCGCGATCCAATAAGCTTAAACGGCTGCTACTGAAATCAGCATCCATACTGGCGCCATACGAACCATAGCCGTAAACCAGTAATGGGTTTTTCCCTTTCAGGAAATACTTTTGATGATAAACCAGTGAGACCGGAACCTCGGTACCATCGCGCGCGGTGATCCAGACATGTTCGCTGCGGTAATTCGCCGCATCAAATCCGGGGACCTCCGTCTGCTTAAGCACGCGACGCTCCCCGGTGTCCATATCCAGTTCAAACAACGTGTCCGGCGTGGTCATGGAGGAATAGCCATAGCGCAGGCGCGATGTCTCCGGTTCCGGGTTATAGGCAAGCCAGGTCACATACGCCGGATCGTCAAAGGCGATACCGATCACTTCGCGCGTTTTGCGATTGATCTGACGCAGGCTGGTTAAACCCTGCTGGCGTTCTTCCACCACCAGCCAGTCGGTAAACAGGGTAAACCCCTCCAGCATGACGTTTTCGCGCGGCGGGATCAGCGCCTCCCACGCTTGTTCATTGCGTACGCGCGTGCGGTACAGACCAAAGTTTTTACCTTCACGATTAGAGCGCAGATAAAACTTGTGCTGATAGTGATCGAGGCTGTACTCGTGGTCTTTACGCCGCGCTAAAAAAAGCAACGGTTCGGCGTCGGCCAGTTCTGCATCCAACAGCAGAACCTCACTGGTCGTCGCGCTGGCGATATGGATCACCACATAATGCAACGAGGTGGTTTTATGCAGACTGACATAAAACATGTCATCGGCTTCTTCATACACCAATTCGTCCAGTGACGAGGGAGATCCGACGGTATGCCGCCAGACCTGGTACGGCAGTAACGTCGTGGCGTGTTTGCGAACGTAATAGAAGGTCTGGGAATCATTCGCCCAGACCAGATCCGCTTCAACGTTATCCAGTACTTCCGGATACCAGTTGCCGCTTTCCAGGTTGCGAAAGCGAACGCCATATTGCCGACGAGAGAGGTAATCTTCGGCCAGCGCCATAATGCTGTTATCGGGTGATATCGCCAGCCCTCCCAGCGTATAAAATTCACTGTGGGCTGCGCGCTGGTTGCCGTCCAGCAGAGTATTCCATTCATCCCACTCTTCGCTGAGAACCGACTGGCGCTGATAAATGGCATATTCACATCCCGGTTCATAAATATGCCGGTAACGATAACCATTTTTCACATAGGGAGCGGACGCATCCTGTGGGGGAATACGGTCGATAATTTCTTTCAGAACGCGGTCCTGCAAAGCCTGCTGCGAAGCCATAACCTGATGGCCATACGCATTTTCCTGTTGCAGGTATTCGAGCACGTCCGGCTGCGAGCGGGTGTCGTCTCGCAACCAGTAATAATTATCAACACGTGTATCGCCATGCTGCGTCATGGCGTGAGGAATACGAGAAGCTTTTGGTAGCATGTCATTGTTCTTTTGCTTAAACATCCTATAAGGGTGGCAAAAGACAGCGATGATGCAAGCGAAACATGCGCCTTAGCGATAAGTAATTAACCCGGTAAAGCCTGTTTTTGCGCCTTGAGATCCTGTTCAATGCCGTCACGAACATCCTGTGGGATCTTCAACGCATCACCCAGCGCATTCAGGTAGCTGCGCTCCATAAAGTGGTCGATATCAATCGCCGCACAGCTCAGGAAGTAAATTTCCAGCGCCTCTTCTTCGTTGCGGATCCCTTGCGCCAGGCGCTGAGGATCCAGCGGCTGTTCGATAGCCCGCTCAATCAGAACGCGGCCTTGCTCCTCAACACCCGCTTCACGAAGCTGCTGTTCAATGGCGGTACGCTCTTTGGCATCAATATGACCATCGCTTTTAGCCGCAAAAACCAGCGCCAGGATCAGGCGTTCAGTTCGCTCATCCAGCGGCGAGCTTTGTACGCCGAACTGCGGCTCATCCTGATGCGCGGCGCGAACTTTATCTTTGTATTTGTTCCACAGCACGGTTCCGGCAACCGCACCACCACCCACCAGAAGCCCGCTGGTGCCGTATTTGCTCAGTAACTTACGTGAGGATTTGTTGGCAACCAGTAATCCCGCCAGACCGCCTAACGCGCCAGGGACCAGAAGTTTACTCAGCCCTTGCTCGCCGGAAGATGATGCGGAGGATCCTTTTTGCCCAAGAAGAGATTGTAGTTGGTTCAGCCAGTTAGCCATTTTGCCCCTCAAGTACAGACGAATAATCGTCAAAGCGTACCCGAGGGGATGTCAGGAAGTGTTCAGCTCATCAAAAGATGTGCAAATACGCTCATTACTGCGGTTGATACTCCGCCGTTCCGGCCTGGCAGTCGACTTTTACCTGATAGTGAATATCCGCGCTTTTTCCGCGAACCGTCAGCGGGACCGACCATTTGCCATCTTTGCCCGTAATATCGGGGGTATTAACCCAGGCGACAGGATCGGCTTGCCCAACACGCTTTTGATCGTCAGCCCAGCGCGCGATGCGATTTTGCTGATAATCACGTTTCACGCTCGCCGCAATACCATCAGCATTCAGCCCTTCGCATTTTGGAAACTGAACATTTTTGCTTTCCATGTTTGCCGCAAAAACAGATACGCTGGCAGATAACAACAGCAGGCTTAACAACGCTCTTTTTTTATACATTTTTTTCTCCTTTATCTCCCCTTCTTCTTTCCGGTTGCATGTAGCAACGCGAAAGGACGTCAGGGATTGCACAATGATTCAGGGAAAAGCATGGTACAAAACGTCAGGAGCGCAAGTCGTTTCAGGCAGCCTGGGTATCATCCTCAGCGTGCGCGTCATCTTTAACGGCCTGCGGAGACGGCAGCTTGCCGTTTTTCAGGATGGCGCTCAGCACATCTTTTTGCTCAGCCAGCCACAGGGAAAGCGCTTCACGCTGCTCGTCTTCAAGCGCTACCGGTGACTGCTCCAGCCATGTGTCGAGCAAATCCGCTGTATCAAGCATTTTGTCATACGCATCGGCTTCCTTTTTGCTGGTAAACGACATTTTTTCCTCACCTTCCCGAATGACTACGTATTTAACTTCAACCGCCATTTTTGCAGCCTCTTAAATTACCTGTATTTATGTACAGTATATTCTTTTTGCGCCCTGAAATCAACCTGGTAATAAAGACAGACGCAAACGTTTTCGTATATACTGCGCCCAGATAAAACAGGGGATTAATTTATGACGTTATTAGGCACAGCGCTGCGTCCCGCAGCAACGCGAGTGATGTTATTAGGTTCAGGTGAACTGGGTAAAGAAGTGGCGATCGAATGCCAACGGCTGGGTGTGGAAGTCATTGCCGTGGATCGTTACCCCGACGCGCCAGCCATGCACGTTGCCCATCGCACATACGTAATCAATATGCTCGATGGCGAAGCGTTACGCGAGGTTGTCGAGCGTGAAAAACCACATTATATCGTGCCGGAAATAGAGGCGATTGCCACGGATATGCTGGTAAAGCTGGAACAGGAAGGGCAACACGTTGTGCCGTGCGCACGAGCAACCCAACTGACCATGAACCGCGAAGGGATCCGTCGCCTCGCCGCAGAGGAGCTGTCTTTACCAACCTCTTCTTTCCGCTTTGCAGACAGCGAAACTCGCTTTCGCGAGGCCGTCGCCGAAATCGGCTTTCCTTGCATCGTGAAGCCAGTAATGAGTTCCTCAGGTAAGGGGCAAAGCTTTATTCGTTCAGCCGATCGGCTCACCGAAGCCTGGAACTATGCTCAACAGGGAGGCCGGGCAGGCGCCGGGCGCGTTATCGTCGAAGGCGTGGTAGATTTTGATTTTGAAATTACCCTGCTTACCGTTAGCGCTGTTGATGGCGTACACTTTTGCGCGCCGGTAGGGCATCGTCAGGAAGATGGCGATTATCGTGAATCCTGGCAGCCTCAGCAGATGAGCGACCTGGCGCTGGCGCGCGCGCAGGAGATTGCCCGTAAAGTCGTGCTGGCGTTAGGCGGCTACGGTCTGTTTGGCGTGGAGCTGTTTGTCTGCGGTGATGAGGTCATTTTTAGCGAAGTCTCCCCTCGCCCGCACGACACCGGGATGGTGACCTTAATTTCGCAGGACCTGTCTGAATTTGCCTTGCACGTCCGCGCATTTCTCGGTCTGCCCGTTGGCGCAATCCGTCAGTACGGGCCTTCCGCTTCCGCCGTTATTCTGCCGCAACTTAGCAGCCAGAATGTGACGTTTGATAACGTACAGGCCGCCGTGGGCGCTGGCCTGCAAGTACGATTCTTTGGTAAGCCGGAGATCGACGGGAGCCGTCGTTTAGGCGTGGTACTGGCTACAGCGCAAACCATTGAAGACGCGGTTGAACGCGCGAAACACGCCGCCGCACAGGTGAAAGTTACAGGATAAAAAACCAGACCCGTAGGCCGGATAAGGCGTTGATGCCGCATCCGGCCTACGGTTTACACATTAACGGCTTACTGCTTCGCGCCTTCTACTGCTTCACGAGCCAGTTTGGTAATGCGTTCGTAATCGCCAGCTTCCAGCGCATCTGCCGGAACCAGCCAGGAACCACCGATGCACAGCACGCTTTTCAGCGCGAGGTAGTCACGGTAATTCGCCGGAGAGATACCACCGGTTGGGCAGAAACGTACCTGAGAGAACGGGCCCGCAATCGCCTGCAGCGCTTTAGTACCGCCGTTCGCTTCCGCCGGGAAGAATTTGAACTCTTTCAATCCGTAGTCCATACCCAGCATCAGTTCAGAAACCGTGCTGATGCCAGGGATCAGCGGAATAGTCCCTTCCGTTGCGGCTTTTAACAGCGGCTCGGTCAGACCCGGGCTGATAGCAAACTGCGCACCGGCTTCGGTGACTTCAGCCAGTTGTTGCGGATTCAGTACAGTACCTGCGCCGACGATGGCGTCCGGAACTTCTTTCGCGATCGCGCGAATGGCATCCATCGCACATGCGGTACGTAAGGTCACTTCCAGAACGCGCACGCCACCTGCAACCAGCGCTTTTGCCATCGGCACCGCATGTTCCAGTTTATTAACCACAATAACCGGTACAACCGGGCCAGTGGTCAGGATTGCTTCTGCACTTGTCTTCCAGTTTTTCATCAGAGTTTTCTCTCGCCTGATTACAAAATAAGTCTTAAAAAGTGATACAGGTTGCGCCCTGCTCCGCTCCGGACAGCTTCTCACGCAACGCGCTGAACATTTCACGTCCGGTCCCCACGCGCGATGCGCTGAAGTCTGGAATGTGAGGCTGACGTGAGGCAAGTTCTTCTTCGTCAACCAGCAGCGTCAATTCACCTGTCTGTCCATTCACACGAATGATGTCGCCATCACGTACTTTTGCCAGCAGACCACCATCATAGGCTTCTGGGGTTACATGGATTGCTGAAGGCACTTTACCTGAAGCACCTGAAAGTCGTCCATCGGTAACTAACGCAATTTTGAAACAACGGTCCAATAATACACCAAGTGGCGGCATGAGTTTATGTAATTCTGGCATTCCGTTCGCTTTTGGTCCCTGATGACGCACAACAACTACGCAATCGCGGTCAAGCAGACCGGCATCGAACGCCGGTAACACATCGTGCTGACTTTCAAAAACAACTGCCGGCGCTTCAATAACCTGATTTTCAACCGGTACCGCCGACGTTTTCATCACTGCGCGCCCGAGGTTACCGCTCAGCACTTTAGTGCCGCCGTGGTGAGAGAAAGGTTGGTCAAAGGTGGCAATCACGTTGCTGTCCAGTGATTTCGCCGCCCCTTCGCGCCAGTCCAGTTCACCGTTGTTAAGCCACGGCTCCATGGTGTAACGCGATAAACCGAATCCGGCAACGGTATTCACATCTTCATGCAGCAGACCCGCGTTCAGCAGCTCACGCATTAGCACCGGTACGCCGCCCGCCGCCTGGAAATGGTTAATATCCGCCGGACCGTTCGGGTACAAACGCGCCATCAGCGGCACGATATCGGACAGATCGGAGAAGTCATCCCAGTTAATCAGAATCCCGGCCGCGCGCGCCATGGCCACCAGATGCATCGTGTGGTTAGTTGAGCCCCCGGTCGCCAGCAGCGCCACAATTCCGTTCACCACCACTTTTTCATCGATCATTTTACCGATCGGCATCCATTCATTGCCGTTCCCGGTAAGACGCGTAACCTGACGGGCGGCAGCAGCGGTCAACGCTTCACGCAGCGGCGCATCCGGATGGACGAATGAGGAGCCTGGCAGTTGCATCCCCATGAACTCAACGACCATCTGGTTGGTATTCGCCGTACCGTAGAACGTACAGGTACCCGGTGCGTGATAAGACGCCGCCTCGGACTCGAGCAGCGCCATGCGATCAACTTTGCCTTCCGCATAGAGTTGACGAATACGCACTTTTTCTTTGTTCGCCAGGCCGCTCGCCATCGGCCCGGAAGGAATGAAGATTGACGGCAGATGACCGAATGACAGCGCCGCCATCACCAGGCCAGGGACAATTTTATCGCACACGCCGAGGAACAACGCGCCATCGAACATATTGTGAGAGAGACCTACAGCCGCTGACATCGCAATCACTTCACGACTGAGCAGCGAAAGCTCCATCCCATCCTGTCCCTGGGTAACACCGTCACACATGGCCGGCACACCACCGGCAACCTGACCTACCGCATTGGCTTCATGCAGCGCCTGGCGAATGATAGCCGGATAATGTTCATATGGCTGATGCGCAGAAAGCATGTCGTTGTAGGAGGTAATGATCGCGATATTGTTACGCAGCATGCTTTTCAGCGATGCTTTATCGTCCGGTTGACACGCGGCAAAGCCATGCGCCAGGTTACCGCATGCCAGTTGCGAACGATGAACGGTGGTCGATTTAGCTTGTTCAATACGGGCGAGGTAGGCGGAACGTGTATGGCGAGAACGTTCGACGATACGTTGTGTTACGCGTAACAAATTCGGATTCATAGAGGCTCCTAAAATTTATCTGTCAGAGCGGTAGGGTTAACAATGCTTATCAGTCGTGTTAAAAAGTGCTGAATCGCTTGTTTGCCGTAGCTCAGGGGCAAAATCGTTTCAGGCAGTGTAATAAAAAAAGCCCCGCGGGTGAATCCACGCGAGGCTTAAAAGTGCAAAAATTATTCTGCAATCTGTGTTAGATCATGTTACCGGTAAAATAACTCCTATGGGTAAGGCGATCTTTTACTCGAATTCGTTCCAGGAACGACCATCTCGGGTGATCATTGCCACAGAGGCAACCGGTCCCCAGGTCCCTGCCTGATACGGCTTCGGCGCATCGTTGTCCATCGCCCATGCTTCGGTAATTGAGTCGACCCACTTCCAGGCTTCTTCAACTTCATCACGACGCACAAACAGCGCCTGAATACCGCGCATCGTTTCAAGCAGCAGTCGCTCATAGGCGTCGGCCAGATGCGTCTGGTTAAAGGTTTCGGAATAGCTCAGATCAAGCTTGGTGATTTGCAGGTTATGCTTGTGGTCCAGACCCGGCACTTTGTTCAGCACCTGGATATCAACACCTTCATCAGGCTGCAAACGAATAGTCAGCTTGTTCTGCGGCAGATCCTGCCAGGATTCCCGGAACAGATTCAGCTCAGGCGTTTTGAAATAGACGACAACTTCAGAGCACTTCGTCGGTAAACGCTTGCCGGTACGCAGATAGAACGGAACGCCCGCCCAACGCCAGTTATCGATATCCACACGGATCGCCACAAACGTTTCCGTATTGCTGCTTTTGTTCGCGCCCTCTTCTTCCAGATATCCTGGAACTTTTTTGCCCTGGGCAAAACCCGCGGTGTACTGACCGCGAACCGTCTTTTCACGCACGTTTGAGCGGTCGATACGGCGTAGTGATTTCAGTACCTTCACTTTTTCATCACGAATGCTGTCAGCGCTCAGGTCCGACGGCGGAGACATCGCGATCATGCACAAGATCTGCAGCAGGTGGTTTTGGATCATGTCGCGCATTTGACCGGCCTGGTCAAAATAGCCCCAGCGACCTTCAATACCCACTTCTTCCGCGACGGTAATTTCAACGTGATCGATCGTGCGGTTATCCCAGTTGTTTACAAACAGGGAGTTGGCAAAACGCAGTGCCAGCAGGTTCAGCACCGTCTCTTTACCGAGATAGTGGTCGATACGATAAACCTGACACTCTTCGAAATATTCACCGACCTGATCATTGATCTCGCGCGATGTTGCCAATGACGTTCCCAACGGTTTTTCCATCACGACGCGGGCAGGTTTAGCATTCAGCTTTGCTTCACCCAAACCTTTGCAGATCGCGCCAAAGGTGCTTGGCGGCATCGCGAAATAGTTAATCGTGGTCCGTGATTTCTGATCCAGCATTTCACCCAGACGGCTAAATGCGGCGGTATCATTGACATCCAGATTACAAAACTCCAGACGGCCGCTGAGGGTCTCCCACAAACCTTCATCAATTTTTTCTTTCATGAAGGTTTCGAGCGCTTCGCGCACAACCTTGGTATAGGCTGCTTTGTCCCAGTCGGCACGCCCTACCCCGATGATACGGGTTTCCGGGTTAATCTGGCCGGCCTTTTCCAGTTGATACAGGGAAGGCAGCAATTTCCGCCGCGCCAGGTCGCCCTTCGCGCCGAAAATGACCAGGTCACATGCCTGGGCTGTTTGCGTTACCGCCATGTCATTCTCCTCAATTAAGTGTCTGGTGCTTTTGCCAGAAACTGGTTGTAATTTTATTACAGTGCACTGTACTGCTTTTACGTGAATCCGGAAACCGTAAACGCTTATCCAGCCGTGCTGTTACCGCAAACAGGCGTTTGATTGGCGTTTACCTCTGCAAAATGGATAAAAAAGTCGCTTTTTTTCGTAGCCATGAAGAAGTAACAAAACCAGACTTCGATCATGTAATGAAAAAAAACAACAACTATTCTGTCCATTTTGCCCCGTTCCTTCCGTGGCAGGGGTAATATCTAGCAAATGTATCCCCCGATTTCCCCGTATCGCTGAAATCGTTTTTTCCCATGAGCCATGAGTCGACCTACATCATGAATATGCTGGAAAAAATCCAGTTAAAACTGGAACAGTTGAGCAAATCAGAGCGTAAAGTCGCTGACATTATTCTTGCCTCACCCGACCGGGCAATCCATTCAAGCATCGCTGCGCTTGCGCTGGAAGCCAACGTCAGCGAGCCGACGGTGAACCGCTTCTGTCGCAGTATGGATACGCGCGGCTTTCCTGATTTTAAACTTCATCTGGCGCAAAGTCTGGCAAATGGCACCCCTTATGTTAATCGTAATGTGGATGAGGATGACAGCGTAGAATCTTACACGGGAAAAATCTTCGAGTCGGCGATGGCAAGTCTTGACCACGTTCGCCAGTCTCTGGATAACACCGCGGTAAACAGGGCGGTGGATTTGTTAACCCAGGCGAAGAAAATTGCCTTTTTTGGCCTTGGGTCTTCCGCCGCGGTAGCGCACGACGCGATGAACAAATTTTTTCGTTTTAACGTACCGGTGATCTATTCCGACGATATTGTACTGCAACGTATGAGTTGCATGAATTGTAGCGACGACGACGTTATTGTGCTGATTTCGCATACCGGAAGAACCAAAACTCTGGTTGAACTGGCGCAGTTGGCGAGGGAAAACGACGCGATGGTTATCGCCTTGACCTCTCCCGGCACGCCGCTGGCGCGCGAAGCCACGCTGGCCATTACCCTCGACGTACCGGAAGATACTGACATTTATATGCCCATGGTCTCTCGACTTGCTCAACTGACCGTGATAGATGTGCTGGCTACAGGATTTACTTTGCGCCGCGGGGCAAAATTTAGAGATAACTTGAAGCGTGTCAAGGAAGCACTCAAGGAATCGCGTTTTGATAAAGAATTACTCATCAAGAGTGATGATCGCTAAAAGCAATAACAATGTTCTACCCTTTTATCATCCGGGTCGTTCATTTACCGTCAATGTTTGAGAACGACCGGATTAATGTTCACGCAACACCTAGTTGTTTCAGTCAACGGAGTATTACATGTCCAGAAGGCTTCGCAGAACCAAAATCGTTACCACGTTAGGCCCAGCAACTGATCGCGATAACAACCTCGAAAAAATTATCGCTGCGGGTGCGAACGTCGTACGTATGAACTTTTCGCACGGCTCTCCAGAAGATCACAAAATGCGGGCGGATAAGGTCCGTGAAATTGCCGCAAAACTGGGACGCCATGTAGCTATTTTGGGTGACCTGCAGGGACCTAAAATCCGCGTATCAACCTTTAAAGAAGGTAAAGTTTTTCTTAATGTTGGCGACAAGTTCCTGTTAGACGCCAACCTTGGCAAAGGCGAAGGCGACAAAGAAAAAGTCGGGATCGATTATAAAGGTCTGCCTGCTGACGTCGTGCCAGGCGATATCCTGCTACTTGATGACGGTCGCGTACAGCTTAAGGTGCTGGAAGTCCAGGGAATGAAAGTCTTCACCGAAGTCACCGTCGGCGGCCCGCTGTCCAATAATAAGGGCATCAACAAACTGGGCGGCGGTCTTTCTGCTGAAGCCCTGACCGAAAAAGATAAAGCTGACATCGTCACTGCAGCGCAAATCAGCGTTGATTATCTGGCCGTCTCCTTCCCGCGCTGCGGCGAAGACCTGAACTATGCCCGTCGTCTGGCGCGCGACGCAGGTTGCGATGCGAAAATCGTCGCCAAGGTAGAACGTGCGGAAGCTGTCTGCGACCAGAATGCGATGGATGACATCATTCTGGCTTCCGACGTGGTGATGGTCGCGCGTGGCGACCTGGGCGTTGAAATCGGCGATCCTGAGCTGGTAGGTATTCAAAAAGCGTTGATTCGTCGCGCACGTCAGCTGAACCGTGCGGTCATTACCGCCACACAGATGATGGAGTCGATGATTACCAACCCAATGCCGACCCGTGCGGAAGTGATGGACGTGGCTAACGCCGTTCTGGACGGTACCGATGCCGTTATGCTCTCTGCAGAAACGGCAGCAGGCCAGTACCCGGCAGAAACCGTCGCGGCAATGGCTCGCGTATGCCTGGGTGCCGAGAAGATCCCGAGCATCAATGTCTCCAAACACCGTCTTGACGTGCAGTTTGACAACGTCGAAGAAGCAATTGCTATGTCAGCGATGTATGCCGCTAACCACCTGAAAGGGGTAACCGCTATCATCGCGATGACTGAGTCTGGTCGTACCGCGCTGATGACCTCTCGTATCAGTTCTGGCCTGCCGATTTTCGCGATGTCTCGTCATGAGCGTACGCTGAATCTGACCTCTCTGTATCGCGGTGTCACCCCGGTTCACTTTGACAGCGAAACTGATGGCGTGGTTGCCGCCAATGAAGCGGTGAACCTCCTGCGCGATAAAGGTTATCTGGTTTCCGGCGACCTGGTGATTGTGACCCAGGGCGATGTCATGAGTACCATTGGCTCAACCAATACCACGCGTATTCTGACCGTCGAGTAACTACCGTCTGATGTAAAAAGGCCTCTCACATGAGAGGCCTTTTTTATTTCTTCGGATAGAGATCTTTGCGTTTATAAGGCTCAATTTCACCCGGTTTACGCGTCTTAAGCAGTTTTAAAATCCAGGTGTATTGCTCAAGGCGTGGGGCAACAAAAATTTCCACCTCTTCGTTCATTCGTCTGGCAATAGTGTGATCATCCGCCGTCAGGATGTCATCCATCGGAGGACGTACCTGGATCGTCAGGCGGTGCGTTTTACCATCATATACCGGGAACAGAGGCACCACGCGGGCGTGGCATACTTTCATCAGACGACCAATCGCCGGTAACGTTGCTTTATAGGTCGCAAAAAAGTCCACAAACTCGCTGTGTTCAGGACCATGGTCCTGATCCGGCAAATAGTATCCCCAATATCCCTGACGTACAGACTGAATAAACGGTTTGATACCATCATTACGCGCATGCAGGCGGCCACCGAAACGACGGCGCACCGTGTTCCAGACGTAATCGAATACCGGGTTTCCCTGGTTGTGGAACATCGCCGCCATTTTCTGCCCCTGGGAAGCCATCAACATCGCCGGGATGTCCACCCCCCAGCCATGAGGAACGAGAAAAATCACCTTTTCATCGTTGCGACGCATCTCTTCGATGATATCCAGGCCTTGCCAGTCAACCCGACTCTGAATTTTCTCCGGGCCGCGTATCGCCAGTTCCGCCATCATGACCATCGCCTGAGGCGCGGTCGCGAACATTTCATCGACAATGGCCTCGCGCTCAGCTTCACTACGCTCAGGAAAGCAGAGAGACAAATTGATCAATGCTCTGCGACGCGAGCTTTTTCCCAGTCTTCCGGCGAGCCGTCCGAGCTTTGCCAAAATAGGATCGCGGAATGATGCTGGCGTTAACGCAATCCCGGCTATCGCCGCCACGCCAAGCCAGGCGCCCCAGTAGCGCGGATGGCGAAATGATTTGTGAAACTCAGGGATATACTCAATATTCTTTTTTTTCGTTTCCATGCTCTTCCAGTGTCTGGTATCGCGAAAAGTAAATCTGCTGATAGTGTAGCGGCGCACCGTGTGCCGTACAAAATAAAAAAGCCGGCACGCATCGCGTACCGGCTCTGTCAGTGTGCTAATTAATCAAAACGCAGTTGAGGAACAACTTCTTTCACCTGTGCCAGGTAATCAGTGCGATCTGAACCGGTCAACCCTTCTGTACGCGGCAGTTTCGCCGTCAGCGGGTTAACAGCCTGCTGGTTGATCCAAACTTCGTAATGCAGGTGCGGGCCCGTTGAACGTCCGGTATTGCCTGACAGCGCGATACGGTCGCCACGTTTCACTTTTTGTCCTGGCTTAACCAATAGCTTACGCAGGTGCATATAACGCGTAGTGTAGGTGCGACCATGACGTACCGCAACATAGTACCCAGCGGCGCCGCTGCGCTTCGCGACAACCACTTCACCATCACCCACCGATAGCACTGGCGTCCCCTGCGGCATCGCAAAGTCGACACCTTTATGCGGCGCTACGCGTCCCGTCACCGGGTTCAGGCGACGCGGGTTAAAGTTCGAGGAGATGCGGAACTGTTTCGCCGTTGGGAAACGCATAAAGCCTTTCGCCAGTCCAGTACCATTTCGGTCATAGAACTTACCGTCTTCAGCGCGGATGGCGTAATAATCTTTGCCTTCAGAACGCAAACGCACGCCCAGCAGTTGGCTTTGCTCACGTTTGCCGTCGAGCATTTCGCGAGACATCAGCACCGAGAACTCATCGCCTTTTTTCAGTTTGCGGAAATCCATCTGCCACTGCATGGCCTTGATCACCGCACTGATTTCAGAGCTGGTCAGCCCGGCATCTTTAGCACTGGCAACGAAGCTCCCGCCGACTGTGCCTTTGATACGGCTGTTGACCCAATCGCCCTGCTGCATTTCGCTACTCATTTTGAAACCCGTCGCAGTGCGATCGTAAGTACGGGTTTCGCGACGAGAAACTTCCCAGGTCAGGCGTTGCAGGTCACCTTCCGCGCTTAGCGTCCAGGAAAGTTGCTGGCCAATTTTCAGGTTACGCAACTCTTTATCGGAAGCAGCAAGCTGGCTGATGTCACCCATATCGATGCCGTACTGATTCAGAATACTGCTCAGCGTATCGCCCGTAGAGACGACATACTCATGCACACCGGCCTCACCAGACGTTTTGTCATCCAGTTCATCCTGGGGGATAGCTTCATCTTCCTGAGCGGCCTGATCGATAGGTTCGCTGGCCTCAGGCAACAGAGAACGAATCTCGCTTTTTTCCAGCTCGATAGTTTTGACGATGGGTGCAGAATCGGGGTGGTAAACATAGGGCCGCCAGACAGCGACGGCCAATGTCAGTACGGTAAGCGACCCCAGCATAACGCGATGGGGTCGCGGCAGATTATTAAATGCCAGAGCGACAGAGCGGGCTATCTGTTGCACGTATTCACTTCCTCATTAATCTCCTTTCAGGCAGCTCGCATACTGGTTGGCTAATTGGTTCAAAAACGCTGAATAGCTTGTTTTACCCAGTTTGATATTCGTTCCGAGTGGATCCAACGTTCCCATTCGAACGGTTGTCCCTCTCGCGACGGCTTCAACGACCGCTGGCCTGAACTGTGGCTCAGCAAAAACGCAGGTTGCTTTTTGCTCAACCAACTGTGTTCTTATTTCATGTAAACGCTGCGCACCAGGTTGAATCTCAGGGTTCACGGTAAAGTGACCAAGCGGTGTTAGTCCGTAGTGTTTCTCGTAGTAGCCATAGGCGTCATGAAAAACGAAATAACCTTTGCCCTTGAGCGGCGCGAGCTCGTTACCTACCTGCTTATCGGTTGCGGCTAATTGTGCCTCAAAATCCTTCAGGTTGGCGTCAAGTTTGGCTCGACTTTGCGGCATAAGTTCCACTAATTTTTCATGGATTGCAACCGCTGAGGCCCGCGCTATCTCTGGGGAGAGCCAAAGATGCATGTTGTAATCGCCGTGATGGTGATGCTCGTCACTTTTTTCACCACCCGCATCGCTGTGTCCATGATCGTCATCGTCGTCGTCAGCACCTTTCATGAGTAACGGTTTCACGTCATTAAGCTGCGCAATCGTTACCTGTTTCGCGTTAGGAATATTCTTGACTGACTTTTCCATAAACGCTTCCATCTCAGGTCCAATCCACACGACTAAGTCCGCGCCCTGTAAGCGTTTTACGTCTGAAGGACGCAGTGAGTAATCGTGTTCGGAAGCCCCGTCAGGCAGCAGAACCTGGGTATCAGTTACCCCATCAGCAATGGCTGAAGCGATAAATCCTAGCGGCTTAAGAGACGCCACAACGGCAGCATTTGCCGCCTGTGTTGCACTACCCCAAAGAGCAGCGGATAATGCTGCGAAAAGAAGCGTATTTTTATGTAACATAATGCGACCAATCATCGTAACGAATGTAAGAAATGTGATATTATAACATTCTATAACTTCTGCAAGACTAAAATTGATATGACGACTTTGGTTTCACTGGAAAATGTCTCGGTCTCTTATGGTCAACGCCGCGTCCTTTCTGACGTATCGCTTGAACTTCGACCCGGTAAAATTTTGACGCTTCTCGGCCCAAATGGTGCCGGGAAGTCAACCCTGGTGCGCGTTGTTTTAGGGCTGGTAGCGGCTGACGAGGGAGTTATCAAGCGTAATGGTCAATTGCGGATTGGCTATGTGCCGCAAAAGCTGTACCTCGATACCACGCTTCCACTGACGGTCAGTCGTTTTCTGCGCTTACGTCCCGGCACCAAAAAGGAGGATATTCTTCCGGCGCTGAAGCGCGTTCAGGCCGGGCATCTGATGAATGCGCCGATGCAAAAACTCTCTGGCGGGGAAACGCAACGCGTCCTGTTGGCCCGTGCTTTATTGAATAAGCCTCAGCTACTGGTTCTTGATGAACCGACCCAGGGTGTGGATGTCAATGGTCAGGTCGCACTGTACGATCTTATCGACCAGTTACGACGTGAACTGGATTGCGCCGTACTGATGGTTTCCCATGACCTGCATCTGGTGATGGCTAAAACCGATGAAGTGCTGTGCCTCAACCATCATATTTGCTGTTCCGGCGCGCCGGAAGTGGTTTCCATGCACCCGGAATTCATCTCAATGTTCGGGCAACGCGGCGCCGAACAACTCGGAATTTACCGTCATAATCATAATCATCGCCACGATTTACAGGGTCGTATCGTCTTACGCCGGGGAAATGGTCACTCATGATTGAATTGTTATTACCCGGTTGGTTAGCCGGGATCATGCTGGCCTGTGCCGCCGGCCCACTCGGCTCGTTCGTCGTCTGGCGTCGTATGTCTTATTTTGGTGATACGCTGGCCCACGCTTCACTGCTGGGCGTCGCTTTTGGTCTGCTGCTGAATGTAAATCCTTTCTATGCCGTCATTGCCGTGACCCTGATGCTGGCGGCCGGTCTGGTATGGCTGGAGAAGCGCCCTCACCTCGCGATCGATACCTTGCTTGGTATTATGGCGCACAGCGCGTTGTCATTGGGGCTGGTTGTCGTCAGCTTGATGTCAAACATCCGCGTGGATCTGATGGCCTACCTGTTTGGTGATTTACTCGCCGTGACGCCAGAAGATCTCATCTCCATCGCCATTGGCGTGATTATCGTTCTGGCGATTCTGTTCTGGCAATGGCGCAACCTGCTGTCGATGACCATCAGTCCGGACCTGGCGTTTGTTGATGGCGTGAAGCTGCAACGCGTTAAGCTGTTGCTGATGCTGGTTACAGCTTTAACTATCGGTGTGGCGATGAAGTTTGTCGGGGCGCTGATTATCACCTCTCTGCTGATCATCCCTGCGGCAACCGCCCGTCGTTTCGCCCGCACACCGGAACAGATGGCAGGCGTCGCCGTTGGTGTGGGTATGATAGCGGTTACAGGGGGGCTGACCTTCTCAGCCTTTTATGATACCCCAGCAGGTCCATCCGTAGTGCTGTGTGCCGCGCTGCTGTTTATCTTCAGTATGATGAAAAAGCAGGCAAGCTAAGCGAGTGTTGCCCGGTGGCGCTGCGCTTACCGGGCCTACAAAATCGCCCTGGCCTGGTGAGCGTAGCGACTTCAGCCGCTAAGGCATCTCTGGCGGCGTGATCCCGAAATGGTTCCAGGCGCGCACCGTTGCCATTCTTCCGCGCGGCGTACGCTGCAGAAAACCTTGCTGAATCAGATACGGCTCCAGCACATCCTCAATGGTTTCACGTTCTTCCCCGATCGCCGCCGCCAGGTTATCCAGGCCGACCGGTCCACCGAAGAATTTATCGATCACCGCCAGCAGCAGCTTGCGGTCCATATAATCGAAGCCTTCCGCGTCGACGTTGAGCATATCCAGCGCCTGAGCGGCGATATCCGCCGAAATGGTGCCGTCATGCTTCACCTCCGCAAAATCACGTACCCGGCGTAATAAACGGTTGGCGATACGCGGCGTACCGCGGGCGCGACGCGCCACTTCCAACGCCCCTTCATCGCTCATTTCCAGTCCCATGAAGCGGGCGCTACGTCCGACAATGTGCTGCAGATCGGCGACCTGATAGAACTCCAGTCGCTGCACAATACCAAAGCGGTCACGCAGCGGGGACGTTAACGACCCGGCGCGCGTCGTCGCCCCAATCAGGGTAAACGGCGGCAGATCGATCTTAATTGAACGTGCAGCAGGCCCTTCGCCAATCATGATATCCAGTTGATAATCTTCCATCGCCGGATACAGCACCTCTTCCACCACCGGCGACAGGCGATGGATTTCATCGATAAAGAGAACATCGTGGGGTTCAAGGTTAGTGAGCATCGCCGCCAGATCGCCCGCTTTCTCCAGCACAGGTCCGGATGTGGTGCGCAGGTTGACGCCCATTTCATTGGCCACAATATTGGCAAGCGTGGTTTTACCGAGGCCAGGAGGACCAAAAATCAGCAGGTGATCGAGGGCATCACCGCGCAGCTTTGCCGCCTGAATAAAAATCTCCATTTGCGAGCGTACCTGAGGCTGGCCAATATACTCTTCCAGCAATTTAGGGCGGATCGCACGATCCACCAGGTCTTCAGGTGTCGTGCTGACAGCCGAAATCAGGCGATCTGCTTCAATCATCCTTTACCTCACAATGCCGCGCGAAGCGCTTCACGAATCAGGGTTTCACTGCTGGCATCAGGGCGAGCAATTTTGCTCACCATGCGGCTGGCTTCCTGTGGTTTATAGCCTAACGCCACCAGCGCAGCAACCGCTTCCTGCTCGGCGTCCTCTGTTGCCGGACTTGCCGGAGAGGTCAGGACCAGATCCGCCGCCGGGGTAAAGAGATCGCCATGCAGACCTTTAAAGCGGTCCTTCATTTCTACAATCAAACGCTCGGCAGTTTTCTTTCCAATGCCGGGTAACTTCACCAGCGCGCCAAGTTCTTCACGTTCAACGGCATTCACGAACTGCTGGGCAGACATACCGGAGAGGATCGCCAGCGCCAGCTTCGGGCCTACGCCGTTGGTTTTAATTAACTCTTTAAATAGCGTGCGTTCTTGCTTGTTGTTGAAGCCATACAGCAACTGCGCATCTTCACGCACCACAAAATGGGTGAAGATAATCGCTTCCTGTCCGGCTTCCGGCAGCTCGTAGAAACAGGTCATGGGCATATGCACTTCATAGCCTACCCCACCCGTTTCCAGAAGGACCAGCGGGGGTTGTTTTTCAAGAATGATGCCTCTGAGTCTGCCTATCACATGACGCTCCTGCGTTAAGGGCTAAAAGGTAATGCGCTATCATAAAAAAAGGCTGGATAGATATCCAGCCTCATTTGTCACTAACGTAACCGACCTCGCGCCAGATTCAGCCTCGACTCGCTCATTTGCATGGCATTCTGACTGACATGGCAGTGGGTAATGGCAATCGCCAACGCATCCGCGGCGTCCGCCTGCGGGTTGGCGGGCAGCTTCAGTAGCGTACGCACCATATGCTGCACCTGGCTTTTTTCCGCGCTACCGATGCCAACCACGGTCTGTTTTACCTGGCGGGCCGCATATTCAAAGACCGGAAGATCCTGATTGGTCGCCGCAACGATGGCCACGCCGCGCGCCTGCCCCAGCTTTAGCGCCGAGTCGGCGTTCTTCGCCATAAAAACCTGCTCAATGGCAAAATAGTCCGGCTGGAACTGGGTGATTATCTCCGTCACGCCCGCATAAATCAGCTTCAGACGTGATGGAAGATCGTCAACTTTGGTGCGAATACAGCCGCTGCCGAGGTAGGTCAGTTGCCTGCCGACCTGACGGATTACGCCATAACCGGTAATGCGTGACCCCGGGTCAATGCCGAGAATAATAGACATCACGCATCTCCTGTTACTTTATGGCTTAACCACATCATTCTAAGGTCGCAGCAACCTCATCGGAGATTTCACCGTTGTGGTAAACTTCCTGTACGTCGTCGCAGTCTTCCAGCATATCGATCAGACGCATCAGTTTCGGTGCCGTTTCTGCATCCATGTCTGCTTTAGTGGACGGGATCATCGTCACTTCAGCGCTGTCTGCTTTCAGGCCAGCCGCTTCCAGCGCGTCACGCACTTTGCCCATCTCTTCCCACGCGGTGTAAACATCAATTGCGCCGTCGTCGTAGGTCACTACATCTTCTGCACCGGCTTCCAGGGCCGCTTCCATGATGGTGTCTTCGTCGCCTTTCTCAAAAGAGATCACGCCTTTTTTGCTGAACAGGTAAGCCACAGAGCCGTCGGTGCCCAGGTTACCGCCGGTTTTGCTGAACGCATGACGCACTTCAGCCACGGTACGGTTACGGTTGTCAGACAGGCATTCAATCATCACCGCGGTGCCGCCAGGGCCGTAACCTTCATAGATGATGGTCTCCATATTCGAGTCTTCATCACCGCCCACGCCACGCGCGATGGCACGGTTCAGGGTGTCACGGGTCATGTTGTTGGACAGCGCTTTATCCACCGCCGCGCGCAGACGCGGGTTAGCATCCGGATCGCCCCCGCCCAGTTTAGCCGCCGTCACCAGCTCACGAATGATTTTGGTGAAAATTTTACCGCGCTTGGCATCCTGCGCGGCTTTACGATGTCTGGTATTGGCCCATTTACTATGACCTGCCATAAATAATATCTCCAAAAAGCGCGCCTTCTCAGGCGACGTTAATCACAAATTCTTCAATCGCCTGCCGATTACTCCACGACTTGGTTAACTGGGCGGCTTCAACCGCATTAACCCAACGATAGGTCAGATGTTCGGTGAACACGACCTCTCGTTCTGAGGGAAGTGCCAGGCAAAACCAGGATTCAGTATTACGTTCAATTCCCGGCGCATAGCGATGACGTAAATGGCTAAAAATCTCAAACTCCACCGTGCGCTGACAGTCAATTAAGGTCAGTTGCTCAGTCGCAACATCAATGGCGACCTCTTCCTTTACTTCGCGCATGGCGGCCTGCGACGCGGTTTCACCCTCTTCCAGGCTGCCGGTGACCGACTGCCAGAAGTCAGGATCGTCGCGTCGCTGTAACATCAGCACTCTCCCGGTGTCCTTTGCATAAATCACGACCAACACCGAGACAGGCTGTTTGTACTTCATATCAGTTATTCTCGGCCTTCTTCATAACCTGAATGCTCAGTTCCGCCAGCGCTGCTTCGTTAGCGAAGCTTGGCGCTTCAGTCATCAGACACGCGGCTGCCGTCGTTTTCGGGAAGGCAATAACGTCGCGAATGTTATCAGTACCCGTCAGCAACATGGTCAGACGATCCAGACCAAACGCCAGGCCCGCATGCGGCGGAGTACCATATTTTAGCGCATCCAGCAGGAAGCCGAATTTCTCGCGCTGCTCTTGCTCGTTAATGCCCAGAATACCGAATACGGTCTGCTGCATGTCACCGTTGTGAATACGTACGGAACCACCACCTACTTCATAGCCGTTGATAACCATATCGTAAGCGTTGGCAACCGCATCTTCCGGCGCAGCTTTCAGCTCAGCAGCGGTCATGTCTTTCGGCGAGGTGAACGGGTGGTGCATCGCGGTCAGACCGCCTTCACCATCGTCTTCAAACATCGGGAAGTCGATGACCCACAGCGGCGCCCATTTCGACTCGTCGGTAATGCTCAGATCTTTACCCAGTTTCAGACGCAGCGCGCCCATCGCGTCGGCAACCACTTTCTTGTTGTCGGCACCGAAGAAAATCATGTCGCCGTCTTGCGCTCCGGTACGCGCCAGAATCGCTTCCACGATTTCTGCGTTCAGGAACTTAGCCACCGGGCTGGTGATACCTTCCAGACCTTTCGCACGCTCGGTGACTTTGATGTAAGCCAGACCTTTCGCGCCGTAGATCTTAATAAAGTTACCGTAATCATCGATCTGCTTACGGCTTAAGCTCGCACCGCCCGGTACGCGCAGAGCGGCTACACGGCCTTTCGGATCGTTCGCCGGACCAGAGAACACCGCGAACTCAACGTCTTTCACCAGATCAGCGACGTCAACCAGTTCCATTGGGTTACGCAGGTCTGGTTTATCGGAGCCGTAACGGCGCTCAGCCTCGGCAAAGGTCATGATCGGGAAATCGCCCAGATCCACACCTTTCACTTCCAGCCACAGATTCCGCACTAACGCTTCCATTACTTCACGCACCTGCGGCGCAGTCATGAAAGACGTCTCGACGTCGATCTGGGTAAATTCAGGCTGACGGTCAGCACGTAAGTCTTCATCGCGGAAGCATTTTACGATCTGATAGTAGCGGTCAAAGCCAGACATCATCAGCAGCTGTTTGAACAGCTGAGGAGACTGCGGCAGCGCGTAAAACTTGCCTTTATGAACGCGGGAAGGCACCAGATAATCGCGCGCGCCTTCCGGCGTCGCTTTGGTCAACATCGGGGTTTCGATGTCGAGGAAGCCGTGATCGTCCATAAAACGACGCACCAGGCTGGTAATTTTGGCGCGTGTTTTCAGGCGCTGCGCCATTTCAGGACGACGCAGATCCAGATAACGATACTTCAGACGCGCTTCTTCGGTATTGACGTGGTTAGAGTCCAGCGGCAGTGAGTCTGAGCGGTTGATGATGGTCAGATCGGACGCCAGTACTTCAATTTCGCCAGTTGCCATATCGGCATTGACGTTTTTCGCATCACGCGCACGCACGGTGCCCGTAACCTGGATGCAGAACTCATTACGCAGTTCGGAGGCCAGCTTTAACGCGTCCGCACGGTCCGGATCGAAAAATACCTGCACGATACCTTCGCGGTCGCGCATATCGATAAAGATCAGGCTACCAAGATCACGACGACGGTTGACCCAACCACACAGAGTCACCTGCTGCCCCTCGTGGGACAGACGTAGCTGCCCGCAATATTCTGTACGCATGAGATATCCCTTAACTTTGCCGCAGGCGGATTGTCATCTGTCTCGCAGATGACGAAGTCGCAGCTTTAGCTGAATGTCACAACTGAATGAAAAAAGGCGGCTATTATACTGGAAATTCTGCCGCACGATAAGTCCGGTACTGACTGTACGCCTGTTTCCTCGACGGGCATTGCGTAATCTCACAAAAAATAACAAAAATTGTCGCCCCTTTCACACTGATTCGCGATTAAGGTGTAACGGAATTCTTATTTTTTACTGGAGTGACCATGCTGGAACTGAACGCAACAACAACCGCCCTTGTCGTTATTGACTTACAGGAAGGGATCCTGCCTTTCGCTGGCGGACCACATACGGCACACGATGTGGTTATCCGCGCCGCACGGTTGGCGGAAAAATTTCGTGCTAAGGGTTCTCCAGTAGTGATGGTACGCGTTGGCTGGTCTGATGATTATGCTGAAGCGCTGAAACAGCCGGTTGATGCCCAGGCCCCGGCCAAAGCGTTACCCGACAACTGGTGGGATTATCCGCAAGCCCTGGGCAAATGCGCCAGCGATCTGGAAGTCACCAAACGTCAGTGGGGCGCGTTCTACGGTACCGATCTCGAGCTACAGTTGCGCCGCCGGGGTATCGATACCATCGTTCTGTGTGGCATCTCCACGAATATTGGCGTGGAATCCACCGCGCGAAACGCGTGGGAGCTAGGTTTCAATCTGATTGTTGCGGAAGATGCCTGTAGCTCCGCCAGTGCTGACCAGCATCAAGGCAGCATGACACACATTTTCCCACGCATTGCGCGCGTGCGCAGCGTGGACGAGATCCTGCACGCGTTATGATCTATATCGGCTTACCCCAGTGGTCGCACCCGAGATGGGTGCGACTTGGGATCACCAGCCTGGAAGAGTATGCCCGCCACTTTAACTGCGTGACGCAGGTATTTTAGAAATCACTAAAGAACGCCCAAGAGCATGTGTTTTCTTTAGTATATTCAACGCATTAAAAATTAACACCATGTGAAATTCGGTAAAGTTCATACGTGTTATAACGTCCCAATCATGCCCCAAAATGCCCCAAAGCAGACATTTTTGCCCCAAGCATGCCCCAAAAAAAGCTATTCAATCATGCCTCATCATCCATCTTGACACTGTACAAATAACCAGTTAAATATTTGCTTGTATTTGCACAGTAATAGAGGGGTCATCATGCGTATCGAAATCAGCATTGCAAAAGAAAAAATCAGTAAAATGCCCAAAGGCTCTGTAGAAGCGTTAAAACAGGAAATGACACGCCGAATCAGTAAGCATTATGAGGACGTGGAGGTCATTGTCAAATCGGCCAGTAACGACGGGTTATCAGTCCTGCGATCGACCAATAAAGAAGATGATAAAGCATTTGTACAGGAAACTCTGCAGGATGCCTGGGAAAATGCGGACGACTGGTTTGTTCGATAATCACCAGGTAAACTCAGCTTCAGCTGGCAGTCATTCAATACTCACACTATCGAACGATTGCCAGTTTGCCGCCGCCCTTCTTGCACAACAGATCTGCGGTACGTTTGATTCAGGCGCAAACCTTTTGACTACGCATGAATCTGATACCCAATAGAATTGGCCCCAGAAACGCAAAAGAAACAACCAAAACAATCAACTCAGGAAGCCAGAATGCAAAAATTAATATTAGTGCCATAACTTCCCAGTGACGCAATTCCCCAGGGTCTTCGTACATTCTCAAAACATATAATGTCGAAAAAACACATAAAGCAATAAAATATGACTTTTTATAATCAAAAACAGACGTAATCTTTCACACCTAAGCTAATACTGCGTTCAGAGTCAGCCAGCACAGGAATACAGTGTACATTCCTATTGCCAGACAACTCCTTATATGGCAGTTGCAGTAATTGATCACCGTACCTAATAGCGAAGCTTTTACAGCCTTGCAACCTCTACTGTGCACGACTACCTGAGCCCTATTCAACATAATCTGATGAAGTGATCCTACCAACCCAATCAAACATGATTTGCATATGGCTGCCTTCAGGTATTTTAATTCCAACATGGCAAGCATTAACACCCGTGGTATCACCTACAATAATTCTGCCATCAAGCATATAAACCCTGATGCCTACCCCTTGCTTGAAACACTTATTGCATATCGAAAAGAAATCCTGCTTTGTTGGCTCATATGGCTGTGTGTTGAATGTCCCACTAGTCACTAACTCAGTAACAATTCCGGAGTTATCCTGCAGCTCTTCAAGTGAAGCAAGAGACTCCAGTTTTACTTCGATTCTGTTGCTTCCTTTAGGAGTATCTGACGCCAGAATTAAGTTCTCATTCTGATTGAATTTTGAGATGTAACCAATTATCAACTGCCCATTGCAGCTAACCATCTTAACCAGGCAATCATGAAAACGCAGAAACTGTATCCGACGAGCGAGCATTGAATAGTCACGTGGCCACTTTTCAGCCACACGCCCATAAGAAATATCATTCATTACCAGAACATCCATTCAATCCTGAAAGCATTATTCTAAACGAAAAAAAACCCCGCCGGAGCGGGGTTTGCGCGATAAATGTAAATTAACGCAGCAGAGACAGGACGTTCTGCGTGGTCTGGTTTGCCTGCGCCAGAACAGAAGTACCCGCCTGTTGCAGAATGTTTGCACGAGACATGTTGGACACTTCAGTCGCGTAGTCAGCATCTTCGATACGGCTACGGGCTTCAGACAGGTTGTTTACGGTGTTACCCAAGTTAGTGATGGTAGAGTTGAAACGGTTCTGTACCGCACCCAGGTCGGAACGCAGGTCAGCAACTTTCGCCAGCGCCGCGTCGATTTTAGCCAGCGGACTTTCGGTTTTGGTGGTAGCCACTTCGTTCAGCGCTGCACCAGTTTTGAAGTCGTGACCTTTAACACTGGAAGCCAGGTATTGTTTATTGCCAACAGTTGCCACTTCAGTTTTGCCGTTTACACCACCGAATTGGACAGCGGCTTTCTGGCCCACGCCTTTGTCATCAGTGTAATCAACTGTTTTAGCCGTAATGGTTTTAGTTTTCTCGTCATATTCAGCAGCATAGAACTTGCCATCAACTTTGAGAGCATAACCACCGTCGATCGCTTTGCCATTTTTGTCTTCGAAAGACATTTTGACCAGAGTGGTATTGTCTTTCGTTGCGCCAGCAACACCTGCGGCCACTAATGCTTCAGCCGCTTTTTCTGTAGACGGTTTCACCGCAGCCGCAGTTTCTACTTGTTTAGCTGTTACAGTGGTGGTGTCAGCAGTGGTGATATCTTTGTCTTTAGTTTTGATGGTTACCGTGCCGTCAGTATCATCGATATCAACTTCATACAGACCATCGCCTTCAGTATCACTAGCAGTAAAACCGGTACCCGTAATATTGGCGTAATACTTGCCATCTTTTAATTCGAAACTATCAATTTTCCCGCTAGTACCTTTTGCCGCGTTATTAATTGCTGTTTGGTCAGGTTTTGCAATAACAACATCTTTAGTAACTGCAGGAGTGCCGACATCAGTTGTTTTAGGAGTATAAGCATTCTGCACGCTCAGGGTATCCAGACCCAGCGTTTTGGAGTTGATTTCTTTCAGGTTGATATCGATGGTTTCGCCATCGTTGGCACCGACCTGAATGGTCAGGGTGTTGTCTTTCGCCAGCACTTTCACGCCGTTGAACTGAGTCTGACCGGAAACGCGGTCGATTTCGTTCAGACGCTGAGTGATTTCAGCCTGGATGGAGTCGAGGTCAGACTGGGAGTTGGTACCAGTAGAAGACTGAACCGCCAGTTCACGAACACGTTGCAGGTTGTTGTTGATTTCAGACAGAGAACCTTCAGTGGTCTGCGCGATGGAGATACCATCGTTGGCGTTACGGGACGCCTGAGTCAGACCTTTGATGTTAGAGGTGAAGCGGTTAGCAATCGCCTGACCAGCAGCATCGTCTTTCGCGCTGTTGATACGCAGACCGGAAGACAGACGCTCAATAGCGGAGCTCAGAGAAGACTGAGATTTGTTCAGGTTGTTCTGGGTCAACAGCGACAGGCTGTTTGTATTGATAACTTGTGCCATAAAATATTCCTTTTGGGTTATTACGCCAGGCTTGCCTGTGTCATTCAAGTTATCGTCATCAATCAATTAAACTTTACTATTTTTTTTAATCTCAACAACCAACTGTTTCCAAAAGAACTTAAACAAAACCCACTCTTAAATCAGGTGGATTACTTCTTTTTTTTGCTCCTTTTGCGAGGGCATCGTTCTTAAAAAATGCAAAATACATACGACACAGAAACTGTCACTCTCCGTAATCACTCGAAATTAATTTCCTTGCTAAGAATTTTTCCACTCAGCACTAAATTAGTCATTGTTAATGCCGATACTCAATTCGCCCATAATAAATTTGAACACAAAATAAGCATGTTATTGCCCGCCCGTGCGGGCTTTTTTGTTTTTGCCGTCACATGACAGGACAGTCATCAAACTCCCCTAGCCTCGCATCATTAATAATGTAGGTGATCACCCCGAATACCGGGAGCGAAGTGCCGTATCCTTCCTTTTCGGCTGGTATCGCTTCCCTTCTCCCGTTCTCCAGGTTTATCAGGTGCGGCTTCGGGTGCACCCGGTAACGCTTAATCCTGAATTCTCCATCCATCGCACATATCAGCAACGAACCATCGCATGGCGATAAGGATGAGTCGATAACCAGCAGCGCACCATTTAGTATCCCTTCACGATAATACGAAGCCGCTGCCCGCATAAAATATGTTGCTGATGGATGACGAATAAACTGCTGGTCGAGGGAGATTCGTGTTTCAACATAATCTGCCGCAGGTGATGGGAATCCCATGTCAGTGCCCTCTCTTGAATGACGGATAGAAATACAGTATAAATACTGTATATCCATCCAGTAAAGAGGTGATGCGCAATGTTCGTGGAACTCGTTTATGACAAAAGGAATTTTGATGGTCTGCCAGGTGCAAAAGATATCATTCTGGGCGAATTGAGTAAGAGGGTTCACCGGATCTTCCCCGATGCTGATGTTCGGGTAAAACCGATGATGACACTGCCGGCGATCAATACTGATGCCAGCAAGCATGAGAAAGAACAGATAAGCCGTACTGTTCAGGAAATGTTTGAAGAGGCGGATATGTGGCTGGTTTCAGA